>NZ_BLKW01000002.1:693617-1040426 GCF_010723305.1 Mycobacterium botniense | reverse complement strand
CCCGATCACCGTCGAGGATGTGGTGTCCGCACCGACGATCGAGGCGCTGGCCGAGAAGGTGCGTGAGCATCTGGAGGCCGGGCAAGTCGACGGGTTCGTCCGCACCCTACGGGCGCGTGCGGAAGGCTCCACGAAAATCCCGGTGTTCGTGTTCCACCCGGCCGGCGGTTCGACGGTGGTGTACGAGCCCCTGCTCAAGCGCCTGCCGCCGGACACCCCGATGTATGGTTTCGAGCGGGTCGAGGGCACGATCGAGGAACGCGCGCTGCGCTACGTGCCCCGGCTGGTGCAGATGCAGGGCGAGGGGCCGTTCATTCTGGCCGGGTGGTCGCTGGGCGGCGCGCTGGCCTACGCGTGCGCGATCGGGCTGAAACGGCTGGGTTGCGATATCCCGTTCGTTGGGCTCATCGACACCGTGCGCCCCGGCGAAGAAATCCCGCAGACCAAAGAGGAGATCCGCAAACGCTGGGAGCGCTACGCGCGCTTCGCCGAGCGCACATTCAACGTCACCATCCCCGAGATTCCCTACGAGCAGCTCGAACAACTCGACGACGAGGGTCAGGTGAAATTCGTTCTAGAAGCGGTCAGGGCCAGCGGTGTGCAAATCCCGGCCGGGATCATCGAACACCAGCGCACCTCATATCTGGACAACCGGGCGCTGGACACCGTACAGATCCAGCCATACGACGGGCATGTCACCCTCTACATGGCCGACCGCTACCACGACGACGCGATCATGTTCGAGCCGCGCTACGCCATCCGCCAACCCGACGGCGGATGGGGTGAATACGTGTCCGATTTGGAGATCGTGCACATCGGCGGCGAACACATCCAGGTCATCGACGAGCCGTACATCGCCAAGGTGGGAGCGCATATGAGCGAAGCCCTCAACCGGATCGAAGCCGAACAGAAGGCCCGCAGGTGAGTACGAAGACCACCGCGCAGCTGCTGGCCGAACTCCGCGAAAAACTGGAACTGGCCAAAGAACCCGGCGGCGAGAAGGCCGCGGCCAAGCGCGCGAAGAAAGGTATCCCAAGCGCACGCGACCGTATCCACGCTCTGCTGGACCCGGGCAGTTTTCTGGAGATCGGCGCGCTGTGCCGCACCCCGGGCGATCCCAACGCGCTCTACGGTGACGGTGTGGTCACTGGCCACGGCAGGATCGACGGCCGCCCGGTGGGGGTGTTCTCCCACGACCAGACCGTGTTCGGCGGCACAGTCGGAGAAATGTTCGGCCGCAAGGTTGCTCACCTGATGGAATGGTGCGCGAAGGTGGCCTGCCCGATCATCGGGATCAACGACTCCGGCGGGGCCCGGATCCAGGATGCGGTGACCTCCCTGGCATGGTACGCCGAGCTCGGCGCCCGCCATGAACGGCTGACCGGTCTAGCCCCGCAGATTTCACTGATTCTCGGTAAATGCGCTGGGGGAGCGGTATATTCACCGATCCAGGACGATCTCATCGTCGCGGTGCGCGACCAGGGCTACATGTTCGTCACCGGGCCCGACGTGATCAAGGAAGTCACCGGCGAGGATGTGACCCTCGACGAGCTCGGCGGTGCCGACGCCCAAGCCCGCTACGGCAACATCCACCAGGTCGTGAACTCCGAGGCTGAAGCGTTTCAGTATGTGCGCGACTTTCTGTCGTTCTTGCCGTCGAACTGCTTCGACAGGCCGCCGATCGTCAATCCCGGCCTGGAGCCGGAGATCACCCCGCATGACCTTGAGCTGGACTCGATCGTTCCCGATAACGACAACGCGGCCTACGACATGCACGAGATCTTGCTGCGGATCTTCGACGACGGCGACTTCCTCGACGTCGGCGCGCAGGCCGGGCAGGCCATCATCACCGGTTTCGCCAGGGTCGACGGGCATCCGGTCGGTGTGGTCGCCAACCAGCCGATGGTGTTGTCCGGCTCGATCGACAACGAGGCCTCAGACAAGGCGGCACGGTTCATCCGGTTCTGCGACACGATGAACCTGCCCCTGATTTTCGTCGTCGACACCCCGGGTTTCCTGCCGGGGGTCGAGCAGGAGAAGAACGGCATCATCAAACGCGGCGGCCGGTTCCTGTACGCGGTGGTGGAAGCCGATGTGCCGAAGGTGACCATCACGGTGCGCAAGTCCTACGGAGGGGCCTATGCGGTGATGGGGTCGAAACAGTTGACCGCGGACTTGAACTTCGCGTGGCCCACCGCGCGGATCGCCGTCATCGGCGCCGAGGGCGCGGCGCAGCTGTTGATGAAGCGGTTCCCGGATCCGACCACCCCTGAGGCACAGGCGATCAAGAAGAGCTTCATCGAGAACTACAACCTCAACATGGCGACCCCGTGGATCGCCGCGGAACGCGGGTTTATCGACGCGGTGATCGAACCGCACCAGACCAGGCTGCTGCTGCGCAAGGCGCTACACCTGTTACGTGACAAGCAGGTTCAGCACGTGCAGCGCAAGCACGCGCTGATCCCCATTTAACGGCGGGCGGCTGCTCTCACTGCATCCTCAGAGCGCCGTCCACCAGCTCGCCGAAACGTTCCAGCGCTTCGTCGCTTTCCGCGTCGATACCACGAAGCCGGCCCCGCTCGGCGAGGTAACGCTGGGCGTACAGCCTGGCGACCAGTGCTTTGCGCTCAGCGTGTCGGCTGGCCCGCTCCCAGGCGGCCTGCTCGACGAGCAGAGCGGCCGCGTACACGTCGCCCATGAACTGCGTGAGCGGAAACAGCCGCGCTTCAGCCACGCCGCGCTCGAGTTTGCTCCACGCGGTGATCGCCGCGTCCAGATCCGCGACGCGGTCTGCGACCAGCCGCGTCGTATCGTCGTCGTCGGACACCGACACCGCGTCGTGCATCCGCGCCAGCAGCGACTCGTGGGCGTGGGCTTGCTCGATGCCCCGCCGCACGTCCAGACAGAGAATGTTGTCGGGGCCCTCCCAGATGGTGTTCACCTGGGCGTCACGCAAAATCCTCGCCACCGGCCAGTTTTCGATATAGCCGTTGCCGCCGTGGATTTCGATCGCATCCGACGCCATGGTGATACCGAGCCGGCACACCTTCAGCTTGGTGACCGGGACCGCGATACGCTGGCGAATAACCTTGGGCTGCTGATGGTTAGCGAATCCGATCCCGTCGAAAACCATAGCCTGCGCGGCTTCAACGTCCACGATCATCTCAGCCAGCTTGCGTCGCATCAGCGGTTTGTCGAGGAGCGGCTCACCGAATGCCCGCCGCGCCCACGCGTAGCACAACGACTCCACCAGGGCACGGCGCGCGTTGCCGAGGGCGAACAGTGCGATACCCAGCCGAGCGGCGTTGGTCAGCTCCATCATGCGGCCGAGCCCTTTACCGTCAGCCGGGCCGGCGTCGCCGCTCGGCTCCCCGGAAAGCAGAAAGGCTTCGGCATCAACGAATTCCACCTCTCCGGAAGCGACCGAGCGGGTGCCCAGCTTGTCCTTGAGGCGCCGGATCCGCACACCATTGGCCGAACCGTCGCGGCGCGTCCGCAACACAAGGAACGTGGCTACACCGCGGGTGGAGTCCGGGGCGCCCACCGGCTTGGCCAGCACAACGAAGACCTGGCCGTTGCAGTTGGAGGCGAACCACTTGAAGCCGTTGAGCAGCCAAGCGTCCCCGCAGCGCGTCGCGGTCGTCTCCAGCGCGGCCAGATCGGAGCCGCCGGTGCGTTCGGTGAGCAGCTGCGCGGTCTCACCGTCCCATTCCCCGGACGCGAATTTGGCCAGCACATACTCCCGGACATCCGCCGGCGCGTAGGCCGCCACCAGCGACTTGACCATAGTGCCGCCGGTGCCCAGCGCACAGCCCATCCCGATGTCGGCCTGGTCGAGTAAATAGTTGGACGCGAACAACGGCACTGCCGGGTTCATCCCGGCGCGCCGGGCCGCGTCACGCAGGGTCTTCTGGGCGTCCAGCACCGCACGCTTGGACTCGATGAACGACGGCGGCATCACCACCCGGCTGATGTCATGTCCCCAACGGTCGTAGCGCTCCAGCCGCGGCGGGTTCCGGTCGGTCTCCTCAGCCCACCGCGCCACCGGTCCACCCATGAGCTCGCCGATGCGCGTCAGATGCGGCTCGGCGAATGCCAACTCGTCGGGCCGCAGATAATAGGCCATCATGAATTGCAAGGTGGGATCGGTGTTATACCAGTTGAGCCCCACCGCTCCCTGATAGTTCTCGGTGCGGTAACGCGCGGCTTTTTCCGCAGTGCTGAAGGGCAGCCGATCCACCGCCTCGACCTCATAGTCACTCATGGCGCGACCGTATTACACGTGCACCGTCAGGTGAAGCGCAGCCGTAACGTCTCGGGCGCGCTCATGGGCGCGGATAGCCCCGTGCCGGTATTCGGCGGGGACCGGCGACCGCCCGGCGCACGTTTGCTGTAGGGTCAGCCGCTATGGCGGCTCTCGACGACGCAGAGCAGTCGTTAGCTCGCAAGACGACACGGCAGACGGACTCAGCGGCCCCGATACCCGCCGACTCGGCCACGTTGCGCCGGTCGAGACGGCATCTGCCGGCTTGGGCGCTGTCTCGCCGGTTCGTCGGTGTCGCCGTCACGATTGGCGGCATCCAGCTCATGGCGTCGATGGATGGCCCCGTCGCAGTTTTGGCGCTTCCGAAGATCCAAAACGAGCTAGGCCTCTCGGATGCCGGGCGCAGCTGGGTGATCACCGCGTATGTGCTGACCTTTGGTGGTCTGATCCTGCTGGGCGGCCGCCTCGGCGACACCATCGGCCGCAAGCGCGCCTTCATCGCCGGTGTCGCGCTTTTCACCTTCGCCTCGGTCATATGCGGAATCGCCTGGGACGGGGCGACCCTGGTTTTAGCGCGGCTGCTGCACGGCATGGCAGCTGCGATCATCGGACCGACCTGTATCGCGCTGGTGGCGACGAATCTCCCGAAGGGACCCGAACGCAATGCGGCGACGGCGGTGTTCGGCGCGATGGGCGGTATCGGCGCGGTGGTGGGCTTGGTCGTGGGTGGGGCGGTCACGGATGTGTCATGGCGCCTGGCGTTTTTGGTGAACGTGCCGATGGGGCTGCTGGTGCTCTATTTGGCCCGCGTCAGCCTGCGAGAGACCCAGAAGCAGCAGCGGATGAAGCTCGACGCCACCGGGGCGGTCGTGGCCACGGTGATCTGTATTGCGGCGGTGTTCAGCTTATCGGTAGGCCCGGAGAAGGGCTGGCTGTCGGCTCCCACACTCGGTTCAGGCCTGGTGGCCCTGGCCGCGTGCGTGGCGTTCGCCGTGGTCGAGCGCACAGCCGAGAACCCCGTCGTGCCGTTCAGCCTGTTCAGTGACCGCAACCGGGTGGCCACCTTTGCGGCCATGTTCTTGTCCCGCGGGGTGAATTTCACCCTGACCGTGCTGGTCGCCCTGTATGTGCAGAACATCATGGGTTATACCCCGCTGCACACAGCGATCGGTTTCGTGCCGTTCGCCATCGCGCTGGCGGTCGGGGTCGCCGTGGCGTCACGGTTGGTGGTGTGGTTTTCCCCGCGGGTGCTGGTGATCGCCAGCAGCATCGTGGTGCTGGGGGCGTTGCTGTGCGGTTCGCGGCTCAACTCCGGTATGCCCTACTTCCCGAACCTGGTGCTGCCGGTCGCCGTCGGCGCAGTGGGTCTGGGCATGATCAGCGTCCCGCTCGGGCTGTCGTTGATCGCCAGTGTCGGCGTCGACCGCATCGGGCCCGCCTCGGCGGTTGCGGTGATGCTGCAAAGCCTCGGCGGGCCGCTGGTGCTGGTGGTCATCCAGGCGGTCATCACAGCGCACACACGGCACTTGGGCGGCATCAACGGGCCGGTGAAAGCCATGAATGCCGCGCAGCGGTTGGCACTTGACCATGGCTACACCTACGGACTGCAGTGGCTCGCGGCGGTCGTCATGCTGCTCGGCGGGGTGGCGTTGTTGATCGGCTACACCGCAGAGCAGGTGGCGCACGCGCAGAAAGCCATGAAAGACGCCGATACCGGGCAGCTCTAAGGATTCACCCGCACCAGGCCCTGGTCGGCGGCGGCATCCGACCGGCCCGGGTGTGGCCGATCAGCCGAAACGCCGCCGGCGGGCGAAGTCTTCCACCAGGTCAGCAGCCATCGCGACGCTGTCGGCGGCTGTGGTCATCCGGGACGCGAACTCGCGGGCCCGGGTGAGGTAGGACGGGTCCAGGATTTTGTGCACCTCATGCCGCCTGCGCAGCAGTTCACGGCCGAGCGCGGCACCGGGCTCGACATCACCACGGGTTCCATAGCATGCCAACGCGAATTTCATTGCTGATCAACACTTTTCACTTCGTCGGTTCTTCGAGGTACCACGGGTTGGCGCGCGCCCAGTCGATCGTGCGGCGAATCCCTTCCTCGAGGCCGACTCGAAGCCGCCATCCGAGCTCCCGCTGCGCCTTGGTCGAGTCGGGGATACGTCGCGGGATGTCCTCATAGCGGTCCCCATAGCGCGCCGCGGTGGTAACAACGTCGGGACCCGACACCGAGTCGACATTCGCGATTTTGATCGCCAGAGCGACCGCGTCCGCCACACTCGTCTCGGTCATACTCCCAAGATTGAAGGCCTCACCGATCGCCGCAGTGCTATCGGAAGCGAGCAAGGTGCCCGCGACGGCGTCGTCGACGTAGGTGAAACAGCGGGTCTGGTGACCTGAATCGTAGAGTAATGGCCTGCGGCCGTTAAGGATTCGGTGAATGCTCCGTGAAATTACGAATATCGGATTCTGCCGTGGACCGTAGACATTGAAGTACCGGACCACCGTGACCGGCAGTGCATAGGTCGTGTACATCGCGAAAACCAGATGCTCGGCCATGGCCTTGCTGGTGCTGTAACTCCACCGCGCGGTCCTCGTCGACCCGAGGACGCGGTCGTCGTCTTCGGCAAATGGCGGGTTCGGGTTTTTCCCGAACACCTCAGATGTGCTGGCGAACACCACGCGTGCCCCGTGTCGGCGGCTCAGCTCGAGGACGTTGCGGGTGCCGGTCACGTTGACGTCGAGAACCCGGAGGGGATCTTTGAGATAGTTTTCGACACCGACGATTGCGGCTAGGTGGAAGACTGTTTCGACGCCGGGCGTCAGGGCTTGTTCGAGCGCGGTCAGATCGGTCACATCGCCACGCACAAACCGGAAGTTGGCATGCTGGTCGAAGTCGATACTGCTGTCGCGAGTGTCCTTGGCGCGGTCGAAAACCGTGACCGTGTCTCCCCGGTTCAGCAACGCGGTGACCAAGTGCGATCCGATGAAGCCGTAGCCGCCTGTGACGACGACATCGGACATGAACGCCCCTTCGCTTCTGCGTGCCGGTTGACGGTGGGCTGTCGGCCTGCTATCGACCGATGCCCTTGTAGATGAACCCGGCGGCGCGCACAGCTGCCGGGTCGAAGCTATTGCGGCCATCAAGGAACACGCACCGGGCTGCTGCGAGATCCGCGAGCCGGGCCAGCGGGATCTGGTGGAACTGTCGGTGGCCCGCGAGGACCACCAGGGCATCGGCATCCTCGACCGCTGACTCGATGTCTGCGGTCAAGGGGATCTTCGTCACCGTGAGGGCCTCCTCGGCCGCCACCCACGGATCATGGACCGACAGGGCGCAGCCGGACTCCTCGAGCAACGCGATGACATGTTTGGTCGGTGTGAGTCGGCAATCACCGGTGTTGTTTTTGAACGCGATACCCAAGACCGCGATCCTGCTGGTGGCGATCGTTTTGCCCTGATCAGCGAGGATCTGTGTGAGCAGCCCGTAGGTGTAGGCCGGCATCGTGTCGTTGACCGTTCGTGACGTCCGGGGAATTGCCAGATCCAACCCGAGGGAGTCGCCCAAGTGGTTGACGAACCACGGATCCTTGGTCAAGCAGGAGCCGCCCACGCCCATACTCGGCCGCAAGATGTTGACATTCTGGTTGACCTTCGGCATTGTGTTCGCGGCCTCGATGACCTGCAGCACGTCCATGCCGAGCCGGTCGCAGATCTTGGCTAATTCGTTGGCCAGCGCGATATTGAGGTCGATCCAGACGTTGTCGGCAAGCTTGACCATTTCGGCGGTGCGCGGATCGTCGACGACAATAGATTCCACTCCCAGGGCGTGTCGCCACAGGGTGGCGCAGGCCCGAGCGCTGCGCTCATCGACAGCGCCGATGACGATGGGGATCGACATCAGTTCGTGGATGGCTTGGCCCTCGGCGAGCCGCTCAGGGCAAAACGCCAACCCGAAGTCGACCCCGGCCCGCAGCCCCGAGGCCTCTTCGACGATCGGCTGAAACAGCTTTTCAGTGGTGTCGGGTGGCACTGTGCTCTTGAGGATGACCAGGTGGCCGGCCCGTAGATGCTTTCCCACCGCCCACGCCGCCGCCTTGATGTCATCGACAATAGGCTCGAAGTCCGGGCCGAGCGGCGTGCCGACGGTCACGATGACGAAATCGTTGTCGGCCAGCGCGCCGAAATCGGTCGTGGCGCGCAGCCGGCCGACTCGGACGTTGTTGGACACCAGCTCGTTAAGGCCGGGTTCCGGCACGGTGGTTTTGCCCAGGTTGATCTCGTCGACAACGCTGGGTCGCACGTCGATCCCCGTGACGGGCCAGCCGCGATCGGCCAGCACGGCGCCAATCACGGTGCCGATGTAGCCGAAGCCCACCACGGCGATCCCCGACCGCATACCGCGCACCAAGAGGTCGATCTCGGCGTCGCTGCGTCCGAACACGCCTTCAGGCATCGCAGACCTCAGTCTTTCCGGTGACGTGCGCGTTCCGCAAAACGAAAATCGGAGATCGCGTCCCCGTCCAGCCCGCCCGGAAGTGTAATCCACTAGCTGGGCTAGCGACCCGAAATTGGCCGTAACAGGTCACGCGCTTGGATCAGTCGTTCTGATGTGACCCGGGTGCGCCGTCGCCGGTCAGCCGGCACGCTTGCGGTGGGCGAAATCTTCGACCAGGTCAGCGGCCGCGGCGACGCTGTCAGCGGGTTTGCTCATCTGGGCGGCGATCGCGCGGGCCTGCGCGGGGTAGGGCGGGGCCAATATCTTGCGCAGGTCCGCGACCAGCGTTTTCTCGGTGGTGGCCGAAAAACGCCGGGCGGTGCCCACCTGCAGCCGTTTGACCGCGGCTCCCCACAGCGCCTGATCAGGCAAGGTCCACAGGATCAGGGTGGGGATGCCGGCGCGCAGGCCCGCGTTGGTGGTGCCGGAGCCGCCGTGGTGCACCACCGCGCGGCAGGCTGGAAAGATCGCCGCGTAATTGAGTGCGCTCACCACCTTGACGTGCTCGAATCGGCGAAGATCGCCGAAATCAGTCCCGGCGGCCCCCACCAATGCGCGTTCCCCCAGCTGCGCGCAGACGGTGCTGATCATGGCCAGCGTGTCGGCCGGGGATTCGACCGATACGCTACCAAAGCCGAAGCAAATCGGCGGTGTGCCCGCGGCGATCCACGACAAGACATCCTCATCGGCATCGGTGGGCAATGCCATCGTCAGTGCACCCACAAAAGGCCGCTGGCCATTCCATTTGGCCCATTCGGCGGCCAGTCCGGGAAAGCACACGTCGTCATAGGCCTGGATTTCCAGCGATCCACGTTCAGCGATCCGCCGTGGCCAGGGGACGGTCGCCTCCGGCAAACCGAATGCCCGGCGCTCGGCGTCATCCTCGAGCCTCCTCGTTCCGTGCCACGACAGCCACTCGAACACTGTCATCGCGGAGCGGCCCACCGGCGGGGGCAGGAACGGCAGCAGCTTGCCGTTGGCCCGCAGCGGGAAGTGATGCAGCGTGGCCAGCGGGATATCGCAATACTCCGCGACATTAGCGGCGGCGTCCTCGAAATTCATGCCGGTGATAAGCACGTCGGCTCCGTCAGCCAGCGACGTCAGCGTCGCGGTGACCTTCTTTCGCGACTGGCTGAGCGGCTCGGACACCTCATGCAGCAACCTGTTCAGTTCCTGGATCTTCCACGGGGTGCGGAAAAATAACGTCCAGTAGTCGCGGTGGGCGTCGAGGATGGTCTGCAAGTCCGGGCCATAGGCGACCGCCGCCGGCCCGGCCGCCTCGACGAAATCGACCATCTCAGGAGCGACGGCCAGGCATACCTCATGCCCGCGGCGCAGCAGTTCCCGCGCGACTGCGACAAAGGGTTCGACTTCGCCGCGGGTTCCCCAGTTCGCCAGCACATATTTCATCGGGGATTCTGGCCTTTCACCTCAGGATGAAAGCGGTGGCGCTGCCCCCTTGGCCCAGCCGCCCAGCAGCATAGCCCGCGGCAGATAGTTCGCCTGAGGCTTTGCAGTCTCTTCACTATGCCGTATCGCACCGTTGATGCGGCGGCGTTCTGCCCGGATTCGTTGCCGGTGTGGGCCGGGGCCGGCTCGCAGATTTGACCAGCCTCACCGGCGCTGAATCCGGCGAGGCCCCTAGAATTTCGATGGTGCCGCACAGCTGGATACCGGATCAGGCCGGTGCGGCCGAAGAGGGCGGAGATCACGGCTGATGGGCCAACGCTTATCGGGCGTCAACGCTGATTTATCACTCGCCTGGTTGCTGGCACCGCTGCCGGTCGACACCTTTCTCAACGAGATCTGGGGTGTGTCGCACTACCACGTCAAACGCAGCTGTGCGGGCTACTTCGATAGCCTGCTGGACGCGTCGTCGGCGGCCGAGGTGCTGGTGGAGCTGTTCCGGTCTGAGCCGGGCCCGGCCTGGGCGATGCGGCTGGTCCGGGGCACCGAGAAACATCACTCCGATGCCTATCGGCGAGCGGACGGCAGCCTGGATCTCGACCGCGTCCGCAACGACTTCGCCGATGGTTACACCATCGTCTTGGACGGTATCGAGCAGTATGTCCGCGCGATCGCGTCGCTGACGCATTCCATCGAAGTCGAGCTGAACTTCGCAACCAAGGTCAACGCCTATATCACGCCCCCTGGTTCTCAGGGTTTCGTCGCCCACTACGACGCGCATGACGTGTTGATCCTGCAGATCCAGGGATCCAAGATCTGGCACTTGTACGACGGCGCTGACGTGTCACCGCACCAGATGCAGCGCCGGGCGCCGGTGAACACGGCTGAACTGCCGGCGCCGACCAGCCTGCGCCTGGAGGTCGGTGACGTGCTGTATTTGCCGCGCGGACGCGTTCACGCGGCCGAGACAACCGCGCAGCCATCAGTTCATTTGACCGTCGGGATCCACGCGCCCACCCTGCTGACGCTGGTCACCCGTGCGCTGTATTCGCTGAGTCTGTCCGATGATCGCGTGCACACCCAGCTGCCGCCGCGGCACCTCGATGACGCCGAGGTGCGCGCGAGGGTAAATATGCTGGTGCGCGAGATCACCAGCGTCCTCGAAGAACCCGGCGTCATTGCCGAAGGTCTCGGCGAACTGGAGGATGTCCTGGTCAAGCGCGGCCGATGCCCACCGGTCGGGCAGGCTGTCGCGAACGCCGCCGGGATCGACGGGCACACGCTGGTGGTCAAATACCGACCGTTGTATGCGCGGGTGACCACGACCCCGGGAGGTGTCGCCCTGCATTTTGCGCAATTGGTCATCAACGCCGCTGCCGACCACCACGCCGCGATGTCGTTTGTGGCGAAAAGCACGGAGCCGTTTCGGGTATGTGACCTGCCCGGGCTGTCGGCGGCGCAGCAGATCGAACTGGCCCGAACCCTGATCACCAGTGGATTCCTGGTCCGGCTGCCCGACGGCTGATGGAGCTCGCCGATCTTGTCCGCTGGACCCCGATCAGCGTCGACTTTTCCGGTCCGGCACCGGTGGTCTACTGGGCCGATTTGTCGGGCGAATCCTTCGTTGAACCGTTTTTCGACCAGACCGTCGCCCGCTGGGCGGCCGGTCCGCGGGCGCGGTCCCTGGTCCGGACCGGACTCGACGCGCTGGAGGCTCTCGACGGGGAGCCGTCGCTGGAACCGGCGGGCATGATCTTTCACCTCTCGCGGTGCGGATCGACGCTGGTGTCCCGGCTGCTGCGAACGGTACCCGGCGTGGTTGTGCTTGCTGAGCCGGCGCCGCTCAACGCGCTACTCGGGCTCGATCCGGGCCGGCTCACGGAGGCCACACTGGTCCGGTTGGTGCGGCTGGTGGTGCGGGCGCTGGCCCGATGCCGGCACCAGCACGACCGGTTGCTGGTGCTCAAGTGCTCGAGCTGGAATATCCGCCGCCGTGCGGTCCTGGCCGCGGCCTTTCCTGAAACGCCGTGGGTTTGGGTCCAGCGAGAGCCGGTGCGTGTCCTGGCCTCATTGTGTGCCAAACCGCCCGATTGGCTGCGGGTCCAGACCGCGCCCGCGCAGGCCGCGTGGCTGTTCGGCCTGGATCGGGCTGCGGTCCCGGCCATGAGCCGGGTCGAATTCGCGGCACGCACCCTCGGCGCGATGCTAGCGGCGGCCGGGGCGGACCCGGCGCAGCGCCTCTGCCTCGACCATGCCGACCTGCCCGCCGCGGTGTGGCAGGACGTGCTCCCGCATTTCGGGCTGACAGCCGACGCCACGACAAGGCACCGCATGGGTGTGGAGTCGCGGTTCTACTCCAAGGAGCTGACACCCCGCGCATTCACCGGTGAGCCAGCCGAGAGCCATCGGATCACCGAGGAGATGCGGGTCGCCGCTCGGCGATTCGCCGAGCCCGGTTATCGCGCGCTCGCGCGTACCGCAACCGGCAGGTAGCAACCGGCCCTTGCCATAACCGCGGGAGCGCGATAACGTCTCGCTCCTGATACTAATGAAAATCATGTTCATCTGACTGTTCGGTCGTCACCGAGGAGTGTTGTCGTGACCGTGCACGTCCTTCCCGACGGCCAAACGGCCACGCGGGTAGCCACCGAAGCGCTGATCGCCAGGCCGGCGGGCGTCGGCTCTGCCGACGGTGACGCGGCGTCGTATCGCGACATGACTGGCTGACGGTGACCGCGCCTATCTGGATGGCCGCTCCGCCGGAGGTGCATTCGGCCTTGTTGAGCAGCGGCCCCGGCCCCGGATCGTTACTGGCCGCCGCCGAAGCCTGGCGGTCGTTGAGCGCCGAGTACTCCTCGATAGCCGAAGAACTCAGCGCTGTGCTGGCCGCGGTGCAAGCCGGCGCATGGGAAGGGCCGAGCGCGGAGTCGTTCGTGGCCGCATTTGTGCCGTTTCTGACATGGCTGATGCAGGCCAGCGCCAACAGCGCGGCGGTCGCCGGCCGGCAGGAAACCGTGGCGGCGGCGTACACCGACGCGCTGGCGGCCATGCCGACCCTGGCGGAGCTGGCCGCCAACCACGCCACCCACGCAGTGTTGGTGGCGACGAATTTCTTTGGGATCAACACCATTCCGATTGCGCTCAACGAGGCAGACTACGCGCGCATGTGGATCCAGGCTGCCACCACGATGAGCACCTATCACGCGGTCGCCGGAGCTGCGGTGGCGGCGACACCACAGACCGACCCTGCACCTGCGATCGCCAAATCCAACGCCCCGAACCCGTCTTATATCTACACCGACGGCATCCCGCTGTCCGGCGACAACCCGTTGGAGATTCCGCTATGGCTTCGGCAGTTTCTGGAACAGATTGGCATCGGAAACACTCTGGTGGCCCACGACCCGAAGATCGATTACTGGTTCGACAACGTCGTCGCGAATGTGCTGAAGAACTTCGGCGTGAATTGGAATCCGGCCGCGGGCACAGTCAACGGGGCCGACTACGACTCTTACGCAGACCCGGGCCAAGCCATCTGGTGGGTGGTCCGATCGCTCGAACTGTTTGAGGACGCACAACAGTTCGGCACCTATTTGCTGCAGAATCCGACGTTGGCTTTCCAATACGTCATCGACTGGGCGCTGTTCGACATTCCGCTGCATATCGAGCAGCTCGGCATCTTTACCGCCGAGAACGCGGCGGCATTGGCGACCGGCGCCGGCCCGGCCATCGTTCCCGGGGCAGGGGCGGGACTGGCCGGGCTGGCCGGGCTGGCCGCCTCTGCGCAGCCCGTTGCGCCGGCGCTGGCACCCGCTGCGGCTGCACCCACCGTGTTGCCGGTCGCCGGGACGGCCCCGACCCTTCTGGTGTCGGCTACCGCACCCGGCCCGCCCCCGGCACCGCCGTCGGCGCCCGCAGCGGGCACCGCCACCGCCACCACGCCCGCTTCGCCGCCGCCCGCCGGGGGAGCGGGTTTTGTTCCGCCCTACGCGGTGCCGCCCGTTGTCGGCCAGGACTCGGGGATGAGCGCCAGTGCCAGCTCCAGCGCCAAACGCAAAGCGCCAGAGCCCGATATCGCGGCGGCGCCGGCAGTGAGCGCGCGGCAAGAGACGCGGACGCGGCGGCGCCGGCGCGCGAAGCGGCGCGGTCACGGCGACGAGTTCGCCGATATGAATGTCGTGGTCGAACCGGAGTGGAGCCTGCCGCCGGGCGGGCAGGCGGCAGCGTCGGACAGCGGGGCGGGGCCGGTGGGTTTTGCCGGCACGATGCGCGACCAGGCCGTGCAGCAGGCCGCGGGACTGGCGACTCTGGGCGGCGACAGGTCCGACGATGGGCCGGCCATGCCGATGTTGCCGGCCAGCTGGGGCGGCGGGGATCCGCAGGGTGGGGAATGAGGTCAAGCCGGACTCAGGGAGGCGAGCCGGCCGCAGCCGGGCGCCTGCGCCGGTCAGCCCACCCGCCGCACGCGGGCGAAATCTTCCACCAGATCAGCGGCGGCCGCAGCGCTTTTACCGGACGGGGTCATCTGGGCGGCGATCTGACGGGCCCGCGCCAGATAGGACGGGGCCAAGATCTTACGCAGGTCCGCGACCAGCGTTTTCTCGGTGGTCGTCGAAAAACGCCGGGCAGTGCCCACCCGCAGCCGTTTCACCGCAGCCCCGAAGAACGGCTGATCGGGCAAGGTCCACAGGATCAACTGGGGCACGCCGGCGCGCAGACCCGCGGCCAGCGTGCCCGCCCCGCCGTGATGCACCACCGCCCGGCAGGCCGGAAAGATCGCCGCGTAATTGACCGCGCCCACCACCTTGACGTGCTCGAGATGCGGGAGGGCACGGAAATCCGTCGAGCCGGCGCACACCAGCGCCCGCTGCCCTAACCGCGCGCAGGCCGAGCTGATCATGGCGAGGGTGTCGGGCGGGGATTCCACCGGAATACTGCCGAACCCGAAACAGATCGGCGGTGTGCCCGCGGCGATCCACGACAACACGTCGTCATCGGCATCGGTGGGCAACTCCAGTGCCAGCGCGCCGACGAAGGGCCGCTGGCCATCCCATTTGGCCCATTCGGTGGCCAGCCCGGGAAAGCACACCTCGTCATAGGCCTGGATTTCCAGTGATCCACGCTCGGCGATGCGTCGCGGCGCCGGGCGGGTGGCCTTCGGCAGACCCAGTTCACGGCGCTGCGCGTCCTCACCCTTCTTCGTCCCGCGCCAAGCCAGCCAATCGTTCAGCGTCATCGCCGCCCGGCTCAACGGCGGCGGCAAAAACGGCAGGAGCTGGCCATGGGCCCGGACTGGGAAGAAATGCAGTGTGGCCAAGGGGATGTCGTAATACTCCGCGACGTTGGCAGCGGGCTGCTCGAAAATCAGGCCCGCGATGAGCACGTCGGCGCCGTGCGCCAGCGACACCAGCGTCGCGGTCATTTCCTCCCAGCAGCGGGTGGCGAACTCCGCAGTTTCGCGCCCTAACCTGTTCAGTTCCCGAATCTTCCAGGGCGTGCGAAAGTAACACGTCCAGTACCTGCGCTGCGCATCGAGAATGGCTTGCGAGTCCAGTCCGTAGGCGACCGCCGCAAGCCCGCCTGCTTGTTCGGCGAAGCCCACCAGGTTAGGCGGGACGGCGATGCACACGTCGTGCCCGCGGCGCAGCAGCTCACGGCCCACAACGACGGAGGGCTCGATATCACCGCGACCGCCGTAGCTTGCGAGCACAAATCTCATCGCCGAGGGTGGCCTTTCAGCGAAGGTGGCCTTTTAGGTTGTCGCGCACGTCGGGCCAGGCGACGTGGCACCGATATTATGCCCAGCCCCGCGCCGGGAGCGTCACCCTACTTGCTTGTGACGGTGAGTGGTACTGTCATGCTTCCCCGGCCCAGGCTGTGTGCCATCGTCGCGGAGGAGCGTGATTGTGGCTGACGGCGAACTGACTGCGCACAGGGCCGAACAGCTCGCATGGGACGTGATCGTCGTGGGCACCGGCATGGGCGGCGCGACGCTGGGCTACCAGTTGGCCCGGTCCGGCCGGCGGGTGCTGTTCGTCGAGAAGGGACGCTCGACGCTGCCCGGAACGCCCGCGACGATTCGGGCAGCGATGCCCGAACTCGCCGAGCCGTTGGCGTACCGGTCGGCCGACGCCTTCTACGACGCGTTGGCCCGGGCCGGACGCTGTACCGATGAGATCGAAGACATCAGTGGGCGTTTCGCGAAGCGGTTTGTGCCGTTCATCGGCAGCGGCACGGGTGGGTCGTCGGCCCTGTACGGCATGGTCTGCGAGCGGTTTTTCGCACGTGATTTCACACCGCGGCAAAATTTTCGCGACCCGGGAGATTCCACTGTGCCCGAGGCCTGGCCGGTGAGCTACGACCAGATGCGGCCCTGGTACGCCCAGGCCGAGCAGCTGCTGGGGGTCCGCGGCGCACCGGATCCGCTGCGCCCCGAAGCGACCGATGTGGATCTTCCTGCGGCGCCGCCGTTTTCGCCGGACAATCAGCTGCTGGTCGACTATCTGGTCGGCCGGGGATTGCATCCCTACCACCTGCCGATGGCGTGTGAGTACACCGAAGGTTGTGCCACTTGTCAGGCTTTTCTGTGTCCGCGGTCATGCAAAAACGATGCCGCCCGCAATGCGGTGCTGCCGGCCGTCACCGAGCACGGTGCCGGCCTGCTGGCCGAATGTCGGGTGCTGCGTCTAGACGCCGATCGCACCCGTGTGCGGCAGGTCATCGCCGAATATCGTGGCGCTACGCTGACCCTCAAGGGCACGGTGGTGGTGGTGGCTGCGGGCGCGCTGGCCACGCCGGTGTTGTTGCTCGAATCCCGCTCGGGGGATTGGCCGCGCGGGTTAGCCAACGGCTCGGATCAGGTGGGCCGCAACTTGATGCGTCATCTGCTGGACCCAATTGAGATCTGGCCGCGACCCGACTCGCAAATCACTGCCCCCAACAAGGAGATCGGCCTCAACGACTTCTATTTCTGGGAGGGGCAGAAATACGGCACCGTTCAGTCGTTCGGCGCGATACCGCCCGTGGAATGGCTGACCAATCGTCCCGGCTTGAGGGGAAAGGCACTGCGCTTGGTCAATCCGGCGGTTCGGCAGATCTACCGGCGGTTCGTCACAGGCGGGCTGGTGCTGGCCGCGATCACAGAGGACTTGCCCTATCAGGACAACCGCGTCCTGCCCAGCGACCGGCCCGGCTCAGATGGCCGCCCGCGGCTGCGGATTCAGTATCGTCTCCACCCTAGCGAGGTGAAACGGCGCAAGGTGTTTTTGCGGCAGCTGAAAGAGGTGTTGCAGCCGTTTCGCAAACTCCCTTTGGGCAGCGGCAAAAACAACGCGAACCTCGGGCATGTCTGCGGCACGTGCCGTTTCGGCACCGATCCGAAAACCAGTGTGCTGGATGCGAATAACCGAGCGCACGAGGTGGACAACCTCTATGTGGTGGACTCCTCGTTTTTCCCGTCCAGCGCCGGGTTGAACCCCAGTTTGACGGTGGCGGCCAACGCCTTACGCGTCGCCGAACACATCAACCACGAGCATTTCACCAGCTGACAGCTAGGGTTATGTTCTGTCCACGAGTCGAGACAATTATGGGCTCTTCATGATTGAGGGTGTAGTTGGGGTCTGAATCCGCCGGTTTCTAGTAGTGATCGGGCGATGTAGTTGGTGAGGTTGCGAAATCCGAGGGCGGAGCCGCGCAGGTGTTCGAGTCGGCCGTTGATGGCTTCGGTTGGGCCGTTGCTGGTTCCAGGCCGGTCGAAGTAGGCCAGGATGTCGCCGGCCCGTTTCTTCAACGTGCGGCCCAGTGTGATGAGCTCGCGCAGGGCTTTGGGGACGCCACGGCTGAGGGTGTCGATCACGGCCTGCATCATCGCGCGGCCCTTGGCCCGGTTGGGTTCGCGGTAGGCAGCGACGGTGCGCTGATAGATCGTCCAGGTGGCTTCAACCTCGACATGGGCGTCGGCGGCGAACAGGGCGTGCAGCCGGATCTTCTGTTTGTCGGTGAGCAGGTCGGCGCCGGTGTGTAGGGTGTGCCGGCAGGCGTAGAGCGGATCGGTTTTGCGGCCACGGTGCCCGCAGGTGTCCAGCTGGACGCGGCGTCGGCACTCATCGAGGGCGTCACCGGCGAGCCGGACCACATGGAAGGGTCCATCACCGCGACCGCTTCGGGCAGTTCGTCGCTGGTGGCGGTCTTGAACCCGGTGAATCCGTCCATCGCAACGACTTGCACGCCGTCACGCCAGGATTTGGGCCGCTCAGCTAGCCAGGTCTTGAAGGCCTGTTTGGAGCGTCCTTCGACCATGTCGAGCAGCCGAGCAGGACCGGTTCCGTCGCGCACCGCGGTCAGATCGATGATCACCGTGACGTGCTTGTCGCCTTTGCGGGTGTGGCGCCACACGTGCTCGTCGACGCCGATGACGCGCACACCGTCGAACCGGCCGGGATCGTCGATGAGCACGCGCCGGCCTTCGGCCAGCACCGCGCTGTTGGCGGTGTTCCACGACACCCCGAGGCCTTCAGCGACTCGTGCCACGCTCAGGTGTTGACACACCAGGGCTTCCAAGGCCCAACGCAGAGCCCGTCGCGACAGCTTGGCCCGCGGCTCGGCCGCAGCACTGCTGTCTTGGCGCCACACATGCGCACAGCCGGCACACCGGTAACGGCGCACGGTGACCAGCAAGGTCGTCGGCCGCCACCCGAACGGCTCATGCGCCAATTCCCGAGTGACGGTGTCGCGGGGGGTGCCCTGTTCCCCGCAGCGGCGACACCACGAGTCGTCATCGACGATCCGGCACGCCAGCACCGCCCGATCAGCCTGCAGGCGTTGGCCGGTCACCTCCAGCCCGAGCTCATCAAGGCGGCAGAACATGGTCAGATCGGGGCAAGCGAAGGTAGCGTCAGGCACGTCGAGGTCTTCTGATAGGCAGTATGGAAACTCCCATCATCAGAAGACCTCGACCCCTATCCCGGCAGCGACGCGCCGACCACCTCTACACCCTCAACTGCGAAGAGCCCAATTATGTCCGGGATACTTTCTGGGACAACGATTTCAGTGACCAGCTACGCCGGCTGGCGCAGCGGCAGACCGGCAGCGCGATAGATCGCATCGATGACGGTCATGTTCTCGACTGCGTCCTGCGGTCCCGTCTTCACCGGTTCACCGTTCAACACGGCGGCAACGAAAGCGTCAAGCTGATAGGCGTAGGTGGGGCGTGATGGGAAACGCTCTACGCGTTTAGCGTTAACTGATCGGACCGAAAACCGCTGGAAAGGTATCAACGGATTGAGCCGCAGTTCGCCGCGGTCGCCCACCACTTTGGCTGTGAACCGCGGGAGATCCGACGACCACATCGAGCAGTGGACCCGGCCCGTGTGCCCGCCTGGAAACCGCAACTCGGCGGTCATGGCCCGGTCCAGATTCGCATGATGCAATTTGGACTGTGCAGAAACAACTTTCGGAGTTGATCCGCCGAACGTGCGGACTATGTCGACCGCATAGCAGCCGACGTCCATCAGTGCGCCGCCGCCGAGGGAATAGTCATAACGGATATCGGAAAACTTTGGCAGCCAAAAGCACACGGTAGCCTCGACGTGCTGCAACGTCCCGAGCTCGCCGGAGGCAAGGATTTCCTCGACGCGCAAAGCAAACGGATGGTAGCGGTAATGGAATGCCTCCATCACAACTCGGTCTGACCTTGCGGCCACTTCGGCGATTTCGCGGGCCTCAGCGGCATTGGCGGTGAAGGGCTTTTCGCACAGCACGTGCTTGCTCGCAGCGAGCGCGGCTCGGGTCCATTTGCCATGCAAGGCGTTCGGCAGCGGATTATAGACGGCATCCAGATCCGGATCGGCGATCAGCGCCTCATAGCAGTCGTGTACCCGGGCGATACCGTGTTTGGCAGCGAAAGCCTGAGCACGTGACACATCGCGTGCCGCCACCGCGGCAACCACGACGTCGCTGTTTTTCTTGGCCGGTTTGATGAGTGCTTTGGGCGCGATGCGCGCCGCCCCCAGGATGCCGATCCGCACCGGGGCGCCGTGTCCAGACACGGACGGATGCTAGCACTTGCTGTAGGCCACCCGAGAAGGGTGACGACGTGCCGACACTACTTTGTCGCGTGCTGATTATCCGCAAACCCCGCGAGAGAGCGTTTGTCGCGCTGACGGGGCATCGTTCCCGCTGCGGGGATTGTTACCGAGGATATTGGCGGTATTGTTGGTATGCCGTTGGGGCGCATACAAGGTTGCCGCGCGCACTCGATCGGCAGCGAAATCAGGTGGGCCAAACCGAAACCTTCGGCCACGAAAATTGTTGCTCCGCGACCATGGCTTATCGGAACGCCATAACCAACGGATATTCCAGCGTCGAGTTTTTAAGCAGACGAGCGCGATTTCATCACCAGGCAACGGTCATCGAACCCGCCGCAGGCGGGCAAGGTTTTCCACCAGATCGGCAGCGGCCGCGACGCTGTCGGCGGGTTTGGTCATGCGGGTGGCGATCTCGCGGGCGCGAGAGAGGTATTCCGGAGCCAGTATGCGGCGCAGGTCCGCAACCAGCGATTCGCGGGTAGTGGTCGAAAAACGCCGGAAGGTACCCAGTTTCAGTCGTTTTATCTGGAATCCCAAGATCGCCTGATCACGTATCGTCCAGAGGATCAGCGTGGGGACTCCGGCGCGCATGCCCGCGGCCGTGGTACCGGTGCTACCGTGATGCACGACTGCGCGGCAGGCGGGAAAGACCGCCGCGTAATTGACCGCACCCACCACCTTGACATGCTCGAGATGCGGGAGTGGACGGAAATCCGTCGAACCGGCGCACACCAGCGCCCGCTGTCCTAACTGCGCGCAGGCCGAGCTGATCATGGCGAGTATGTCAGGGGGGGATTCCACCGGGATGCTGCCGAACCCGAAACAGATCGGCGGTGTGTCCGCGGCGATCCACGACAAGACTTCCTCGTCGCCGTCGGTGGGCAACTCCATGGACAGCGCACCGACAAAGGGGCGATGGCTGCCGTATTTGGCCCATTCGGCGGCCAGCCCAGGGAACCACACCTCCTCGTAGGCCTGGATCTCCAGCGATCCACGTTCGGCGATCCGTCGCGGATAGGGAGCTTTGGTCTTCGGTAAACCCAGTTCACGACGCTGCGCGTCCTCGAGGTTCTTGGTCAGGCGCCAGACCAGCCACTCGGAGGCCGTCATCGCCGTGCGAGTCAACGGCGCCGGCAGGATCGGAACGATCTGGGCGTTGGCCCGTGTCGGCGAATAATGCAGCGTGGCCAACGGAATGTCGTAATGCTCGGCGACATTGGCGGCGGGCTGCTCAAAATTCACGCCGGTGAGCAGCAGGTCGGCTCCTTCGGCCAGTGACGTCAGCGTGGTGCTCGTGTCCCAAAAGCTTTGTAGACCGATCTTGCCAAGTTCGCGCCGTAGGCTCATCAGTTCCCGGATCCTGTAGAGGTTTCGGGAGAAATAGAAATCTCTCCACAGGTTGATGTATGCCTCGGTTACTTCGCGCGTGTCCAACCGGTAGGCGACCGCGCCGAGCCCCGTTGCCTCAACAAAGCCGACCAGGTCACGTGGGACCGCCATGCACACATCGTGGCCGCGGCGCAGCAGTTCACGGCCGACAGCAACGCAGGGTTCGACTTCGCCACGCGTTCCATAACTTGATAGGACGAATTTCATCGCAGACGAACCCTATCCTTTTCAGCTAGTCGTGCGTATAGGCGATATCGGGGGTATCGGTTATTGTGCCTGGTTCTTCGACTGTTCGCTGGGGATTAGCCATTGTTCCCCGGACTGGCGGTGCGAGATCTTTGTCGCGGCGTTCGTCGGTCGCCGGTGCTGGCAGATTCAGTGCTAATTCGTTGCAACGGTGGCCCTCGCGAACTGAAAGGCGGCGAGGTCGGCCGATTCGTGGTCAGTAGATGTTATCTTTTTCTGTAAGATCATTTGATAGGAAGCGCCCAGAATCCTATATTCTCCACTGTGGTATTTCATAAACAGATTGATCGCCCACGCAGGGTTGGCCCGCATACGGGGGTAGCAAGCCCATAAAAGGTCATCGAAAATCAATATTCCGCCCCGCTTTAATAGGCGCCACGCATTGATGCCATCGGTTAGAACATCGTCGGCAAAGTGCGATCCATCCACATAAATAACATCAAATTCCTGCTGTTCATCGAGCAGTTGTGGCAATACCTGCAACGAGGAGCCCTTGCGTTTGGTTAACCGTGCCGCACACGGTGCAAGATTGCGCTCGAAACGCGCTTCACGCTCTCGCGACTCCTTCGTTACCTTGTACTCGTTGTCATCCCTGTCGGCCCAGGGGTCCACAGCAGTCAAGTGCCCGTTCGTGAAGTAGGTGAGGAGAAACAGAGTTGAACGCCCTTCCCAGGATCCGATTTCAAGAATACGCACAGGATCTTCACGATTAAAGATTCTTGAAAAAGTAAGACACCACAGCACAATATTCCAGTCGTCCGAATCGAAGAAATTTATTTTGAACTGGCCTTGCGCCGCGTGCGCCGCGAACCCCGCACGAACCTCAGCGACATGCTTTGCCACGCCGGATAGAACCCCGAGCTTGACCAGACGATAGCGCACATTGTCTGTAAAATAGTGCCACAATACCGACGGGTGTCCGCTGGCCACCCTAAGTAGCAAGACAACAGATCGGACCGTCCAGCGAATTTGGGCCATGATTCGGTTCGAATTGTGCATTCCAATCCATTTCAGCAAGATCGTTGACCAGGGTCGGTGCATCTTAGCAGGGCGGCCGCGATCTCAACTCGACACTGCGGTGTTGCCATCCATTCCTGGGCCCGTTGAGCAAGAAGAAACCCGGCTTCCCGAAGCGTGGGACTCCCGTCCCGGCTGCAGTAACCGTATCGGTTGGCAGCATCTCGTGCGCGCTTGAATTACACCGATGAGGACGGGGACCGGTATTAGTTCGGTACTCCGGTACCAACACGGTCGGCATACACTCTGGCAATGATCGCCGCTGAAACCTGGGGCCGCGTAAGAACCTGGCTTCGTGGGATCGACGCCTCACGTCAACCAAGCCCTGTGTCCCAGGTGGTGATGGTCTCAAACTACGGCAATTTGGGCGGAGGGGCCGCAGCGGTGTTTCGTGACATCGCCCGGGCACTAAGGGAAAAGCGGCCGGACCTGGATTTGATCGCCGTCTACCCATGGAAAGGAAGCCTCGCGGCAGAGTGCGCGCGGTATGGGGTCCGAAACAAGGTTGCCTGGATCCCGTGTTGGGCGTTTCCGGAGCGGTGGCGGACCCCACGCATTGAGGCGCTCATCGCCGCGCTGCCCCGCTGCGCGCTGCTGCTGCTGGGGATCATGCAAGCAGTGATGCTACTCGGTCGACTACGCCCGACGATGGTGCTCAGCAACACGATGATCATTCCGTCGCACGCGATCGCAGCCAAACTGCTTGGCATCCCGCACTACTGGATGGTTCACGAGTTCGGACGAGACGACCATCGGCTGCGATTCCTTTTAGGCTACCGCAGGACCATCCGTCTGATTGGCTGGCTGTCCGAAGCGGTGATCTGCAATTCACAAGCGGTTGAGAAGGCGCTGCTCGCAATAGATCCAGAAATGAGGACTCATGTGGTCTACCCGGTCATCGACGCCCCACCCGGCACACCGCCGGAGCGACACCCGGGAGAGCCCTTGAAAGTTGCGCTCGTCGGTCGTTTTGCTCCCACCAAGGGACAACACCTCGCAGTCAGGGCCATTGCTCTTGCCCGCAATGCCGGTGTTGACATCGACCTGACCCTGGTCGGCGCCGGCAATCACAAACCAATCCGCGCACTGGCGCGACGCCTCGGCGTCGCGGACCTCGTGACCATCCACGGTCCAACGCGTGACGTCGGGCGCTACTGGCGCGCCGCACACGTGGGGCTCATGTGCAGCGACTGCGAGGCGTTCGGCTGCGTCACGGCGGAGGCGATGAGAGCCGGGCTGCCGGTATGCGGGACGAACTCGGGTGGCACCGCGGAGATCATCGAGCCCGGGGTCAACGGACTGTTGAGCCCCGCCGGGGACGCGAAGAGCCTTGCAGCCAACCTGATGGCACTCGAATCAGATGAGGATCTGCGGCGACGGCTTGCCTTTGGTGCGGTGGCAACGGCGCAGCGCTTCCAACGTGACCATCGCTACGGCGACGCACTTGGCGCGATTCTTGGCCTGTGTTGACGCGCACACCCGGATGAGCTGAGCTGTCACAGAGGGACTGTTTTCTCTCACCCCGCGTGGGCGCATGGGTGTTCTACCTCTAGCGCAGCGACGAGGGTGCTATACCGGGTGGGCAGCCGAAGGGTGAGATCGGATGGGCGACGGCACTCGAAGCGACACCCAGCGGTGACCTGGCCGGTACGATCACACACATCCTCGAAGACGTCGGGGCGACATACCGCAAGAATGTCGATCGGGCTGACAACGACGATTACAGGGAAGCCGTGGTAGCTATCCTCACCAGCGCAAGACGTCTGTACTGCCTAGCCTTTATCCAGCGACTTCTGGGAAGACCCGAACGCGCGGCGGAGTTGTGTCATGCGGCTTTGCAAACCGCTGACTATTCGATGGCGCATCTTAGAGCACATCAGATGCTGGCGCGACTAGAGTTTCCCGGCGAGGATTATTTGCGGGTTCTGGCCCGCATTCATCAACACCTGAAACCGGCCACTTATCTGGAGATCGGCATCGATCAGGGCCTCTCGTTCGAAATCGTACGGCCGGAAACGTTGGCGCTGGGAGTCGACCCGAACCCCCGCCTACGGAAGCCTGCCGGACCCCGCCAGCGAGTGTTCACGCTGACCAGCGACGAATTTTTCGAACAGTGCGATGTAATTTCCGAGCTGGGAGGCAAGACCTTAGACCTTGCCTTCATCGACGGCCTGCACCGGATCGAGTTTGCTCTGCGGGATTTCATCAACGTGGAAAAGTGCTGTTCTGCAGACTCCATCATCCTGATCCACGACGTGTACCCAATCGATACGACGAGCGCCGCTCGCGAACGGACTTCGTGGTTTTGGAGCGGCGATGTCTGGCGCTTGATTTTAATTTTGAAAAAGTACCGACCCGATCTGACTGTCAATGTAATCGGTGTACGCCCAACAGGGCTCGCGATCGTGCAAAATCTCGACCCGAATTCCCGTGTCCTTGCTGAGCGCCAGCGCGAGATCATCGATGAGTTTCTGGCGCTGGACATCTCGGCGCTCGATAGGCGGAAAGACGAGATGCTCAACCGTTTTCCGAACGACTGGCCGTCTATCGCTCGGCTCATCGACACGCGCGGACGTTCCTAAACCAAACACCCACTCGATAGATGTCAGAAGTGGCTCGTGCCGACCAGTGCAGCGACTCGCGGCCGTTGATCAGCGCACCCGCCGCACGCGGGCGAAATCTTCCACCAGATCAGCGGCGGCCGCAGCGCTTTTACCGGACGGGGTCATCTGGGCGGCGATCTGACGGGCCCGCGCCAGATAGGACGGGGCCAAGATCTTACGCAGGTCCGCGACCAGCGTTTTCTCGGTGGTCGTCGAAAAACGCCGGGCAGTGCCCACCCGCAGCCGTTTCACCGCGGCACCAAAGAGTGGCTGATCGTAGAACGTCCAGAGGATCAACTGGGGCACGCCGGCGCGCAGACCCGCGGCCAGCGTGCCCGCCCCGCCGTGATGCACCACCGCCCGGCAGGCCGGAAAGATCGCCGCGTAATTGACCGCGCCCACCACCTTGACGTGCTCGAGATGCGGGAGGGCACGGAAATCCGTTCCGCCGGCACACACCAGCGCCCGCTGCCCTAACCGCGCGCAGGCCGAGCTGATCATGGCGAGGGTGTCGGGCGGGGATTCCACCGGAATACTGCCGAACCCGAAACAGATCGGCGGTGTGCCCGCGGCGATCCACGACAACACGTCGTCATCGGCATCGGTGGGCAACTCCAGTGCCAGCGCGCCGACGAAGGGCCGCTGGCCATCCCATTTGGCCCATTCGGTGGCCAGCCCGGGAAAGCACACCTCGTCATAGGCCTGGATTTCCAGTGATCCACGCTCGGCGATGCGTCGCGGCGCCGGGCGGGTGGCCTTCGGCAGACCCAGTTCACGGCGCTGCGCGTCCTCTGCCTCCCTCAGCGCACCGCTCCACGACAGCCACTCGTACACCGTCATCGCCGCCCGGCTCAACGGCGGCGGCAAAAACGGCAGGAGCTGGCCATGGGCCCGTATCGGAAGAAAATGCACTGTCGCCAAAGGTATGTCGTAATACTCCGCGACGTTGGCGGGGAATTGCTCGAAACCAAGACCAGCGATGAGCACGTCGGCACCGTGCACCAGCGAC
This sequence comes from Mycobacterium botniense, assembly GCF_010723305.1. NCBI lineage: Bacteria > Bacillati > Actinomycetota > Actinomycetes > Mycobacteriales > Mycobacteriaceae > Mycobacterium > Mycobacterium botniense. The sequence goes on along the minus strand of NZ_BLKW01000002.1, from coordinate 1,013,914 downwards.
GCCAGCGTCGCGGTCGCTTCCTCGCTCCAGCATCGGTTGACGAACGCCGAAATTTCCTGTCCTAACCTATTTAGCTGCGAGATCTTCCATGGTGTGCGGAAGAAACACGTCCAGTACCTGCGCTGCGCTTCGACCAATGCTTGCGAGTCCAGTCCGTAGGCGACCGCCGCAAGCCCGCCTGCTTGTTCGGCGAAGCCCACCAGGTTAGGCGGGACGGCGATGCACACGTCGTGCCCGCGGCGCAGCAGCTCACGGCCCACAACGACGGAGGGCTCGATATCACCACGCATTCCATAGCATGCCAGCACAACTTTCATCGAGTTCTGGCCTTTCAGCTTGTCGAGCCCGTTGGCAACGTCAGGGGCACCGGTCATTATGCCTAGATCTTCGACTGTCGGCTGGAATTCGTTGGTGTCTGAGGCCGCAGGAGCGATCCGTCGGCTGCTCGGTTATCCTGCCTTCAGTCATCACCCAAACACAGCAGCCAAGCAGTCTCTTAAAGAGAGTGGACTGCTGTTTGCTTCGATCTAGGCATAAGGCCTGTGTCGTGCTGCGTTAGAGTCGGTTATGGGGTATGGAGTCAGACCGACTCCCTCGTTTCTTGCAGAGCGCTAAAGGCCAGGCGTTTTCGGCTCGATATCCGCCAGGCCAGTGGGGTTACCGCAAAGCAGGCCACGGGCATCGTGAACAGTCCCATGCTCGATGTTTCCTGCGGCGGTGGGCACCTTTCCCGACATTTTACGGTCCTGGTGGAGCGAGATGTGCGATCGTTACCACCAGGACAAGCGGTTCTTCTCGCATAGCGACGGGAGATACCACCATGGCAGATACTGTTTTCAAGGTAGAAGAACTCGAGCGCAACGCGTTGAACCTGCGCCGCGAATTCGAGGCGGCCGAGCCGTTCCAGCACCTAGTGGTCGATGACCTTCTAAACCTTGCTCCGGCAGCGGGCAATGCCTTTCCCGACATTTCATGGCCCTGGTGGAACGAGATGCGTGACCGTTACCAGCAGAACAAGCGGTTCTGCTCTGATCTCGACCTCATCCCGGAGCCGTTTAGAGCCTTGATCAGGGAGTTATCCGGACCGCGGTTCCTGAGGGTGCTCGAACAAATCACCGGCATCAAGCAGCTGCTCCCCGACCCCTACCTACTTGGCGGAGGCCTGCACCTGAGTGGTCCCGGTGGCATCCTAAGTCCGCATACCGACTTCCACTACTACCGTGCGCTGAACCTTTACCGACGCATCAACCTACTCGTCTACCTCAACGACGGCTGGACGCTGCAGGACGGGGGTTGTCTTTCGTTATGCGACAAGCAGGGTCGGGCTGTTAAGACGGTGGTGCCGGACTGGGGCAAAGTCGTCATCTTCCGGACCGACGACCGTTCGGTGCACGGATTTCCTGTGCCCGTTGCCCAAGGCAAGTGGCGACGGTCGGTAGCGCTTTACTACTACACGGCTGCTGAAACCGACAGCTTCAGCGGTGACGAGACCACCTACTGGCGGGAACACGGGCAGCAGGCGGGTGTGGTCAGAAAGTCGCGATTCCTGGCCTACCGAGGGCTCCTTAATCTTAGCCGCTTCATCAGCATGTGGGCTCATGCTGTGAACCCCAACGTAGGTAGGGTCGGTAGATAACGGAGATCCGTTGACAGGACGGGAGTAGCGTCGATAAGCAGATGAACTGTGAGTGTCACATCATCTCGCTTTACGGCTGTGAACCGCCTGTCAGTATTTGCAGGACTGGCCCGGTGATGGCTGACAGGATCGGTGTCGCCGTCCTAATCGGGTGTGACTCATGAATCGTCTAGCCCCTTCAAGGATGCTCAGCCTGGGATCTGTCCATCCGGTCATGGGCGGCGACGTCTGCCCAGTCTTGCTTCGGCGGCTTTATCAGAAGTCTGCCCGGCTCGTTGCCTCGAGTCGTGGCCCGTTCCAGGTCTGCCTCGAAGTGCTTTCTTGCCGGGCCGAAGCCGCTACGACGTCGCCGACAGGAAGGAACTCACGCCGCCATGGCGATGGTCGCAGAGGAGTATGTGTGTGTCATCGGAGTCGACACCCATCCCGCCACCGACTGGTTAGCGCTGGTCACCGCCGCGACTGGCGGGGTGTTCGAGGAAGCGGTGTTCCCCAACTCGCGGGCGGGGCTTGATCGAGCATTGGTCTGGATCACTCGCAAGATCGACGGCCCTGGCAGGCACCTGTCCGATCCCGGCACCATCGGGAAATGAAATACCGTGCGCCACCGACTAAACCGCGGCGGACAGCGGCGCCTCAGCCGGGGACTGACCACCGTGGCCATCGTCCGCATGCGCACCCACGCCCCCACCCGCGCCTACGTCGCCCGCCACCGAGCCGAAGGACGCGCCACCAGGGAAATCATGCGATCCCGCAACCGCTACATCACCTGACAGCTCTATCGAACGCTCGGTGCAGCACATCCTGTGCCAGCAACCCCTTGACACGATATAGAAGCAGCCCGGTTTTATGCACACCTTCCTTTCAGGGGAGGATGGCGCCATCACGATCAGGTGCGGCGAGAACACCAAGGCCTGGGGCGGTGCGGTTGGTCCGGGGCACCGCGACGGCCACGACAGCGAATGGGCGGCGACGAGGGGGTCGCGGGTCGGTTGGGGATGAGTGCGAAGACGCTGCGCAAATGGGTGTGCCAGGCGGAGGTCGACACTGGTGAGGTCGCGGGTGTGTCGAGCCAGGAGAAGCAGCACCTGCATGAGCTGCGCCGCAAAAACCGTGAGCTTGAGCTGCTATCGAAATACTAAGAGCTGCAATGAGTTTCTTCGCGCTGGAGTACCACCCGCTACACCGCCGACCTGTGCGTTCATTGACCAGCACAAACAGTACCTATGAGGTCGCACCGATCTGCGGGGCCCTGGGTATCCAGGGCACGCAGATCGCCCCGCGCACCTACTGGGCGCACCGCAACCACGGCTGCGCCGTCGAAACAGGCTCTCTCGGATACCAGATCACCGAGGTCCGGTGCGGTTACTACGAGCCTGACGGGCACGGCAAACGCCCGCCGGAGAGCCTGTAGGGCAGCCTGAAGAGGTGGGCGCACCGCAGCGCAAGGAAATCCCCGTGGCGCGGCGGACGGTCGAACGCATCACGTCGCATAACGGCTGGCGCGGGGTGACCCGTGCTCGCCGTGCACCGCGCACCACCGAGTCCAATCGAGCCGCGACCCGGGCATCGGACCTGGTGGGCGGGCAGTGGCGGGTCGGTGCGCCCAACCTGCTGCTGGTGGCTGACTTCACCTACGTGGCGATGACCCACGGGTTCGGCTACACCGCCTTTGTCGTCGACGCCTACGCCGGGCCGATCAACACCCTGACCGATTTGCAAAACAAGACCTCGGCGTGGGTGGCATCGTACAACCAACACCGCTTCATGCACCGCCTTCATCGGCGTCCGCCAGCCGAAGCCGACTACTACGCTCGACTCCGCGCCGGAATGCACATCGGTCACACAGAACCGGATACACACCGGTCACCCAGAATCAGGTGTGCATGAAACCGGGGAGGCTTCAGTCGTGCTTCGCTGGGGCGGGGCTGGGGTGTGGGGTTGTGGGGTTGAGGAGGGTGATTGTGACGGTGGGCGAGTTGACCGCGCGTGAGGCACAGCGAGCGGTGTGGGATGTGGTTGTGGTGGGGGCGGGGATGGGGGGCGGGATGGCTGGTTATTGGTTGGCGCGGGCGGGTCGGCGGGTGTTGTTTGTGGAGAAGGGGCGGTCGACGTTGCCGGGGGTGGGGGGCACGATTCGGGCGGCGATACCGGAGTTGGTTGAGCCGGGGGCGTGTCGGTCGATGGGGTCGTATTTTGACGCGTTGGCGCGGGCGGGGCGCAGCATCGATGAGGTTGAGGATGTCAGTGGGCGTTTTGTGAAGCGGTTTGTGCCGTTTATTGGTAGTGGGACGGGGGGGTCGTCGGCGTTGTATGGCATGGTGTGTGAGCGGTTTTTCGCCCGGGATTTCACGCCGCGGCAGAATTTTCGTGATCCGGGGGACTCCACGGTGCCCGAGGCGTGGCCTATCAGTTATGAGCAGTTGGCGCCGTGGTATGCCCGGGCGGAGCGGTTGTTGGGGGTGCGGGGGCAGCCGGATCCGTTGCGGCCGGAGGCGGCTGGGCTGAGTTTGCCGGCGCCGCCGCCGTTTTCACCGGATAATCAGGTGTTGGTGGATTATTTGGTGGGTCGGGGGTTGCATCCGTATCACTTGCCGATGGCGTGTGATTACACCGAGGGGTGTGCGACGTGTCAGGCGTTTTTATGTCCGCGGTCGTGCAAACATGACGCTGCCCGTGATGGGGTGTGGCCGGCGGTGGCTGAGCATGGGGCGCGGTTGTTGGCTGAGTGTGCGGTGGTGCGCTTGGAGGCTGATCGTGCCCGGGTGCAGCGGGTGATCTGCCGGTATCGGGATGGTGTGCTGGGGTTGCGGGCCAAGGTGGTGGTGGTGGCGGCGGGGGCGTTGGTCACCCCGGTGTTGTTGCTGAATTCACGGTCGGGGGATTGGCCGCGGGGGTTGGCGAATGGTTCGGATCAGGTAGGCCGCAATTTGATGCGTCATCTGCTCGACTGGATCGAGATCTGGCCGCGGCCCGGCTGCATGATCACAGCCGAAAACAAGGAGATCGGGTTTAACGATTTTTATTTCTGGGAGGGCCAAAAATACGGCACCGTCCAGTCCGCCGGCGCTATGGCCTCACTCGCACCAATGGAGATGCTGACCAATCAGCCCGGTTGGAAGCCAGGGGTGCTGCGGTTGATGAGTCCGGCGGTGCGGGGTGTCTACGATCGCTTTATCAGTGGTGGGCTGGTGCTGGCTGCGATCATGGAGGATCTGCCGTATCTGGATAACAGGGTGCTGCCCAGTGATCGGCCCAGTGTCGATGGTCGCCAGCGGTTGCGGATCCGGTATCGGTTACACCCCAGTGAGATCAAGCGTCGCGCGGTGTTTTTGCGGCAGCTTAAAGAGGTGCTCACACCGTTTCGCAAACTCACCCTGCGGACCGCTAAAAACAACGCGACTCTGGGTCATGTGTGCGGCACGTGCCGTTTTGGCACCGATCCGAAAACCAGTGTGCTCGACTCCCACAACCGGGCCCACGAGGTGGACAACCTCTATGTGGTGGACTCCTCATTTTTCCCGTCCAGCGCCGGGTTGAACCCCAGCCTGACCGTCGCGGCCAACGCCTTACGCGTCGCCGAACACATCAACCACGAGCATTTCACCAGCTGACCGGCTGCTGAAAAATCAAAGCGGCATCGTTTCCCTCATGCGAGCGTATTCATCACGAGCGCATAGGATCGCTGTCATGTTGCATCCGGCACAGACCGCCGTCAGCGCGCCGGGTGGCGGGTCTTGGGCAGCTGCTACCCGAAAGCCCGGCCGGTCATGTTACGGTACCGGGCCATACCTGACTTTCCGGGCACACCGCCTGATCAGCTGCGCACTCAGCGCGATGACGACGTTTCCCGCGATAACTCATTTCACTTGCCCCCCTGTTGAATCCGTACCACTCTGTCAGGCAGGCCATTGGCGGGACGCGGTCCATGGAACCGAAATCCTGACTGGCGCAATCGAAACAACAGCGCATGATCTGTCTGGCTTGGATCCCGGCGCGAAGCTGACTAATCGGCTGTCCTGTCCACAAACGCATCGCTGGACAGCTGACCGGCCCCATCGTCGCGCCACGGGGCGGTGACCCACAGGGAACGGGAGCTGATAGTGGATCTCTTCGTGCGTGAGTCCGGTCCCGTGGGGGCACCGGTCGTGGTGTTCCTGCACGGCGGGGAATACAGTGGCCAGTCCTGGCAGCCTGTGGTGGAGCGCATGCAGCGCTATCACTGTCTGGTTCCCGACCTGCCCCACCACGGCGAGAGTTCGCAGCGGGGCCGATTCGAGATCAGCGGAGCCGCCGCTGCGGTGGCCGAACTCGTGCGCTCCCGGGTGGGCAGCGGCCGCGTGCACGTGGTGGGTCTTTCGCTCGGGGCACAGGTGGGGGCGCAGCTGCTGGCGAGTGCGCCAGAACTCGTCGACCGCGCGGTGCTGTGCGGAACCGTCGTCAACGTGCTGCCGGGCGCGCGGCTCACAGCGTCCCTGCTCGGACTGGTCGCCCGGATCTCACGATCTGTGACCATCCGACGGAATGCCCGTCTTGCAGGACCTCCCCCCGCCACGACCGACGACCACCGCGAGCACATGCGGCTCATGCCGGCCGCACAAGTCGCTTACCTTGTCGAGGCGTCCGCGGGGTTCACCCTCCCTGAGGGACTCGACAAATCGGATTCGCCCACACTGTTTCTCACCGGCGCCAACGAGTTGCGGTTCGTCCACCGCTCGGCGGCAGCACTCGCGCAACGAATGCCCAACGGAGTCGACGGCGTCGCAATCGGCATGGACCACGACTGGCCCCTGCGCCATCCGGACCTGTTTTCCCGCACTGTCGACGGCTGGCTCTCCGGCACAGCCCTGCCTCCCGAGATCACCTTGGCGAACTCGCGTCGTCGCTGATCGTCGACACCCCGCTGCGGCCCACCACCGGGCACGCGCCGATCAGGGTGAATAGGGCCCCGATCAGACCGTGGCCCACCGCCGTCATTACTTGCGCCAGAAGACCCCGGTGCCGTCTATTTCGACGATCGCCGCCGACACACCATATTTGGTGCGGTAGTCGGTGACAGCTTGCCGACACGGCTCCATCGCGTGGTAGTCGTCAATAATGCAGAAACCACCCGCGGACAGACGTGGGTAGAGCTCTTCGAGTGCTTGAATGGTGGATTCATACAGGTCGGCGTCCAGCCTCAACACGGCGATGCGATCGATCGGGGCGTCATGCAGCGTGTCTTTAAACCAGCCGGGAAGAAAGCGGACCCGCTCGTCAAGCAGTCCGTAGCGCTCAAAATTCGCCCTGACTTCGGCTTGCGACACCCCCAGGATGCCCGCGGCAAGGTCTGATCGAATCCCCTTGTCTGCCTTGTACTTTACCGGGTCCGGGCGAGGCAGGCCCGCGAACGAGTCGGCTAGCCACACACACCGCGTCTGATCCCCGTAGGCGGCCAAAACCGCGCGCATCAGGATACAGGCCCCGCCGCGCCACACCCCGCATTCGACCAGATCACCGGGGATGTCATCGGCCAGGACGGTCTCAACGCAGTGTTGCAGACTGGTGAGTCTTTGCATTCCGATCATGGTCTCGGCTTCGGCGGGCCAGTCCAGGCCCAACTCACGCCGGTGCTCGTCGAACGGGCTTCTCCCCACCCGAAGGGAGTTGAGGGTGTTGAAGGCTTTGAGAAGGAGCCGTCGCCGCAACGGCCACCGAGCGGGCATTCGCTCGGGCATACCGTACCTGGTGAGGTTGCGTCGCAGCAGGTCGAGGTAGAGCGATCGGACGTCGTGATCGGTGATGGTCAAAATTGCCCCTATCTCGCATGCCGTTCTTCGGCGCTGAGTCTAGGCTGCAGTCCCCCGCGCGTTCCGGAGTTTGCCAAGATCACCGGTGTATGGGTGGCGGAAAGCCTCCGTCACGCGCGGGAAAGCACTCGCGCGGCGGGCTGCGGAGGCACGCCGAGACGCCCTCGCCGCGGGCAGCGTCACCATGAAAAAGCCCACAGATGACAACCAAGAGGGTTCTGAGCAGGCGCACGGTGTTGGTGTCACCGGATGCGCCCACAGGATCGGCGTCGGCGGGCGCGTTCGGGTTATACGCGCGGGTGTCGTCTCATGATCAAAAGCGCATTCACCACAATCCGGGCACCGGACGCTGGTATGTGGACGCCTCCTGGCAGCGCAAGGCCGCGCCGAGCGTGCCGTTGGAAGCAGTGCGGCCCGCCGCGCTGATCGGGGTGGACATGAACACCGATCACCCGCCGCATGGCGACTGGACCCACACGGCAACCCGATCGGCGCGCCGCGCACGTTCAGCTACCAACTCGACGGCGCCGCCGATCACCGCGACGCCCAACTCCGCCACGCGCTATCTGGGCTGCTGCACTGGGCGCAGCGCACCGGGGTCAAAGCGATCGCGGTCGAGAATCTCGACTTCACCGACTCCACGACACGGGAAAAGCATGGCCCGCCGGCGCCGGTTCCGGCGGATCATCTCCGGTATGCCCACCGCGCGGTTCGGGGCCGCCCACAGAGCAGAACTCACTTCCCCTCAGTGTCTAGGAACGGTACTGTTCCGGCCGTGTGGCACCCCGCAGTGGTCCTCGGGCTTGTGCTGGCGCTCGATCCGGTGCGTCTTGGGCTGATCCTTTTGATGATCTCGCGGCCGCGGCCCGCGCAAAGTCTGCTCGCCTACTGGGTCGGCGCCATGGCAGCGAGTGTGCCCTACATGCTGGGTCCGCTGATGGTGCTGCACGTGACACCAACCTTTAGGTCTTTTGCGCAGCATGTCGCCAGCCCGGCCACTTTCGCCAGCCCCATGGTCCGGCACATCCAAATCGGTATCGGTGTGCTGGCACTATCGGTTGCCGCCGTGATGGCCGTCCGCTTCTGGGCGGGGCAGCGGTCGCAGCTAGCAGCAGACGGCGGCGCGGCGGCCCCGACGCCGGACTCCGCTGCGCGGCCGCCGGAACCCGCGCCGGATACGCCCAGGCAGAGCCAATCTGCCCGCCGGGGGCTGCGCGCCCGCGCCCACCAGGCCTGGGTAAACGGATCCTCCTGGCCCGCGTTGATGTTGGGGGCCGCGTCGGGGCCACCACCTTTGACGGTCCTCCTGGTGCTCACGACCATCATGGCCTCGGGAGTGGGGATCGCCACGCAGATCGGCCTTGCCCTGGTGTGGGTGGTCGGGATGTTCGTAGTCGTCGAGGTCATTCTGGTGAGCTATCTGGCCGCGCCTGCGAAAACCCAAACGATCCTGCGGCTGCTGCACGAGCAGATTTTGGCGCACCGTCAACAAGTCCTGACATCGATGGTGGCTGCCATCGGGGTCGCGATGATGTTGTACGGCATCGGCGGCCTCGGAGCCAGCGGCTGAAACCCATCGGCGGCGCGGGTTCCCACCAGTCGGAGCCGTGCAGCCGGCCGCTGGCCGCCTGCGCCGGTCAGCCCACCCGCCGCACGCGGGCGAAATCTTCCACCAGATCAGCGGCGGCCGCGACGCTTTTACCGGACGGGGTCATCTGGGCGGCGATCTGACGGGCCCGCGCCAGATAGGACGGGGCCAAAATCTTACGCAGGTCCGCGACCAGCGTTTTCTCGGTGGTCGTCGAAAAACGCCGGGCAGTGCCCACCCGCAACCGTTTCACCGCGGCACCCCACATCACCTGAACGTCGGCCATCCACAGGATCAATGTGGGCACGCCGGCGCGCAGACCCGCGGCCAGCGTGCCCGCCCCGCCGTGATGCACCACCGCCCGGCAGGCCGGAAAGATCGCCGCGTAATTGACCGCGCCCACCACCTTGACGTGCTCGAGATGCGGGAGGGCACGGAAATCCGTCGAGCCGGCGCACACCAGCGCCCGCTGCCCTAACCGCGCGCAGGCCGAGCTGATCATGGCGAGGGTGTCGGGCGGGGATTCCACCGGAATACTGCCGAACCCGAAACAGATCGGCGGTGTGCCCGCGGCGATCCACGACAACACGTCGTCATCGGCATCGGTGGGCAACTCCAGCGTCAGTGTGCCGACGAAGGGCCGCTGGCCATCCCATTTGGCCCATTCGGTGGCCAGCCCGGGAAAGCACACCTCGTCATAGGCCTGGATTTCCAGTGATCCACGCTCGGCGATGCGTCGCGGCGCCGGGCGGGTGGCCTTCGGCAGACCCAGTTCACGGCGCTGCGCGTTTTCCACTTTCTTTACCCCACGCCAAACCAGCCACTCGTACACCGTCATCGCCGCGCGGATCAACGGCGCCGGCAAAAACGGAACGATGTGGCCGTTGACCCGTATCGGTAACCACAGCAGGGTGGCCAACGGAATGCGTTGAAACTCAGCGATGTTCACAGCGAGCTCTTGGTAACTCAGGCCGGTGACAAGCAGGTCGGCGCCGTGGGTCAGCGACGCCAGCGTGGTGCTCATCTCCCCCCAGCACTCGGTGCCGGGCTTGCGTGATTCGCGCAATAACCGGATGAGCTCGTTGATCCTCCAGAAGTTGCGGAAAAAGCGAGTCCAGAAGTTGCGCGTCACTTCCAGCCACGCCTGCGTGTCCGGCCCGTAGGTGACTGCCGGAAGGCCAGCCGTCTCAGCGAAGCCCACCAGGTCGGGGGGGACGGCGATGCGCACGTCGTGCCCACGGCGCAGCAGCTCACGACCAATAGCGACACCAGGCTCGACATCGCCGCGAGTTCCATAGAACGCCAGCACAAATCTCATCGCGGAATCTGGCCTTTCGTCCACTTCCCGTGCGCGTTCGGCGAATGAAAGCGGGAGGCTCGCGTCACCCGGCGCAGCCGCCCAGCAGCATAACCACCCGAACCCGCGCTAGCGAGCGGAAATCGCGATCTTTTCCGGCGGTGACCGGATACACCGGATACAATTGTCTTCAACGTCGATTCGGCTGACAAAAACGATTCGCAAGTGCCGCCCGCGCTGGGCTTACGCCATTGATCGGGCCACACTAGTGGTGCTGGCCGACGATCCGATAGGCGGAACTCTGGTTTGCGCCCGGGTTCGGTTCTAGCATCCCAACCATGGTCCAATTCACAGCGCACCGCCGCGACATGGCTGCACGGCTCGCCGGCGCCGACGGTGCGCTCGGCCGGGCAGTCAAGACCTGGATCCGAAGCCTCAACAAGCGGCTCTACCCGTACCTCACCCGCCACGTCGGTGACGACGTGCTCTTTCTGAACTGGTCCTACCAAGAGGATCCGCCGATGGCGTTAGCGCTGGAGGCCGCTGACGAACCCTACCGATACCCCATCCAGCTTTACCACTGCACCGCAACCCAGGCCGGTGAGCTCGCCGGGAAACGAGTGCTCGAAGTTGGCTGCGGACACGGCGGCGGTGCCTCGTATCTCACGCGCGCCCTAGGACCAGCGTCATATATCGGATTGGATTTGAACCCGGCCGGTATCGAATTCTGTCGGCGGCGCCATCACGTGCCGGGGTTGGAGTTCGTGCACGGAGATGCCGAGAACCTGCCGTTTCCCCCGCAGTCATTTGACACGGTGATCAATATCGAATCCTCGCACTGTTATCACCATTTCGACCGGTTCCTCGGCGAGGTGGCGCGGGTGTTGCGTCCAGGCGGGGCGTTCTTGTATGCCGATGTGCGGCACCGGCTTGAGTGCGCTCAGTGGGAGGCGGCGCTGGCCGGTGCGCCGGGGTTGCGGGTTATCGCATGGCGGGAGATCAACGCAGAGGTTTTGCGGGGGATTGAACTGAATTCGGCGCAGTGGCAAGCGGTGGCAGACAGTTTAGTGCCCGGATTTTTGCGACGGGTGGCTCGTAAGGGAACGCCGGCGCGCGGGTCGGGGATCTACCGCAGGTTGGAAAGCGGGACAACGTCATACCGGATGTACCACCTCGCCAAGACCTCGGGCGACTCGCACTCCTGACGAGGGGCTCACAACCGCGCATTGCGGTGACGTCGCGGTCGGTCTACAACAGTCGAACTTTTGTCATACAGGCGTGCCAGGCTCGCACGCCGCGGACCATGCCGTGTCATTCCGTTGTCACCGTGGGCTACGGCGATCTCGTTTCTGCCGTCGGCTCCAACAGCAGCGCCGGCGCCGGCATCGGGGACTTGGCCTGGTTCGTCAATGGCCACCTCGATCCCGCACACCTGCTCAGAGGCGGCTGTTCGTCGTCGGCAACGACTTTCAGCGCGATCGTCAATTCGATATTCCTCCACCAGGATTCGAGCAGCATCCCCAAAGGCCGAAAGCCGTCGCGGCAGCCGCCGGCTCGTCTTAGGCCCACGTCCCGCGACGCCGGTGCGCGAGTGCCACGATTTCGAGCGCCAGCCTCACTATCGAGGGCCGCATGAGCCGGTTGAGTTGGCGGTAGCGGCCGCAATCCTCGAACGCCGCGCGGAAACCACGCTCGCTGGCGCGATATGCGTCGAAAACACGATCGAGTGCGGACTGGTCCCAGGGCTCGTCCCGGGCAGCCGCGTGCAGCGCCGCGTAGACCACCGACATCCAGTCGGTGCCGAAGGGCTCTGCGACCGGACCGTGGTAGCGATGGTGCCGAAGATCAGGTGAGAGAAACTCCTCGATTGCGGCCTCATCCCGGGTGTTGAGATTGATCGCCAGCGCCGCAGCGATCCGTTTGACTTCGCGGCGCCAGTCCTCCAGGAGGTTGGCGTATTCGACGAAAACGCGTGGGACGCCGCGGGTGTGCCGCTCGGCGAGCAATGTGTATTTCAGCCACCAGGCGCTCGCGAGCGCCGGGGAGACGTGGACGTAATGCTGACGGCTGGTGCGTCGTTCAAACGACGCGATGACTTCCTGCGGGTGGCGCACCGCAACCACGGCTGCGACGTCAAATCCGGCTCCGCGCGCCGCGTCAAACCACATCCCGGCCAGCGCCGTGATCTTCGGTTCCTTGATGACCACGAGCGGCGCGCGCGGCAGTGTGGTGAGAAACGCTCGGATATCGGCAAGGCAGGCGGCCCGCTGCTCGGCGTCGAATGAGCCGTCCACGTGCGAGGGCAGTGCCAGGTCGTAGGCGGAGCTGCCCTGGCGACGCAGGATTGCCTCGTTGAGGTGGACGGCGGCGCGCGGCTCCCAACAGCCGCTCGGATTACTGGCGGTGGCACCCAACAAGCCGGCTGGGAGCGCACCACCACAGAGCGAGAGCACCCGCGTGAGCGCCGACGTTCCGGACCGGCCTAAACCCAGCACGAACAACGCGACAGAGCGTGCCGCGGTCCCGGGCCGTGCGTTGTCGAGGGTCACCAGCACGCCTCCGGTGTCGATGCCGCACTCGGCATGGCAGCGCGCGCCTGCCCCAACTGTGAGAGCAACGCGTCGGGCTTGTGGATGTCCACTGTGCCAAGAACGTTAACCGTTGACGCCAGGGATGTCAGCTGGTGCGCTCGCATTCATGCCCGGGTCGGTGACGGCGAGGTGTACGCTCCACAGAGCGTCACGGGGACTCGATCCGTGTCGTGGGAGGCTGACAGGTGGCAGTCCGGATACGTCCGGCGCGAGCGTTCTTTCACGGCCGCTCATCCGACGGTGAAGCACGGCCGGACAATCGGCTCGCATTGATGGACCAAGGGTTCTTCGCGGGGCATCGCGCCGCGGGCCAGAAGGAAGTCACGCAGTGCGTGTGGATTTATGAGCATCCTGTCGACTTCGATGGGCTGCGGCGGTTCCACCACAATCTCGGTTACGGGTTGATGGGACGGCGCATCGAGCGTTCGCCCTTGCCGTTCGCCCGGCATCGGTGGGTGGTGGACCGGTGGCCGGCAGACATCGATATCGCCGAGTGTGCCCGTCCGCGTTCTGAACTCAGCGACTGGGTTGACGAGCGCTCCCAACTGCCCACCGATCCGGAATGGGGCCCGAGTTGGCATCTTGGCGTCCTTCCCCTGACCGACGGCGCGACCGCGGTCACCGTGGTGGCTTCCCACTACGTGATCGACGGCCTTGGATTCGTGGTCGCGGTAGCCGACGCGATCCTGGGCAATAGGCGCGATCTTGGCTACCCGCCGCCACGTTCACGCACCCGGCTGCGTGCAGTACTCGAGGATGCCGGGCAGACTGCGCGCGACGCACCTGAGATCGCCCGGGCACTCGTCGTGGCATCAAAACTGGTGCGTCCGACCCGGCGCCGGGAGTCAGCAGCATCACCACCGGTCGGCGTGGATGCTGGCGGCGGCGATGAGCCTGTCGTCGTGCCGGGTATCACGATATATGTCGGCCTGGAGGAGTGGGATGCCCGTGCGAACGCTCTTGGCGGCACGAGCAATACACTGGTCGCCGGATTGGCCGCCAAACTCGCGGAGCGGATGGGCCGCCGACGCAGCGATGACGGCGCCGTCACGTTGCAGCTGCCGATAAGTGACCGCACCGAGGGTGATACCCGGGCGGTGGCACTGTCTTTGGTGCGTGTCCGGGTCGACCCGACGCGGGTGACAACCGATCTGCGCGATGCCCGCGCGGCCATCAAGCAGGCGCTGACGACGTTGCGGGAAACGCCGGATGAGTCGGCGCAGCTCCTCTGGCTGACCCCGCTGACGCCGAAGCCGGCGTTCAAGCGAATGGTCGACGCGGCGTTTGCCGACCCTGATCTCCCCGTGATCGTCTCGAATCTGGGCGATCTCGGCTCGCTGGTGAACCGCGCCGATGGCACCCCTTCCGAGTACCTGTCCGGACGAGGGATGCGCCAAGGCCTCACGCGGCGGTGGCTTGAGCGCATTGGCGGAGAGATGTATCTGCTGTCTTTGCGCATCGGCGGCAAGATCTCCATTACCGTCCGCGCCTACCAACCCGGCGCCGAGAACACAAAGACCGCTTTGCGTGAGCTGGCCGCGCGCACGCTGGCGGAGTTCGACCTCACGGGCAAGATCGACTAACCGGGGGCTCGCCGCCGTCGTGCGTGTGGGGTCTCTGCTTGCTTCTTGCTAGGCCCTCGCGCCGCTGTTTTCAGCTTTTCTGCAGGTCGGGGCGTTGACAAGCCGGGTGGTGCTCGATTCGGGAGTCTTAGCGGGAACTTTGGTGAAACTCTTGGACGGATGTGGGGGCCTTTACTATGGTGATCTTTGTTGCACACATGTCGCCTAGGGTGGGTGCGGTGGTCGAAGACATTGTGCGTGACGTCGAACGAGTTCGTTCTGACGTCGCGATGGCGGGCCAAGACCTTCGTCAACGGTCTGGTCGTCGGCCTATTTTTTGGTGGGCTGGGCGCCGGTCTTCGTCGGCACTTCAAGCGCCGGGTGGACCTGGCCGGAGGCGACGAACCGCTGGGTTTGTGGTTGTCAAAGTTCTTAAACAGCTGTGGATTCCGCTGGTTGTGCTGGCCGTGGTTGGTGCTGGCGGATTTACGGTGGCGCGGCTGCACGGTATCTTCGGGTCAGAACGGCAGCCGTCATATGCCGATACCAGAATCGACACCACCAAACCTTATAACCCTAAGGTTCTGCGGTACGAGGTTTTCGGGCCGCCCGGCGCTGTGGCCGTGATCAGCTATTTCGATGTCAACGGTGATCCACAGCGCGTGAAAGGCGCCCATTTGCCGTGGTCATTGGAGTTCGCGATCACTCCGACAACGCCTGCCGGGAATGTCGTTGCGCAGGGTGATAGCGACAGCATTGGCTGTCGGATTCTTGTCGACGGGGTAGTGAAAGCTGAGAAGATCACGCACGAAGTGAACGCCTTTACATTCTGCCGGCTGAAGGCCGCATGAGTAACCATCAGCTGCGTGATAGTCGGCCGCTGGTAGCGCGGACGATCTATAGGTTTTCGGTGCCCATCATCCTAGGGTGGCTGGCGATCTTCGTCATCTTGAGTATCGCGGTACCCTCGCTGGAACAGGTTGAAAAAGAGCATTCAGTATCGCTGAATCCCAACGACGCGCCGGCTTTTAACGCCGCACAGCGCATAAACCAGGATTTCAAGCAATCCGGTAACGGCAGTGTCGCGATGATCGTCTTGGAGGGTCAGCAACCCCTCGGTGACGATGCGCACAAGTATTACGACCGGTTAATTCGTGAATTAAAAGACGATCCCCGGCATGTGAAGCACATCCAGGATTTTTGGGGTGACCCGCTCACGGCCGGGGCAGCGCAAAGCAGCGATGGTAAGGCCGCCTACGTTGAACTGGAGCTTGCCGGCAACCCGGGGCAGGCCCTGGGGACCAAATCGATCGAAACCGTTCAGCACATTGTCGCGCAGACGCCGGCGCCTCACGGGGTAACGGCATATGTCACCGGCCCTGCAGCAATCGCGGCGGATATGGGCCGCAGCGGCGACAGGACGATCATGATGGTCACTGCGGTAAGTATCGCGGTGATCTTCGCGATGTTGTTGCTCGTTTACCGTTCGGTCATCACGGTAGTTCTGTTGCTGCTGATGGTCGGAATCGAATTACAGGTCGCCAGAGGAAGCGTCGCGTTCCTTGCCCACCACGAGATCATCGGCCTTACCACCTTCGCCGTTAATCTGCTGGTATCGCTGGGGATCGCGGCTGGAACGGACTACGGGATATTTTTCATCGGGCGGTATCAGGAAGCACGGCAGTCCGGTGAGAGCCGGGAACAGGCCTGTTACACCGCCTACCGCGGGGTCGCCAAGGTTGTCTTGGCGTCGGGTTTGACGATCGCCGGAGCGGTTTTCGGGCTAACCTTCACCCGTTTGCCCACGTTCCATGCGCTGGGTGTCCCGTGCGCAGTGGGCATTGTGGTCGCAGTCGTGGTCTCGCTGACGCTGGTGCCGGCCGTTCTCAGTGCCGGCAGCCGTTTCGGCCTGTTCGAACCCAAGCGGAAAATCCGGGTCCGTGGCTGGCGGCGGATCGGCACGGCCATCGTGCGGTGGCCGGCACCTATTCTTCTCGCGACGTTAGCGATCGCGCTTGTCGGCCTCCTGGCGCTACCGGGATATAAACCGAGCTATAACGACCAGAAATACATACCCGGCGATATCCCCGCCAGTTTGGGGATTGCAGCCGCGGCGCGACACTTTCCTCAGTCGGCAATGATGTCGCCCGAGATCCTTTTGGTGGAAGCCGATCACGATCTACGGAATCCGACAGATTTTCTGGTATTGAACAAACTGGCTAAAGCCGTTCTCGCCGTTCCGGGTGTTTCGCGGGTGCAGGCGGTGACGCGGCCCGAAGGAACCCCGATCGGGCACACCACGATCCCGTACATGCTCAGCATGCAACAAGCTGGGTTGCTACAGAATATGACATTCCAGCAAGAGCGCATGAATGACCTGCTCCAGCAGGCCGACGAGTTAACCCAAACGATCGGCATCATGCAGCACATGTATGAGCTGATGCAACAACTTATCGCCACGACTCATCACATGGTCGGCGAAACGCATGATATGCAGGCGATCGCCAACGAGTTGCGCGATCACATAGCGGATTTCGAAGACTTCTGGAGGCCGATCCGCAGTTACTTCTATTGGGAAAGACATTGTTACGATATCCCGATCTGCTGGTCGCTCAGATCCATATTCGATGCTCTCGACGGTGTTGACGACATCACCGACAAGTTGCAAGAGCTGGTCACCGACCTCGATCACCTGGACGTGATCATGCCGCAGCTGCTCACACAGTTTCCACCGATGATCGCGATCATGCAGAGCATGCGGACGATGCTGCTGACCATGCACAGCACCATGTCGGGCACCCTGCGCGCGATGGACGAGAACAGCACAAGCGCGACAGCCATGGGTAAGGCGTTCGACGCAGCCAAAAACGACGATTCTTTCTATCTTCCGCCTGATATTTTCAAGAATGCAGACTTCAAGCGCGTGATGAACATCTTCTTGTCGCCGGACGGGAAAGCCGTTCGTATGCTCATCTCGCAGCGGGGTGATCCCGCGTCGCCCGAGGGAATTTCTCGAGTCGACGCGATTAAGAGCGCGGCTGAAGAAGCGCTCAAGGGAACCCCGCTGGAAGACTCGAAGATCTATCTCACCGGCACCTCGGCCATGACGAAAGACCTCGTGGTGGGATCCAGATACGATCTTCTGATCGCGGGAGTCGCGGCGCTCTGCTTGATCTTCATCATCATGTTGATCATCACGCAAAGTTTTGTTGCCGCGCTGGTCATCGTCGGAACGGTTGTGCTGTCGCTGGGGGCGTCTTTCGGGCTGTCCGTACTGGTCTGGCAATATCTCGTCGGCATACCGATACACTGGGCGGTGCTCGCAATGTCTGTGCTCATTCTATTGGCGGTGGGCTCTGACTACAATTTACTGCTGGTCGCCCGGATGAAAGAGGAAATCAGCGCGGGCATAAAAACGGGAATCATCCGCGCAATGGGTGGTACCGGCAAAGTCGTGACGAACGCCGGACTAGTGTTCGCGTTCACCATGGGATCCATGATTGTCAGCGACTTGCGCAGTATCGGGCAAGTAGGCACAACCATCGGAATGGGTCTGCTCTTCGACACATTGGTCGTGCGCGCGTTTATGACACCCTCCTTCGCCGCGCTGCTGGGCCGGTGGTTCTGGTGGCCGCAACACGTGCGGCCCCGCCCGGCGAGCCCAGTAGTGCGGGCTGTCGGATCTCGCCCGTTGGTAGCCGCCTTGATGGTTAGGCAACAGCAGTAAGTGGCCAATTTCCAGTTCAGAATGGGTCAGCCAACCGTGGAACGCACCGTGGCAGCGCGCGACAACAGCAGCGGTGATCGCCGGTTTGTGGTCAGCGGTGTCGTCAAAACCGACACGCGTCCCGACGAATTGGATGTCTGTGCCGCCTCCCGGTGGAAAGCGGCATGAGCACCGACCGTCCCCCGTTGCCCGTCGTCGCGCGGACGATCCGCACGTTTGCGCCGCTCATCATCCTGGCGTGGGTGGCGCTGACTCTGCTCGTCACTTTCGCGGTTCCGTGGCTGGAGCGGGTCGGCCGGGCTCATTCCGTGCCCTTGAGTCCCCGAGACGCCCCGTCAGTGCAGGCCATGACACGTATGGGCATGGACTTCGCGGAGTCCGATTCGGATAGTTTCGCGATGATCGTGTTGGAGGGCAAACAGCGGCTCACCGACGATGCCCACACGTACTACGACAGGCTGGTCCGTGAGTTAAGAGCCGACTCCGCGCACGTCGAGCATGTACAAGATTTATGGGGGAATCGAATCACGGCCCCGGGTGCGCAAAGCGCTGATGGTAAAGCCGTGTATGCCCAAGTGAATCTGGCCGGAAACCAAGGTACGACCTTGGGGCAAGAATCCGTGGCAGCGGTCCGGGATATCATTGACCGGAACCCACCACCGCCCGGTGTGAAGATCTATGTCACCGGTCCGGCCGCGCTCGTCGCAGATATGCAGCGCAGTGGTGACAGATCTGTTCTGAAATTGACCGTCATCGGCGGCGTGATAATCTTCGCAGTCCTGCTTGTCGTCTATCGCTCGGTCGTCACCGTGATCGTGTTGTTAGCCACCGTGGGGATCGAATTATTTGCGGCGCGCGGAATCGTCGCGTTTCTCGGCGATAGGAATATGGTTGTCCTGTCGACGTTTGCCGTTAATCTGTTGGTCGCTCTGGCCATGGCGGCCGGAACTGATTACGGAATATTCTTCTTTGGTCGATATCAGGAGGCACGGCAGGCCGGCGACGATCCGGAAACGGCTTACTACACCACCTACCGCGGGGTCGCCCGGGTTGTCTTGGGATCGGGTTTGACGATTGCCGGGGCGATGTTGTGCCTGAGTTTTACGCGGCTGCCCATCTTCCAGACGATCGGCTTGCCGTGCACTATCGGGATGCTCGTCGCGGTGGCCGTTGCGCTGACACTGGTGCCGGCAGTCCTGACCGTGGGAGGCCGCTTCGGGCTCTTCGACCCCACACGCACAATCAAAGTCCGCCGATGGCGGCGGATCGGCACGGCGATCGTCCGCTGGCCCGCTCCTATTCTCGTCGCAACCCTAGCGGTCGCGCTGATTGGTCTGGTGACACTACCGGGCTACAAAACGAGCTATGACGACCGACTGTACATCCCCCGGGACATTCCAGCGAATCTGGGATACGCGGTCGCCGACCGCCATTTCTCGCAGTCACGAATGATGCCCGACATACTGATGATCGAGGCTGACCATGATATGCGGAATCCGGCGGATTTCCTCATCCTGCATCGACTGGCCAAGGCAATTTTCCGGGTTCCGGGTGTTTCCCGTGTGCAGGGAATAACGCGACCCGAGGGAACACCGATCGAGCACACCTCGATACCGTTCCTGATAAGTATGCAAAACGCGAGCCAGCGACAGAACATGAGGTTCATCGAGAACCGCATCAATGACATGCTGGTCCAGGCCGACTTGATGACTAAGCAAATCGCGCTGATGGAGCGCATGTATGAATTACAGAAACAGATTACAGCCTATACCCACCACTCGATCGGCGTGACAAAGCAAATGCACGACGTTGTCATTGAGTTGAGGGAGCACATGGGCGATTTCGAAGACTTCTTCCGGCCCATCAAAAGCTACTTTTATTGGGAAAAGCATTGCTATGATATTCCGATATGTTGGTCGCTGAGGTCGATATTTGATATATTAGACGATGTCGATACGCTGACCGATAAATTCAGTGATGTTGTGCACGACCTCGACAAGGTTGACGCGCTGCTACCCAAACTACTCGAGCAGTTCCCTCAGCTGATCGCGACGGCGAAGGCCACGCGGACGCACATACTGGCGATGCACAGCACTATGTCGGGGATCTTCAGCCAGATTGACGAATCGAGCGAAAACGCGACCGCGATGGGACAGGCCTTTGACGCCGCAAAAGACGATGACACATTCTACCTGCCTCCGGAAGTTTTCGAGAACCGAGACTTTAAGCAGGCAATGAGTTTTTTCCTGTCACCCGACGGGAAAGCAGCTCGGTTCGTGATCACCTACAGGGGTGACCCCGCGACCCCCGAAGGCATCGCCCGTATCGATCAGGTGAAAGCCGCGGCCGAGGAGGCGCTCAAGACGACACCGCTCAAGGACGCCACGATTTACATCGCCGGCACCGCGTCGACATTCAAGGACTTTCACGACGGCTCCAAATATGATCTATGGATCACGGGAGTTGGTGCGCTCTGTCTTATTTTCATCATCATGCTCATCATCACGCGAAGTTTTATTGCCGCCTTGGTCATCGTGGGTACAGTAGCGCTGTCACTGGGCGCATCGTTTGGCCTCTCGGTGTTGATCTGGCAGTATATCCTCGGCATAAAATTGCACTGGATGGTGCTGCCGATGTCCGTGATCATCCTCTTGGCTGTGGGCTCCGACTATAATTTGCTGCTGGTCGCCCGGATTAAAGAGGAAATATCCGGCGGTTTAAACACCGGTATTATTCGCGCCATGGGGGGTACGGGCAAGGTCGTGACTAACGCGGGCCTGGTATTCGCGTTCACGATGTCCGCGATGGTAGTCAGCGACTTGCGGATCATCGGCCAGGTCGGGACCACGATCGGTTTGGGCCTGCTGTTCGACACATTGGTCGTGCGCTCATTCATGACACCCTCGATTGCTGCGCTGCTCGGGCGTTGGTTCTGGTGGCCTCAGATAGTTCGGCCGCGCCCGGCCGGTCGACTGCTTCGGCCAGTGAGATCGCGTCCGGCGCCCCAACCACAACCCGCGCTGCACTGGGACGACTACTACGATGACGCTGTCACAATCGAACTCCCGCGGCCGCTGGTTTAGACGCCATGACCAGGCTCGGATCTAGGGCACGCGTACGCCCGATCGATGAAAACATGCAGTGTCCGGCGATACCTGTTATCCGCCCTCAGATTCGGAACGCGGCTTAAATGGGTGATATCGAGTGCCCCAGCACAGAATTGAAAAGCACGTCCGACGGCGACCGCCGCTGCCCACGGCTGCGCTGAGCGAATCCAATCAGCGAAGACGATATTTGTCGGCGGCTCACCAATTCCGGCTAGTGTGCTAAACAGCGCCGCGGCACAATGCGGCTCGGCTTATCAGCCACGTGCGGTTCCGATCGGTGTGCAACAGGCGAACTTCCGGTCCGGCGAGTTCGGCAGCAAAATCAATTGCTTTCCGCTGCGTCTTGGCGGTATCGCCGATACCTGGCAGACTATGCGTGTGCGCGGAATCATTCTGGCCGGTGGTACCGGCTCACGACTGCACCCGATCACCATGGGCACCAGCAAACAGCTGCTGCCAGTTTTCGACAAACCGATGGTCTACTATCCGTTGTCGACTCTGATACTTGCAGGAATTCGCGACGTCCTGGTGATCACAACGCCGACCGATGCCGCGGCATTCGGCAGACTGCTGGGCGACGGTTCGCAGTTTGGTATCTCGATAAGTTATGCGGTTCAGCCGACACCGGATGGGCTCGCTCGAGCATTCGTGATCGGCAAAACCCACATCGGGACGGACTCCGTGGCGCTCATTTTGGGCGACAACATCTTCTACGGTCCCGGCTTGGGAGCCCAGCTCAGCCGATTCAGCGAGATCCACGGAGGCGGAATATTTGCCTATCGGGTATCCGATCCGACAGCATATGGGGTCGTCGAATTCGACGCGCACGGCCGCGCGATTTGTATTGAGGAGAAGCCAAAGCGTCCTCGATCGAATTATGCGGTGCCCGGACTGTACTTCTATGACAATGATGTAGTCGACATTGCAGCCTCGCTGCGGCCATCGGATCGCGGTGAGTACGAGATCACTGACGTAAATCGCGCATACCTCGACCGGGGTGATTTGTCGGTAGAAGTCCTGCGTCGAGGGACCGCCTGGCTTGACACGGGAACCTTTGATTCGCTGTTAGACGCCGGGAACTATGTCCGGACTATCGAACGACGCCAAGGTCTGAAGATCGGTGTGCCAGAAGAAGTTGCGTGGCGCCGCGGGTTCATCAGCGACGACCAGTTGCGGGAACGAGCCGAATCCCTGATCAAATCGGGGTATGGCGGCTATTTGCTCGAGCTTCTTGACGAAGCGTGACAGCCGCGCTCAGCCTGATCCGGCATGAGCACTGGTCACGGCCAAGTCGCCGCCGCCTGGGCAGCCGCCCACAAACTGCGCGCCAGCCACCACCGCGGCGATGCCGACCGTGACGCTGCCGGCCTAGACGCCTGGACGCTGTATCACCTCGACTGCGGGATGCCCTGAACTGCAGCGGCTCACGCGCACCCTGACCCCTGGGGCAAAGAGTTCCCGGGCTACTTCTGCACCGGCCACCAAACACGCGAGGCTTCGCGTCACCAGTCGGCTTGGGCGTAGCCGAGTTCGATGAGCAGCTCGCCGGCTTCCTGTTTGAAGGCGGCCTTGTCCTGCTCAGTCATATCGTGTCGCCAGCGGCCCAGCGAGTCATGATTTAGCGGTTTGTTTACTTGCGCGGTGCTCGGTTCCACCGGTTCGCCACTGCGGTCTTTGCTGTGATGGGCCAGCACCGCCTCATCCCACTGCTCACCAAGAAACGCCAACACCGTGCGCATAGTGGTCTCGGTGTGGTTCACCAAATCTTCGTAGCGCACTTCCAGGACACGCCCGGCCAGGCTGGGATGCCTGGCCAGGCTGCGGGCCTGCAGCACGGTGTCACGCCAATAGCGGGCCGCGGCGGCCATGTTTTGCACATAGTCGAGTTTGCGTCCGGTCGCCGAGTCGCTCCACTCCATCGTCAACAGTGAACAGGCCACATCACGCCCATCACGCAGCACGTGGATGAACCGGGCTTCGGGAAAGATCTCCCCGAGCGTAAGCATGTAGCGCGTGTTTTGCGGGGTTTTCTCCGCCCAGCGTGGTTTACCTTGGGCGCGAAGAAAATTCGCCACCAGATCCTCAACGAAGAGGCGGCAACTTCGCTGCACATCGGCTACGGTGTTGCCGTAGCTGTGCATCACCTCCCGGTTGCGGCCGACCAGAAATTTGTAATGCTCGGCAACAACGGGCAGCACCTTCAACTCCGGGCCGCAACAGATCCGCGGATGACAATCCAGCATTACCCGCAACAGCGTGGTGCCCGACCGCTGCGTGCCGCCGATGAAGATCGGGGCATTGGCCTGCAGGTTTTTGCGGGCAAGTTCGTAGTTGGACTGCACCTGAGCCCTGAATTCCGCTGGCAGATTGGGGTTGGCCAAAAGCTTGCGGCACGCCTCGAATCCTTCATCGAATTTGCCCAGCAGCAACGCGCAGTTGGCGAACTCGATCAGCAACATGTGGTCATAAGCCACGTATTCGACACACAAATCGTTTTTCGGATACGGAAGCGACAGGGCGTGCTTGGCCAGCAGATACCCCGCCAAATAATTGTTTTCCCGCCGATACAGCCTCGCCAGCTGCAGCAGCGGTTCGGCCCGTGTTGGGCGAAGCGCATGCGCGCGATACAGCGTGCGCCGGGCCGCGTCCACGTCTTCCAGCTTCGATTCGACGACGCCGAGGTTGTACCAGGCTAGGTAGGTTTCCTCCGCATCGGCACTGGCCATGGCGGCCCGTGCGGCGAAACTCTTTTTCGCCCGCTCTAGCTCACCGGCCGCCGCGTAGCTTATCCCCAGATAAAACGCGTATCGACTGTTATCCGGGTCGTCTTTGAGAGCTTTCTCCAACGTTTCCGCGTCTCGCAGGTATTTCACCCGCTGCGAGTCTTGGGAACGACCCGAGACATTGTCGGCATGGGAATTGCACACATTGACAATACCTGTGAGGATCGCCGAGGTCGTCGCATCCGGGCAGGTGATGAACTCATGGATAACCCCCTGCCACCTCCAGCGCAGATGATTATTGATCAACCCGTTACGCTTCACATCTGCTGCCCCCACTTGGCGTACCGGGATGTAATAGCGATCTTTCTCCAACGGGGGAAATCCGAAACCCTCAGCGTATCGCAGCACCTCATCGGCATCGATCAGCAGCAGATAATCACCCTTGCCCCGGGCCAGCTCAAGAGCTTCGTTGCGGTTATGCGCGAAATCGACCCACGGCCTGTCATGGAGCTCACCGGGGATACCGGCCAGGGTGTCCCGGATGATTTGTTTCGTGTTGTCCGACGACCCGGTGTCCACAATCACCCAGTAATCGATAAGAGGTTTCACCGAGGATAAACAATCCCCGATAACCCGGCTCTCGTCTTTGACAATCATATTCAAGCAGACCGTCTTTTTATGACCCGCGAGCGCGTTCAACGCACCACACTCCCTGACTTGTTGAATTGACGGCGGACACCGTGAGGATCTCGGGTCTCGCCGCGTCCGATGGCGCCGGATAGCACTGGCTCGCATTGCTCCTTGCCGTCTTATCAGCTGGCTCAGTGATAGCGTGCCACCGCCGTCCGACACCCGTCTGGTGTGGCCCGACAGGGGCATGCAAGCAGATTGACTTTAAGTCAGGGTGCCGACCGCGCATGTCGCATTGTCGGCGTCGCCTGAAAATTGACCCCTTTTCGGCGGGGTGGATTCTCGCCATGCCCGCAACAGTTGATGGTCGGGTGAGGTTATGCCAACGGTCTGTTGCGGCAATACTTCCCGAAAGGTACAACCCTGAACACCTACACCGCCGAGCACCTGCGGACAGTCGAACTCGAGATCAACACTCGCCCAGACAGGCGCTCGGAGATGGAAGCCCCGCACAACTTTTCACCTCTTTGCTGGGACTGGCTGGTCTGGAAAGCCCAACCGGATCTGGATGTGAGATGTCACCGGTTCGACTACCATCGCGTCACCATCAACCCCACCGGGAAGACATCATGAGCCGGGTAATTTCCGGCCGCACCTCTGCGGTTAACTCAGAAACACCTCAATGATTTACGGTGATGCCGGCCCAACCGGGCCGATCACCGACACAGTGTTACTCAAGGAGTTAGTCACGTAAGCATCGCCGGCTCCGGTGACACCCTCGGGAGCGACCGCCACCCCAAGGGGCTGACTGCCCACGTCGATGGTGGCGATCACGGTGTCGGTGCTGGGATTGATCACCGACACCGAATCACTGCTGGTGTTGGCGACATAGACATCACCGGTGATCGGGTTCACTGCCACACCTTCCGGTGCGCTTCCCACGGCGATGGTGGCGATCACGGTGTCGGTGCTGGGATTGATCACCGACACCGTGTGACTGGCGGTGTTGGCGACGTAGACATCACCGGCTCCGGTGACACCCTCGGGAGCGACCGCCACGCCAAAGGGATAACTGCCCACGGCGACGGAGGCAACGACGGTGTCGGTGCTGGGATCGACCACCAACACCTTGCTGGCGAGATCGTCGGTGACGTAGACGTCCCCGGCGTTGGTGACCCCGTCGGGGGCGACCGCCACCCCGACCGACTCGCTACCGACATGGACCGTTACGTCGATAGTGCCGACCACGGTATCGGTGCTGGGATTGATCACCGACAGGGTGCCAGAATCGTCGAGGACATAAACATCACCGGCACCTGGCACCCCCTGGGGGGCGACCACCACATTGGCCGGGCCGCCGACCACATCGATGGTGGCCACCACAGTGTCGTTGGCGGGGTTGATCACCCACACGCTATTACTCCCCGAGTTGGTGACGTAGACATCCCCGGCTCCGGTGACCCCGTCGGGGGCGACCGCTACCCCGGTCGGCTCGGTACCGACGTCGATAGTGGCAGTAACGGTGGTCGTGCTGGGGTCGATCACCGAGACATCACCAGAGCCGAAATTGGCCACATAGACATCACCGGCGCCGGTGACGCCGCCGGGGGCGACCGTCACCCAATACGGATATTTGCCTACGGTTAGAGCGGCGCTCGTACCCCCACCGGCTCCGCCGGTCCCGCCGGCCCCGCCGGTGCCGCCGGTGCTGCCGACGGGGCCGGCGCCCGGGCTGCCTTTCTCGCCTGGGCTGCCGGCAGCGACAGTGCTGGAGCCGCCGTCGCCGCCGTTGCCGCCGGCGCCGCCGTTACCGCCGTCACCGGCCGTCCCCGCCATCCCGGAGGCTGCCCGATCGGCCCCGGCCCCGTTAAGACCCCCCTCACCGGCCGCGCCGCCCGCCCCGCCGGCACCCCCATTGCCCCCGGTTCCGCCCGTGCCGCCGTTACCGCCGGCCAGGCCAGCGGTTGTCTGCGAATACCCGGCCCCCCCGTTCCCGCCGGTACCCCCGACACCGCCGGCACCGCCATCCCCGCCGTTACCACCGATCCCGCCGGCCCCGGGGGAACCGAAGATGCCGCCGGCACCACCATCGCCGCCGGCACCACCGGCCCCACCGACACCACCGGCGCCACCATCACCGGCGCCACCACCGGCGCCGCCGTTACCCGCAGCAACCGTGTCACTGCCGGCAGCCCCGACCCCGCCGGCACCACCGGTGCCACCGACTCCACCGGCACCGCCATCACCACCGGCCCCACCGGCGCCGCCGGCGCCGCCATCACCAACAAGGAACCCCGCAGCTCCGCCGGTGCCACCGGCCCCACCGGCGCCACCGGTGCCACCGACCCCGCCGTCACCGCCGGTCCCACCGGCGCCGCCCGCACCATCATTGGTGCCCGACACACCGGCCGCGCCCTCCGTGCCGGTTGTGCCGGTGGTGCCGGTCGCCCCGGCCGCTCCGGCCCCACCGGCGCCACCGGCGCCGCCGTTACCGAACAACACCGCCGAACCACCCGCACCACCGGTCCCGCCGGCCTCACCCGCGGTGACAGCGTCCCCACCAGCACCCCCCTCACCACCATTGCCCAGCAGCAACCCACCGGTGCCCCCCGCACCACCAGCACCCCCAGCAATCCCGGCGCCGCCGGCGCCCCCATCACCGATCAGCCCGGCCGACCCCCCAATCCCGCCGGCACCCCCATCAACCCCGGCCACCCCCGTGGCCCCGGTGCCGCCGTTACCGATCAAAAACCCGCCATCACTCAGATTGCCGAACAACCCCGAGCTACCCAACAGCGAATCATTAGTCCCGGTGAAATCATTGATCCCGTTACCAATCAAATCCCGGCCAAACAACAACACAAACGGGGTGTTGATCACCTCATCAACAGGCCCCCCGATCGGGCTGGTGATCCAATCCTGAGCCACCCCGTTCACCACACTGTTGAGGTCTTGCACCACCCCCACCAGCGCCGCATCCAACCCCCCCAGTACATCGGCCGGCATCGACGTGGCCGACCCCACATCAGCCAGCCCCCCGACACCCAGCGCCGCCAACACCGACTCCACAATCGGATCCACCAGCACATCCACCACATCAGCGCGCCCCACCGCCACCCCCCCCACCGGAGCCATCACCCCAGCCCACAACACCCCCACCGTCGCACCCACCCCTGCCGCCCCACAACACCGCTGCACCCCACACGACCGCCGATTACGCTTACCGGCCCGCCGAGCCATACCCACTCCTCACCGACAACAGGCTGAGTAAACCCACACCGATTCTTAACGGATGTTAAGGCTAAAAAAGTTGATCACCCCGATATGGGTCACAACCCCAGAATCGTTATCAACTCGTGATCAATAACTCAACTCGTCACGCGTTATCGTCCAACCCCGTTAACACCACCCCGCCCAATGTCCACCATCTCGACACACCCCTTATCGGGCCTTTCTTCACAAATCTGGGAGTGGGAGCTCGGGCGGCACGCCGCGGGTTTTGTCATGAGCTGATGGTGGGCCTGAGGCTCGCGCGATCCGTGAGCACAGCCAAGTTCACCCGGATTGTGGAGGAGCCCCGCTCGAAAGCGGAGGTCACTGGGCGATGAGCGCCTCGCGCGGTGTGCCAGCGCCGCATCGAATATCGCAGTCTCGTTGTAGGGAAGGCTGATTCACCACACCGCTGGGCCGCCGGCCGCACACCGGTCACACGCCTGTCTCTATTCGTCCAAGCGGGCGAACTCGTTTCGCTGGTATTGCTCGAGACACGCCGACCTTTTGACTTTGCCGCTGGTGGTGATGGGAATTGAACCTGGCTGTACCAGAACCAGATCCGCAACGCTCAGACCGTGTGAGGTAGAGATCGCCGAGGTGATCTCCCGCTTGACGACACCGAACTTGTGCTTCGCCTCCTCTTCGGAATCGCCTCGCTTCTTGACTTCGACGACGACGACGAGCTGCTCGATCCCCTCACGAGCAACAGCTATCGCCGCGCACCGGCCTCCCGTTATCTCGTGGATCGTCGCCTCGATATCGTCTGGTGAGTGGTTGCGCCCGTAGACGATCAAGAGATCCTTGATACGCCCGACAATGAACAGCTGACCACCGGAGATGAAGCCCAAGTCCCCGGTTCGCAGCCACGGCCCGGCGGGGGTGCCGGGCGACGGATCGACAAGCGTCGCGCCGAACGTGTGCTCAGTCTCGTGCGGTTTCTGCCAATAGCCAAGGGCGACGTTTTCGCCGTGTACCCAAATCTCGCCGGTCGTTCCCTCCGGACGCTCGGTCCGGGTTTCGGGATCGACGATCCGCACGACGGGTGATTGGCGAAGGTTATAAACGATGAGCGATGTCCCGCTTCCGCTTGCACACCGTCTCGCGTGGCCGGCGGAAAGTTTGTCGGACTCGAAATCAACGATTTCCGGCGGGTGATCGGCTGTACTGCTCGCGACATACACGGTGGCTTCCGCAAGTCCATATGATGGCCGCAGCACCGCCGCGCTAAGATTGAACCGTGCAAACCGCTCAGCAAATCGTTTAAGAGTCGCCGGATTCACCCGCTCAGCACCGCTAAGAATGGTGCGTACGCCACCGAGATCGTGCCCCGACATATCGTCATCTGATGTTTTTCGCACCGCCAGCTCGAAAGCAAAGTTCGGTGCTGCTGAAAATGCCTGCGAATTGGTTGCGAGCAATTGCATCCACCGGGCCGGCCGCTGCAAGAACGCAGCCGGGCTCGTGAGGACACCGCTAAACCCGCCTAAAATCGGCGAACACACGCCCAGAACCAAACCCATGTCGTGATGGAACGGCAACCACGACACAATAGTGAGATCCACCGGCGGAATGCCCCTGGTTTTCGGAAAATAGCCGAGCATCAGCTGCTCAAAATTGACCTGCAGGTTCGTATGCGAAATCATCACTCCGGCTGGTTGCCGAGTGGATCCCGACGTGTATTGCAAATATGCAATCGATTCTTGATTATCTTCCCAGCTGTCGAATTGTACCGGAGCGTCGAGATCCAGCAAATCAACTTCGATGACTGATGGGGCGGATTCCCGAGGCTGTGGCGTCACATGCCGGGCGACCTCGGTGACGACAGAAGATGTTGTCAGAACCGCAGCCGGGGCCGCATCGCGCAGAACCGAATCGACACGCTCGTCGATGACGCCGCCGAGTGGGGCCGAAAGCGGAACCGCGATCAGTCCGGCTTGTAATGCGCCCAGAAAAGCAACGATGTAGTCCAAGCTTTGTGGCACTAATATCGCGGCGCGGTCCCCGGGCGATGCATACCGTCGGAGTTCGCGTGCGACGTTCAGCGCTCGCCGATACAACTGCGGCCACGTCAGGCTTTCGGCGACGCCAGCCCAGTCCTGCTCGTAGTCAATAAACGTGAACGCGGTGTCATCCGGCTGCAGACTGGCGCGCTCCCGCAGTAGAGCCGGAAGGGACGTCTCAACCACGCGACGAGGTTACCGCGCACGGCCGCCGCAGTTACCCCCTTCATAAAGAGAACTTAAGTACAGGCCTGCCCAGCATCACGGCTAGATCACTTAGACACGCCGCTACTTAACGTGTGTATAATCCCGCCCACCCGGCTTTTAAGCACGTCAGCAGGGTAAGTGGTGCCATGTTCGGGAGCGAAGCAGCGGACGTGGCGACTTAATCATTGCTGTGAGGAGGCTGAATGATTTCGCTCGGGGCGATGGATGATCAGGTGCACCGATCAGCTTCGGCCGACTCTTCGTCGACGTCGCGCGCCACAGCAGCCACTCCGGTCGCTGTCATCGGGATGGCCTGCCGGCTGCCCGGAGGCATTGACTCCCCGGAGAAGTTGTGGGACGCGTTACTGCGGGGTGATGACCTGGTCACCGAGATTCCGCGTGACCGCTGGGACGCGGACGAGTACTACGACCCCGAACCAGGCGTGCCAGGTCGGTCCGTGTCGAAATGGGGCGCGTTTCTCGACGATGTTGCCGGCTTCGACTTCGAGTTTTTCGGGATCAATGAGCGCGAAGCGGTCGCGCTCGATCCGCAGCACCGGCTACTGCTGGAAACCTCGTGGGAAGCCATGGAGCACGCCGGTCTCACCCCGCAGACACTGACCGACTCACTCACCGGCGTGTTCATGGGGTTGACTCATTTCGACTACCAGCTGGTGGCCGCCGACTCCCCAGCCATGGAGGGGCCGTATGGGTTCACCGGCAACACTTTTAGCCTGGCGTCGGGGCGGATCGCCTACACTCTGGGACTTCACGGACCTGCGCTGACGGTGGATACCGCATGTTCGTCGGGCCTGTTGACCGTGCATCTGGCATGCCGCAGTCTGCAGGAGGGTGAGAGCGACCTGGCGCTCGCCGGGGGCGCCTTCGTGATGCTGGAACCACGGAAGTTCCTGGCCGGCACGGCGCAGGGTCATCTGTCTCCGACGGGGCGCTGTCATGCGTTCGATGTCGCGGCCGACGGGTATGTCTGTGGCGAGGCATGCGTGGTGGTGCTGCTCAAGCGCTTGTCCGATGCACTGAACGATGGCGACCGGATTCTGGCTGTGGTGCGTGGCACGGCCGCCAATCAGGACGGTCACACCGTGAATATCTCGACACCGTCAGAGCCCGCGCAGGTCGCGGTGTATCAAGCCGCATTGGCTGCGGCCGGTGTCGATCCGCGCACAATCAGCATGATCGAGGCGCATGGTCCCGGCACCCCGGTGGGTGACCCCATCGAGTACAGCAGCCTGGCCAAGGTCTACGGCGTCGAGAGTCCCTGCGCGCTGGCGTCGGTGAAAACCAACTTCGGGCACACCCAGTCGGCTTCCGGAGCTCTGGGCCTTATGAAGGCGATCCTGGCACTGCAGCATGGTGTGGTGCCGCGGAATCTGCACTTCACCCGTCTGCCCGACAAGCTCGCGCACATTGACACCAAACTTTTTGTTCCACAGAAAAACACCGATTGGCCCGACACCAGCCGACATCCACGCCGGGCGGCGGTGTCGTCGTATGGGGTGTCGGGAACCAACGTCCATGCCATCGTGGAGCAAGCCCCTGAAGCTGATGCGCCCCAAGATATCTCGACTGAAGCGGCGATGACGGCGCCGCTGCTGTTTCCACTGTCATCCACCTCGGCCAACGAACTGCGCCGAACCGCCGGACGACTGGCCGACTGGGTACACGCACACCAGGACGTCACGTTACCCGACCTCGCCTACACCCTGGCGCGCCGACGCGCCCACCGCCCGGTTCGCACCGCCGTCATCGCCGGCAGCCGAGCGGAACTCGCCGAGGCGTTGCGCGCGGTCGCTGACGGCGATACGCCATACCCGGAGGCGGTCGGACACGATGATCGGGGAGCAGTGTGGGTGTTCTCCGGGCAGGGTTCGCAGTGGGCTCAGATGGGTGCCGAGTTGCTCGCCACCGAACCGGTGTTTGCCGCGACTGTTGCACAAGCAGAGCCGCTGATCGCTCAGGAGTCGGGGTTCTCCGTGACCGAGGCGATGACCTCGCCGGAAATCGTGAGCGGTATTGAGCGGATCCAGCCGACCATCTTCACCATGCAGGTCGCCCTGGCCGCCACCCTGAAGGCCTACGGAGTACGCCCCGGTGCGGTGATCGGGCACTCCCTGGGTGAGGCAGCGGCGGCTGTCGTCGCAGGTGCGTTGTCGCTGGAAGACGGGTTGCGTGTTATCTGCCGCCGCTCGCGGCTGATGTCGCGTATCGCCGGCGCCGGCGCCATGGCCTCGGTGGAATTGCCTGCCAAGCAAGTTCTTTCGGAGTTGACGTTGCGCGGCGTCAAGGACGTGGTGGTGGCAGTGGTGGCTTCGCCGCAGTCCACTGTGATCGGAGGCGCCACCCAGACGGTCCGCGAGCTGGTTGCAGCGTGGGAACAGCGCAATGTGATGGCCCGCGAGATCGCCGTCGACGTCGCCTCGCACTCGCCTCAAGTCGATCCGATCCTTGCTGAGCTGACCGATGTTCTCGCCGAACTCCACCCGACGACACCGGACATTCCCTTCTACTCGGCGACCTTGTTCGATCCGCGAGAGACCCCGGTGTGCGACAACAGGTATTGGGTGGACAATCTGCGCCGGACGGTGCGGTTCGCCGCCGCGGTCCGGGCGGCTTTGGAGGACGGCTACCGGGTCTTTGCCGAATTGGCACCGCACCCGCTGCTCACCCACGCGATTGAGCAGACCGCGCGCAGTGTGGACATGTCGCTGGCTGCTCTCGCCGCCATGCGCCGTGAGCAAGAGCTAGGTCATGGGCTACGTGGCTTGGTGGGGGAGCTGCACAGCGCGGGCGCCGCGGTCGACTTCTCCGTGCTCTACCCGAACGGTCGCCTGGTCGACGCACCGCTGCCGACTTGGGAGCACCGTCGGCTGTGGTTGGACAGCGACGGCCAAGACACCCCAACTCGTAAGGTGTGCAGCATTTCCGTACACCCGCTATTGGGCCAACATGTGCACTTGCAGGAGGAGCCCGAGCGCCACGTGTGGCAGGCCGAGGTCGGCACCGCTGCCCAGCCATGGCTCGCTGAGCACCGGATCCGCAATGTGGCGGTGTTTCCGGGGGCGGCTTACTGCGAGATGGCGCTGGCGGCGGCGCGTGCCGTGCTGGGCGAGGCTTCTGAGGTCCGCGACATCCGCTTCGAGCAGGCGCTGCTGCTGAACGAGCAGACCACGATCGGTACCTCGGCGGCGGTGTCACCTTCAGGCGGGGTCGATTTCACCGTGGAGACCAGTCAGGGCGGCGAACGGGCACGGCACGCGACCGCCGTCCTGCAGGTCACCGGCGATGAGCGTCCGCCCGTGCGCGATATCTCTGCGTTAGTAGCCGCGCATCCTTGTCGTGAAGACGGTGCCGAGGTACGCAAGGCTCTCGACCACAACGGTGTTCAGTATGGTCCGGCGTTTACCGGGCTGATCGCTGTGCGTACCGGCAGCGGGGAAAGCAACACCGTGCTGGCCGATGTCGCGCTGCCCGGCCAAATCCGCTCGCAACGGACTGCCTACGGTGTGCATCCCGCCCTGCTCGACGCCTGCTTTCAGTCCGTCGCAGCGCATCCCGACGTCCGGGACTTGGGCGACGGTGTGCTGGGTTTGGTGCTGGGTATCCGCCGCCTGCGTGCGTACGGCTCTGCCCGTAACGCGCACTTCTGCTACACAAGGGTGACGAAAGCCGATACCTCGGGGGTCGAGGCCGACCTCGATGTGCTCGACGAGCACGGGACCGTCCTGCTTTCCGTTGAAGGGCTGCAATTAGGCAGCCAATCATCCGTTGCTGGCCACAAAGATCGAATACTCGGCGAGCGGCTGTTGACCATCGAATGGCGGCAACGAGAATTGCCCGAAGTCGACTACGCCGACGCCGGAGCCTGGCTCCTGATCAGCACCACGAACGCCGACCAGGTGACTGCGTTATTGACCGATGCCCTGAAAAACCATGACGCGCAGTGCACCACCATGTGCTGGCCCCAGCACGCCGACCACATCCTGAACGCGGAGCAACTGAAGGGCCATGTACAGGCCGGGGGATTCAACGGTGTGGTCATCCTCGCGGGGCGAAAAAACGGCGACGGAGAGGAGCAGCCCGCCCTGTGCGGTCGTGAATATGTACAGCACCTGGTGCGCATCACCGGCGAATTAGTGGAAATCCCCGGCGAGTTGCCTCGCCTGTTCGTCGTGACCCGCAACGCCCAGACGGTGCTGACCGGCGACCAACCCAATCTGGAGCAGGCTGGGCTGCGGGGATTGATGCGGGTGATCGGCGCCGAGCATCCACACTTACACGCCACGCAGATCGATATGGACGAGGACACCGACGTCGAACAACTGGCGTGCCAACTGCTCGCCGATTCCGACGAAGACGAAACCGCCTGGCGGAACGGCGTCTGGTACACCGCACGGTTGTGCCCGGCTCCACTGCGTCCGGAAGAGCGGCACACCGCTGTGGTCAACCATGAGCGCGACGGGATGCGGCTGCAGATCCGCACCCCCGGTGACCTGGAAACCATGGAACTTGTTGCATGCGAACGGGTTCAGCCGGGGCCGGGACAGATCGAGGTCGCGGTCAGTGCCTCTAGTATCAACTTTGCTGACGTATTGCTGGCGATGGGGCGATTCCCCAGTTTCGAGGGTCACCTGCCGCAACTCGGGATGGATTTCGCCGGAGTGGTCACTGCGGTCGGACCAGACGTCACGGACCACAAGGTGGGCGACCATGTCGGCGGGTTGTCCGCCAACGGCTGTTGGGGCACCTACATCACGTGTGAGGCCAACCTTGCCGTCACTTTGCCGGCCGGGCTGACCGACGAGCAGGCCGCGGCGGTGACGACCGCCTACGCTACCGCCTGGTACGGATTGCACGAGTTGGCGAAGATCGCACCGGGGGAGAAGGTCTTGATCCACTCTGCCACCGGCGGAGTGGGGCAGGCGGCGATCGCGATTGCCCGCGCCGCAGGAGCGGAGATCTTCGCTACTGCAGGCAGCGAGAAACGTCGGAAATCGTTGCGCGACATGGGTATTCGATATGTTTACGACTCGCGCAGTCTTGAGTTTGCCGACGGGATACGCCGCGACACTCACGGGCACGGAGTCGACATTGTGCTGAACTCGGTGACCGGCATTGCCCAGCGCGCGAGTCTGGAACTACTGTCCTTCGGTGGTCGGTTCGTCGAGATCGGCAAACGCGACATCTACGGCGACACCCGCCTGGGACTCTTCCCCTTCCGGCGCAACATCACGTTCTACGCCCTCGACCTGGCGCTGATGTCCCGGAGCCATCCCCAGCGGATCCAAAATCTTCTGCGCACCGTGTACGGGTTGGTCGCCGACGGCACACTGCCAGTGCCCGAGAGCACGCACTACCCGCTGGCCGACGCCGCCAACGCGATTCGGTTGATGAGCGGCGCCCAGCACACGGGCAAACTCGTGCTCGACGTGCCGCGGACCGGCCGCAGCTGCGTCGTGGTGCCACCGTCACAGGCCAGGGTCTTCCGCCGCGACGGGGCGTACCTCATCACCGGGGGGCTGGGAGGCTTGGGGCTGTTTTTGGCTGAGAAGATGGCTTCTGCCGGTTCGGGCGCCGGCTGCGGGCGTATCGTACTGTGCTCGCGTTCGCAGCCAACACCTGAAGCGCTGCAGACCGTCGAGCGGATCCGGGCGGCCGGCACCGAGGTCGTGGTGGAGTGCGGCGACATCGCCGAGCCTGCAACGGCCGCCCGGTTGGTGGCCGCAGCGACCGCCACTGGACTTCCGCTGCGTGGTGTGCTGCACGCCGCGGCGGTGGTCGACGACGCCACGCTGACCAATATCACCCCCGAGCTCATCGAGCGCGACTGGGCGCCTAAGGTGGACGGCGCGTGGAACTTGCACCATGCTCTCCAAGAAGCTTGCGCCGAGCGGTCATTGGACTGGTTCTGCTCGTTCTCCTCGGCGGCTGCGCTGGTAGGCTCGCCCGGGCAGGGCGCCTATGCCGCGGCCAACAGCTGGCTGGATGCCTTCACCCGGTGGCGCCGGGCCCAGGGCCTGCCTGCCACAGCGATCGCGTGGGGTGCGTGGGCTCAGATCGGGCGCGCCACCGCTGTGGCGGAAGGCGCCGGCGTGGCTATCGCTCCCGACGAGGGCGCTTACGCGTTCGAAACGCTTCTGCGCCATGACCGCGCCTACACCGGCTATGCGCCGAGCAGGGGCACGCCGTGGTTGACCGCCTTCGCTCAACGCAGCCCATTCGCCGAAGCCTTTCGCTCGAACGGGCAAAACGCAACGAGTACAAGCAAACTGCGCGCCGAGCTCGATGAGCTGCCCGCGGACGAGCGGCCCGTCCGGCTGCGGCGTGTGATCTCAGAGCACGTCAGCCTGATCTTGCGCCGCAGTATTGATCCTGACCGCCCGCTTTCCGAATACGGCGTCGACTCGCTGGGTGCTCTCGAACTGCGTACCCGTATCGAGGCCGAAACGGGAATACGTATCGCCCCAGCGATATCGCCGTCGCCACCATCCGAAGTTTGGCGGAGCTGCTGTGCGACAAGCTGGCGCCTGCGGCAGCAGCCTGAGCCGAGATGCCGGTTTGGCACGGTACCGTGCGGGTCGTGCTGCGGGCCCGGTGCTGGGTTAGTTGAGAAGAAGCTCGTGATGAGCGATGTGAGAACGGCGCGGTTGACAGGTCAGCGGGAATGACGAATGGGGTAGCCATTGATGCGTCGGAACCCGATGGCCGGCATCGGAACCGAGCCGGGCGGATTGCCCTGACACGGGCCAGGAGCGTATGGGCGATTTCGACTGATCTCGCTGATCTGTTCCTGCGTCGCATATGTAGTGCGTGGATACGACGAGATGCCAAACTGTCCTGCTCGACCTTTTCGGACGGGAGAGCGATTTATGAAAATCACTCCTAAAATCGTTCTCGCCGAGATTGTTTGGCTGGTTATGTTCGGCTTGATGCTGTTTTTGCCGTCGTGGACATTCGATTATTGGCAGGCGTGGGTTCTTCTGGCAGTGTTTACCCTGTCGGCGCGGTTGCCCGGAATCTACTTGCTGCGTACGAATCCCGGTGCGCTTCAGCGGCGCATGCGTGGGGGACCGAGGGCGGAGACCCGGATGGTGCAGAAGGTAGTCATGGGTGGCGTGTGGTCGTCGCTGGTCGCGATGGTCGTGATCAGCGCCCTTGACCATCGCTTCGGTTGGTCGTCGGTGCCAACCGCGATCTGTGTGGGTGGTGATGTCCTGGTCGCCGTCGGATTGGGTGTGGTGATGGTCGTGGTGATGCAGAACAGCTACGCGGCCGCGACTGTCCAGGTCGAGTCGGGCCAGAAGCTTGTCTCCACCGGCTTGTACCGGGTGGTGCGCCATCCCATGTACGCAGGCAATGTGGTCACGATGGTGGGCATCCCGCTGGCGCTCGGTTCCTACTGGGGGCTCGTCTTTGTCATACCCGGTCTGCTCGTGCTCGCGGCGCGCATTCGCGACGAGGAAAAGCTGCTCCGGGACGAGTTGGCAGGATATCGCGCGTACACGCAGCGAGTTCGCTATCGGGTGCTGCCCCGGTTGTGGTGAAAGACCGTGATCCGCAGCTGAATCCGCTGTGCCACCGGCCAGTTCCCACCGCCCACCGATGGATCGCACAAGCTATCGGAGGTTTTAGTCCACCAACTCGGCATCTGCGCCTAACCGTTGGCTCAGGCTTCTCACTGAGGGAGCGTCGAATAAGGTTGGCACGGTAAGGCAGACATTGAGGGCTGCGTTGATCGCGGCAATCACCCGCATCGCCGTAATCGAATCCCCGCCCAAGTCGAAAAACGACTCATCGACCCCGACGCGGTCGACACCCAGCACCTGCGCGTAGATATCAGCCATGATCTGCTCGACGAGGGTAGCCGGGGCGTGATAATCGCGCCTGGTACCGCGGGATTCGGGTGCCAGCACTGGTGGTGGCTGGGTGAGGATTGCCCGGTTGCCCCATGTGTCGAGGTGGGTGTGTTCGGTGTGGTCTAGTACGTCGATGGATGACAGTGGTTGGTGTGGGTTGGTGGTCATGGCGGTCAGCAGTCGTTGCAGCCGCTCGATGAGGGTTTGGATGGTGGCGGCGTCAAACACATCCGTACGGAATTGAACGCGAAGGTCGAGTTCGGGGCCGGGCAGGGCCTGGATGGCAAGCGGGTAGTGATAGTAGTCGCGGTTGGTGAGCTTGGTGATGGCTAACCCGTCGATACCAGTTAACGCGGTGGTGTCGATGGGGTAGTTCTCGTAGACGAAAACGGTGTCGAACAGTATCCGATGGCCGGTGATGCGGTGGATGTCGCTGAGTGCGAGGTGTTGGTGTTCGAGGGTGTGGTTGTGGGTGGTTTGCAGCTGGTGAAGCAGGTCAGCGGTGGTGGTTGTGGGGGTGAGGCTGGCCCGCACCGGCACTGTGTTGATTAACAGGCCCACCATCGAGTCCACGCCGTCCACCTCGGCCGAGCGCCCCGAAACCGTGGTGCCGAAGGCGATGTCGTGGCGGCCGGTCAGTCCCATCAGCAGTTGGGCGAAGGCGCCTTGCAGCACGGTGCTGATGGTGGTGTGGCAGCAGCGCGCCAGTTCACCCAGGGCCTGGGTGAGGTGTTCGGGCACCCGAAAGGAGGTAACGTCGCGCCGCCCCAGCCCCCACCGGTCGGGGGCTCCCACCAAGGTGGGGGTGTCAAAACCGGTGAACACCTCCCGCCAGATCGCGCGGGCGGTGTCACGGTCACGACCCGCCAGCCAGGTCACAAAGCTGCGGTAGGAGGGGGCCGCAGGCAGCCGCTGCCCGTAGTAGCTGGCGAATATTTCACGCAGCAGGATCGGCAGCGACCAGCCGTCGAGCACGATGTGGTGGTTGGTCAGCGCAAACCGGTGCTGGTGCTCGGCGGTGCGCAGTAAAGCGGCCCGGAAAGGCGGTTGGTCGGCGAGGTTGCCCACCGCGGCGCGTTCATCGGCCCAGATCCGCTGAACCTGTTCTTCGACCTCGGTGCTGGGGTCCAGTTCGGCATACCGCCAGGGCACCACCGGATCAGCCGGGATGATTTGCACCGGTTCTTCGAATTTGTCGGAGAAGCGGGCCAGCAGGTGGGGATGGCGGGTGAGCACCGTGTGCACCGCGTCACGCAGCCGGTTTGGGTCAAGCCGGCCCGTTAACGTGATATCGAGTTGCACCGCATACACGTCATCGCTGGTGTGTGTGGTGCTGGCGTGAAACAGCAGCCCCTGTTGTAGGGGGGTCAACGGCAAAACATCAGCGATCGCATGGTGCTGCTGAAGCTCGTCGATTTGCAGCTGGCTGAGCCGGGCAGCGATGTCGGAGGGGGTTAACCCGCCCCCACCGCGGCGCACATGCGCACAGATACCGGTTAGGGCGTCAAACCATAACTGGCTTAACCGGTTGGCTTGGTCTTGGTTAAGCACCGAGGACGCCCACGTCCAGCCGGCGTGCAGGCGTGGGCCGGTGTCGGTTTCGACGGTGCCGGCGTTGAGTTCCACCGTGTGCGCCAGCGGCAACGGGATCGCCGCGACCGCGGCGGTGACCGCCCACCCGTCCGGGCAGATGCGCCACCCCTCAGCGGACACGTCGCCCACCGTCGCGCCCACACGCCCCAGATAGTTAAACCCGATCACCGGGTCGGGCCCACCTAAATCCACCTCGGGGTTTAAATAGCGCAGCACACCATAGCTCAACGGATCCGGCAGGGCCCGCAGCTGCTCTTTAGCGTTTTTGATCACCGCCCCCAGCGCCGGCTCACCGGCGCGCACCTGCGCCCAGTCCAGCCCCCCCACCGCCAAGGCCACCGGGTATTTGGTGGTGAACCACCCCACCGTGCGCGACAGGTCCACATCGGCGCCCAGTTCCTCTTGGCGACCGTGGCCCTCCACGTCGATACCGATCGGCGCGTCACCCACACCCAAAAACTCCGCCCACGCCAAGGCGAACGCGATCAACAAAATGTCGTGTATCCCGGTATGAAACGCCGCCGGCACCTCACCCACAAGCATCTGGGTGGTCTCACCATCCAACAACACCGACAGCTGTCCGGCAGTGGCGAACGTGTCTTTTTCGGGGCAGGCCGCCGGCAGCGCGGGCGGGACCGCCACCACCTGCCGCCACGTGTGGGCGTGTTGGACCACATCGGGGCGGTGGGCATGCTCAGCCAGCAGCGCCGCCCAGCGGGCAAATGATGTCCCGGTGGGCGGCAACACCACCTGCTGCCCACCGCGATGCTGGGCCCAGGCGATGTTGAGGTCTTCCACCAGGATCCGCCACGACACCCCATCGACGGCCAGATGGTGGATGATCACCACTAACTGGCCCGCCGAGGCCACCCACAGCGCGCTAAGCATCACCCCGGCCGCCGGGTTCAACCGTGACCGCGCCTGTATCAACGCCTCATAAGACAACGCATCCACTGTGTGCAGGCACCCGCGCGCATCCACCGCCCCGGCCTCACGCACCCGAAGCGACCACCCCCCCGCGCCGTCATCATCGACACGCAGCCGCAACATGGCATGCCGATCCAGCAGCGTCTGCAACAACACCACCACATCGGCCTGGCTCACCCCCACCGGGGCCTGCAGCAGCATCGTCTGGTTGAACTGCTCCACCGGGCCCGCCATACCCTGCAGCCAGCACATGATCGGGGTGGCCACCACCGGGCCGATACCCTCATCGACCACATCGACTGCAGTGTCAGCCACCTTGGCCACCCGGGCCAGCCGGGCCACGGTCTGCTCCACGAAAATATCGCGCGGCCGGCACACCACCCCGGCGGCGCGGGCCCGCGCCACCACCTGCATCGACAAAATACTGTCCCCACCCAGTTCGAAAAACGAGTCGTCGACCCCCACCCGCGGCAAACCCAGCACCTGGGCGTAGATCCCGGCCAAAATCTCTTCCACCGCGTCGGTGGGGGCGCGGTAACGATCCGCGTCTTGATACTCCGGGGCCGGCAGGGCCCGGGTGTCGAGTTTGCCGTTAACCGTCAACGGCAGCGCCGCTAACACCACCACCGCGGCCGGCACCATATACCCCGGCAGCCGCTCAGCCAACGCCGCGCGCACCGCGGCCGGCTCAACCGCACCGGTCACATACCCCACCAGCCGCTTATCCCCGGGACGGTCCTCGCGGGCGATCACCACCGCCTGCCCCACCCCCGGCAGCGCATTCAACGCCGCCTGCACCTCACCCAACTCGATGCGATACCCGCGGATTTTGACCTGCGCATCCGCGCGCCCCAGATAATGCAGCTGCCCATCGGCCCCCCAGCGCACCAAATCCCCGGTGCGATACATGCGCGCACCCGGGCCCCCAAACGGGCACGCCACAAACCGCGACCCCGTCAACCCCGCCCGCCCGACATACCCGACAGCGACGCCTTGGCCGGCCACATACAATTCCCCCACCACACCCACCGGCACCGGCCGCAACCACCCATCGAGCACGAAAAAACCCAAATGCGCCAACGGCACCCCGATCGGGCTGACCGCGCTATCAACATCACCGCCGCCGATCTCCCGAAACGACGCATGCACCGTCGTCTCGGTGATGCCGTACAAGTTCAACAGCCGCGGTGACCCGGGATGGTTATCCAGCCAGGTGCGCAGCCGCTGCGGGTCCAGCGCCTCCCCACCGAACACCACAGCCTCCAACACAAGTTGGCGCCCCAGCTCAGCTGATAACACGTCAGCGGTTTGTAACGCATAAAACGCCGACGGGGTCTGACTTAAAACACTGACCCGCTCTTTAACCAGCAGGGCGTGGAAATCCTCTGGTGACCGCGCCACCGACTCGGGCACCACCACCAACCGCCCACCATAAAGCAGCGCCCCGAAAATCTCCCACACCGAAAAATCAAACGCCAACGAATGACACTGCGACCACACCCGCCCCCCACCCAAACCCATCTCGCGGTCCAGCACCGCCAGCAGCCGGGCCACATTCGCATGCGGGACCGCCACCCCTTTAGGCGCCCCGGTGGTGCCCGAGGTGTAAATGATGTAGGCGATATTGTCGGGGGCCGGGGCGGGCAGCGCGGTGCCGGGTTGGGTGCGCACCGCCGGGTCATCGACATCGATGACCCGCAGATCACAGCCTTCGACCCGCCCGGCCAGCGCCCCGGTGGTCACCACCGCGATCGGCGCGGCGTCACCGAGCATGAACCGTATCCGCGTCGCCGGCACCCCCGCATCAATGGGCACATAGGCCGCCCCGGTTTTCAGCACCGCCAAAATCGCCACCACCGCCTGCGCGGAGCGCTCCATCAGCACCGCCACACACTCACCCGGGCCCGCCCCATAACCACA
The DNA here is from genome assembly GCF_010723305.1 of Mycobacterium botniense. Lineage (NCBI taxonomy): Bacteria > Bacillati > Actinomycetota > Actinomycetes > Mycobacteriales > Mycobacteriaceae > Mycobacterium > Mycobacterium botniense. The sequence continues at coordinate 971,470 of NZ_BLKW01000002.1, read as the reverse complement.
CAGCACCCGCGCCAACCGGTTCGCCGCCTCCTCCAGCTGGCGGTAGGTCATCGACTGGCCCCCACAACTAAGCGCCACCGCCTCAGGCACACGCGCCACCTGCGCGGCGAACAACCCCGGAATCGAATCCAGCACCGGTGAGGGCCGGGTCAGAATCGCCCGATTACCCCACCCCTCCAAACGGGCACGCTCCCCCCCATCCAGCACCTCAATCGACGACAACCGCCGACCCGGATCCGCCGTCATCGCCACCAACACCCGCTGCAACCGCTCGATGAGGGTTTGGATGGTGGTGGTGTCAAACACATCGGTGCGAAACTCCACCGCCCCACCGATCCCGGCGGGCTCACCGGTTTGGCTCCAGCGTGGGGTCAAGGAAAACGACAGGTCCATGCGGGCGGTGTGGGTGTCAAGCGGCAGTGGTGTGATCTGCACATCCCCTAAGGCCAGCCCGGCGGCGTTGCTGTCTTGCCAGGCGAAGTTTTGCCAGGCCAACATCACCTGCACCAGCGGGTGATGGGTCAGGCTTCGGGGGGGATTAAGCCGCTCCACCAGCACCTCAAAAGGCACATCTTGGTGCTCGTAGGCGGCCAGGCTGCGCCGCCGCACCTGGGCCAGCAGTTCGGCGACGCTGGGATCTCCGCTCAAATCGACGCGCAGCACCAAGGTGTTGACGAAAAAACCCACCAGCTCATCCAGCGCGGCGTCGCGGCGCCCGGCGATGGGGAATCCCACCGCCACGTCAGTGCTGGCGCACAGGTGTGACAGCAGCAGTGTCAGGGCGGCCTGCAACACCATGAAGCTGGTCGCGTTGTGGTCGCGGGCCAACTGAGCAATCCGCTGCTGCAGCTCGGCGGGCCAGTCGACGGCCACACTGGCGCCGTGGTAATCAGCGACCGGCGGGTAGGGCCGATCGGTGGGCAGCTGCAAATGCTCGGGCATGCCGGCCAGGGCATCCTCCCAATAGGCCAACTGCTCGCTGATGCGGCTGCGGCTATCGCTGAGCTCCCCTAGCTGCGCACGCTGCCAGAGCGTGTAATCGACATACTGCACCGCCAGATCAGCCCAGTCGGGGGCCCGCCCCGCACACCGGCTGGCATAGGCCACCCCCAAGTCATGCACCAGCGGGATGATCGACCAGCCATCGGCGGCGATGTGATGCATCACCGCCACCAGCACATGCTCCTCGTCGCCGACACGGAAAAGCCGTGCCCGCAGCGGAATCTCGGTCGCCAAATCGAATGGGTCACGCGCCACGGTGTCGATGGTTTCCCTCAGCTGGGTGTGCGACCAGCCGCTGGCATCCACCACGGCCCACCCAAAATCGGCTTGGTCGGCGGGCACCACCAGCTGCCGCGGGACCCCCTCCACCGCCGGGAACAGTGTGCGCAGGCTTTCCTGGCGATCCACCACATCGGCCAGCGCCGCACCCAACGCGTCGGTGTCGAGGTGCCCGCTCAGCCGCAACGCCACCGCGAGGTTGTAGATCGGTGAGGGCCCCTGCAACTGGTCGATAAACCACAACCGGCTTTGGGCGAACGACAATGGAACCACCGCGGGTCGCTCACCCGCCACTAACGGTTCCAGTCGGCGCTCATGCCCACCGATTCGGGGCGCCAACTGCGCGATTGTGGGCGACTCGAACACCGCGCGCACCGAAATCGCGGCGTCCAGGGCGCGGTTGACGGCGGCGACCAGGCGCATCGCCGATAGCGAATCCCCACCCAGGTCGAAAACGAGTCGTCGACCCCACCCGCGGCAAACCCAGCACCTGGGCGTAGATCCCGGCCAAAATCTCTTCCACCGCGTCGGTGGGGGCGCGGTAACGATCCGCGTCTTGATACTCCGGGGCCGGCAGGGCCCGGGTGTCGAGTTTGCCGTTAACCGTCAACGGCAGCGCCGCTAACACCACCACCGCGGCCGGCACCATATACCCCGGCAGCCGCTCAGCCAACGCCGCGCGCACCGCGGCCGGCTCAACCGCACCGGTCACATACCCCACCAGCCGCTTATCCCCGGGACGGTCCTCGCGGGCGATCACCACCGCCTGCCCCACCCCCGGCAGCGCATTCAACGCCGCCTGCACCTCACCCAACTCGATGCGATACCCGCGGATTTTGACCTGCGCATCCGCGCGCCCCAGATAATGCAGCTGCCCATCGGCCCCCCAGCGCACCAAATCCCCGGTGCGATACATGCGCGCACCCGGGCCCCCAAACGGGCACGCCACAAACCGCGACCCCGTCAACCCCGCCCGCCCGACATACCCGACAGCGACGCCTTGGCCGGCCACATACAATTCCCCCACCACACCCACCGGCACCGGCCGCAACCACCCATCCAGCACGAACAGCGCTGCGGTCGATACCGGCGAGCCGATCGGGGCCGCACCGGTCCCGACCGAGAGCGGCGCACTCATCGACGCATAGACGGTGACTTCGGTGGGGCCGTAGGCGTTGATGACCACCCGCCCCGGTGCCCATTGATCGACTACCTCGGCCGGGCAGGTCTCCCCCCCGAGCAGTACCGCCACCGACTCCAGGCCCTGCGGACGGAGTGTGGCCACCGCCGACGGGGTTTGGGTGAGCACATTGACCCGCTCTTTAACCAGCAGGGCGTGGAAATCCTCTGGGGACCGCGCCACCGAATCGGGCACCACCACCAACCGCCCACCACTAAGCAGCGCCCCGAAAATCTCCCACACCGAAAAGTCGAAACCCAACGAGTGACACTGTGTCCACACCTGCTCCGCCGGGAGGTGTGGGGGCGACGACGCCGCCAAGTGGGCCAGGTTGTGGTGGGTGATGGCCACCCCTTTAGGTGCCCCGGTGGTGCCCGAGGTGTAAATGATGTAGGCGATATTGTCGGGGGCCGGGGCGGGCAGCGCGGTGCCGGGTTGGGTGCGCACCGCCGGGTCATCGACATCGATGACCCGCAGATCACAGCCTTCGACCCGCCCGGCCAGCGCCCCGGTGGTCACCACCGCGATCGGCGCGGCGTCACCGAGCATGAACCGTATCCGCGTCGCCGGCACCCCCGCATCAATGGGCACATAGGCCGCCCCGGTTTTCAGCACCGCCAAAATCGCCACCACCGCCTGCGCGGAGCGCTCCATCAGCACCGCCACACACTCACCCGGGCCCGCCCCATAACCACACAGCACCCGCGCCAACCGGTTCGCCGCCTCCTCCAGCTGGCGGTAGGTCATCGACTGGCCCCCACAACTAAGCGCCACCGCCTCAGGCACACGCGCCACCTGCGCGGCGAACAACCCCGGAATCGAATCCAGCACCGGTGAGGGCCGGGTCAGAATCGCCCGGTTGCCCCATGTGTCGAGGTGGGTGTGTTCGGTGTGGTCTAGTACGTCGATGGATGACAGTGGTTGGTGTGGGTTGGTGGTCATGGCGGTCAACACCCGCTGCAACCGCTCGATGAGGGTTTGGATGGTGGTGGTGTCAAACACATCGGTGCGAAACTCCACCGCCCCACCGATCCCGGCGGGCTCACCGGTTTGGCTCCAGCGTGGGGTCAAGGAAAACGACAGGTCCATGCGGGCGGTGTGGGTGTCAAGCGGCAGTGGTGTGATCTGCACATCCCCTAAGGCCAGCCCGGCGGCGTTGCTGTCTTGCCAGGCGAAGTTTTGCCAGGCCAACATCACCTGCACCAGCGGGTGATGGGTCAGGCTTCGGGGGGGATTAAGCCGCTCCACCAGCACCTCAAAAGGCACATCTTGGTGCTCGTAGGCGGCCAGGCTGCGCCGCCGCACCTGGGCCAGCAGTTCGGCGACGCTGGGATCTCCGCTCAAATCGACGCGCAGCACCAAGGTGTTGACGAAAAAACCCACCAGCTCATCCAGCGCGGCGTCGCGGCGCCCGGCGATGGGGAATCCCACCGCCACGTCAGTGCTGGCGCACAGGTGTGACAGCAGCAGTGTCAGGGCGGCCTGCAACACCATGAAGCTGGTCGCGTTGTGGTCGCGGGCCAACTGAGCAATCCGCTGCTGCAGCTCGGCGGGCCAGTCGACGGCCACACTGGCGCCGTGGTAATCAGCGACCGGCGGGTAGGGCCGATCGGTGGGCAGCTGCAAATGCTCGGGCATGCCGGCCAGGGCATCCTCCCAATAGGCCAACTGCTCGCTGATGCGGCTGCGGCTATCGCTGAGCTCCCCTAGCTGCGCACGCTGCCAGAGCGTGTAATCGACATACTGCACCGCCAGATCAGCCCAGTCGGGGGCCCGCCCCGCACACCGGCTGGCATAGGCCACCCCCAAGTCATGCACCAGCGGGATGATCGACCAGCCATCGGCGGCGATGTGATGCATCACCGCCACCAGCACATGCTCCTCGTCGCCGACACGGAAAAGCCGTGCCCGCAGCGGAATCTCGGTCGCCAAATCGAATGGGTCACGCGCCACGGTGTCGATGGTTTCCCTCAGCTGGGTGTGCGACCAGCCGCTGGCATCCACCACGGCCCACCCAAAATCGGCTTGGTCGGCGGGCACCACCAGCTGCCGCGGGACCCCCTCCACCGCCGGGAACAGTGTGCGCAGGCTTTCCTGGCGATCCACCACATCGGCCAGCGCCGCACCCAACGCGTCGGTGTCGAGGTGCCCGCTCAGCCGCAACGCCACCGCGAGGTTGTAGATCGGTGAGGGCCCTGCAACTGGTCGATAAACCACAACCGGCTTTGGGCGAACGACAATGGAACCACCGCGGGTCGCTCACCCGCCACTAACGGTTCCAGTCGGCGCTCATGCCCACCGATTCGGGGCGCCAACTGCGCGATTGTGGGCGACTCGAACACCGCGCGCACCGAAATCGCGGCGTCCAGGGCGCGGTTGACGGCGGCGACCAGGCGCATCGCCGATAGCGAATCCCCACCCAGTTCGAAAAACGAGTCGTCGACCCCCACCCGCGGCAAACCCAGCACCTGGGCGTAGATCCCGGCCAAAATCTCTTCCACCGCGTCGGTGGGGGCGCGGTAACGATCCGCGTCTTGATACTCCGGGGCCGGCAGGGCCCGGGTGTCGAGTTTGCCGTTAACCGTCAACGGCAGCGCCGCTAACACCACCACCGCGGCCGGCACCATATACCCCGGCAGCCGCTCAGCCAACGCCGCGCGCACCGCGGCCGGCTCAACCGCACCGGTCACATACCCCACCAGCCGCTTATCCCCGGGACGGTCCTCGCGGGCGATCACCACCGCCTGCCCCACCCCCGGCAGCGCATTCAACGCCGCCTGCACCTCACCCAACTCGATGCGATACCCGCGGATTTTGACCTGCGCATCCGCGCGCCCCAGATAATGCAGCTGCCCATCGGCCCCCCAGCGCACCAAATCCCCGGTGCGATACATGCGCGCACCCGGGCCCCCAAACGGGCACGCCACAAACCGCGACCCCGTCAACCCCGCCCGCCGCCAATACCCATACCCCACCCCGGCGCCGGCCACATACAATTCCCCCACCACACCCACCGGCACCGGCCGCAACCACCCATCGAGCACGAAAAAACCCAAATGCGCCAACGGCACCCCGATCGGGCTGACCGCGCTATCAACATCACCGCCGCCGATCTCCCGAAACGACGCATGCACCGTCGTCTCGGTGGTGCCGTACAAGTTCAACAGCCGCGGTGACCCGGGATGGTTATCCAGCCAGGTGCGCAGCCGCTGCGGGTCCAGCGCCTCCCCGGCGAACACCACAGCCTCCAACACAAGTTGGCGCCCCAGCTCAGCTGATAACACGTCAGCGGTTTGTAACGCATAAAACGCCGACGGGGTCTGACTTAAAACACTGACCCGCTCTTTAACCAGCAGGGCGTGGAAATCCTCTGGGGAACGCGCCACCGACTCGGGCACCACCACCAACCGCCCACCATAAAGCAGCGCGCCCCACATTTCGCACACTGACACGTCAAACGCCAACGAATGCCACTGCGACCACACCTGCTCCGGGGGTAGCTCGGTCTCGAGTGCCGCCAGCAGCCGGGTCACGTTGTGGTGGGCGATGGCCACCCCTTTAGGCACCCCGGTGGTGCCCGAGGTGTAAATGATGTAGGCGATATTGTCGGGGGCCGGGGCGGGCAGCGCGGTGCCGGGTTGGGTGCGCACCGCCGGGTCATCGACATCGATGACCCGCAGATCACAGCCTTCGACCCGCCCGGCCAGCGCCCCGGTGGTCACCACCGCGATCGGCGCGGCGTCACCGAGCATGAACCGTATCCGCGTCGCCGGCACCCCCGCATCAATGGGCACATAGGCCGCCCCGGTTTTCAGCACCGCCAAAATCGCCACCACCGCCTGCGCGGAGCGCTCCATCAGCACCGCCACACACTCACCCGGGCCCGCCCCATAACCACACAGCACCCGCGCCAACCGGTTCGCCGCCTCCTCCAGCTGGCGGTAGGTCATCGACTGGCCCCCACAACTAAGCGCCACCGCCTCAGGCACACGCGCCACCTGCGCGGCGAACAACCCCGGAATCGAATCCAGCACCGGTGAGGGCCGGGTCAGAATCGCCCGGTTGCCCCATGTGTCGAGGTGGGTGTGTTCGGTGTGGTCTAGTACGTCGATGGATGACAGTGGTTGGTGTGGGTTGGTGGTCATGGCGGTCAGCAGTCGTTGCAGCCGCTCGATGAGGGTTTGGATGGTGGCGGCGTCAAACACATCAGTGTCGAATTCGACGCGAAGACCGAGTTCGGGGCCGGGCAGGGCCTGGATGGCAAGCGGGTAGTGGTTGTATTCGCGGTTGGTGAGCTTGGTGATGGCTAACCCGTCGATACCAGTTAACGCGGTGGTGTCGATGGGGTAGTTCTCGTAGACGAAAAAAGTGTCGAACAGGTGGTCGTGGCCGGTGATGCGGTGGATGTCGCTGAGTGCGAGGTGTTGGTGTTCGAGGGTGTGGTTGTGGGTGGTTTGCAGCTGGTGAAGCAGGTCAGCGGTGGTGGTTGTGGGGGTGAGGCTGGCCCGCACCGGCACTGTGTTGATTAACAGGCCCACCATCGAGTCCACGCCGTCCACCTCGGCCGAGCGCCCCGAAACCGTGGTGCCGAAGGCGATGTCGTGGCGGCCGGTCAGTCCCATCAGCAGTTGGGCGAAGGCGCCTTGCAGCACGGTGCTGATGGTGGTGTGGCAGCAGCGCGCCAGTTCACCCAGGGCCTGGGTGAGGTGTTCGGGCACCCGAAAGGAGGTAACGTCGCGCCGCCCCAGCCCCCACCGGTCGGGGGCTCCCACCAAGGTGGGGTGTCAAAACCGGTGAACACCTCCCGCCAGATCGCGCGGGCGGTGTCACGGTCACGACCCGCCAGCCAGGTCACAAAGCTGCGGTAGGAGGGGGCCGCAGGCAGCCGCTGCCCGTAGTAGCTGGCGAATATTTCACGCAGCAGGATCGGCAGCGACCAGCCGTCGAGCACGATGTGGTGGTTGGTCAGCGCAAACCGGTGCTGGTGCTCGGCGGTGCGCAGTAAAGCGGCCCGGAAAGGCGGTTGGTCGGCGAGGTTGCCCACCGCGGCGCGTTCATCGGCCCAGATCCGCTGAACCTGTTCTTCGACCTCGGTGCTGGGGTCCAGTTCGGCATACCGCCAGGGCACCACCGGATCAGCCGGGATGATTTGCACCGGTTCTTCGAATTTGTCGGAGAAGCGGGCCAGCAGGTGGGGATGGCGGGTGAGCACCGTGTGCACCGCGTCACGCAGCCGGTTTGGGTCAAGCCGGCCCGTTAACGTGATATCGAGTTGCACCGCATACACGTCATCGCTGGTGTGTGTGGTGCTGGCGTGAAACAGCAGCCCCTGTTGTAGGGGGGTCAACGGCAAAACATCAGCGATTCGCATAGTGCTGCTGAAGCTCGTCGATTTGCAGCTGGCTGAGCCGGGCAGCGATGTCGGAGGGGGTTAACCCGCCCCCACCGCGGCGCACATGCGCACAGATACCGGTTAGGGCGTCAAACCATAACTGGCTTAACCGGTTGGCTTGGTCTTGGTTAAGCACCGAGGACGCCCACTTCCAGCCGGCGTGCAGGCGTGGGCCGGTGTCGGTTTCGACGGTGCCGGCGTTGAGTTCCACCGTGTGCGCCAGCGGCAACGGGATCGCCGCGACCGCGGCGGTGACCGCCCACCCGTCCGGGCAGATGCGCCACCCCTCAGCGGACACGTCGCCCACCGTCGCGCCCACACGCCCCAGATAGTTAAACCCGATCACCGGGTCGGGCCCACCTAAATCCACCTCGGGGTTTAAATAGCGCAGCACACCATAGCTCAACGGATCCGGCAGGGCCCGCAGCTGCTCTTTAGCGTTTTTGATCACCGCCCCCAGCGCCGGCTCACCGGCGCGCACCTGCGCCCAGTCCAGCCCCCCCACCGCCAAGGCCACCGGGTATTTGGTGGTGAACCACCCCACCGTGCGCGACAGGTCCACATCGGCGCCCAGTTCCTCTTGGCGACCGTGGCCCTCCACGTCGATACCGATCGGCGCGTCACCCACACCCAAAAACTCCGCCCACGCCAAGGCGAACGCGATCAACAAAATGTCGTGTATCCCGGTATGAAACGCCGCCGGCACCTCACCCACAAGCATCTGGGTGGTCTCACCATCCAACAACACCGACAAGTACCCGGCGGTCAGGTAGTTATCTTTTTCGGGGCAGGCCGCCGGCAGCGCGGGCGGGACCGCCACCACCGCCGCCACGTGTGGGCGTGTTGGACCACATCGGGGCGGTGGGCATGCTCAGCCAGCAGCGCCGCCCAGCGGGCAAATGATGTCCCGGTGGGCGGCAACACCACCTGCTGCCCACCGCGATGCTGGGCCCAGGCGATGTTGAGGTCTTCCACCAGGATCCGCCACGACACCCCATCGACGGCCAGATGGTGGATGATCACCACTAACTGGCCCGCCGAGGCCACCCACAGCGCGCTAAGCATCACCCCGGCCGCCGGGTTCAGCCGTGACCGCGCCTGTATCAACGCCTCATAAGACAACGCATCCACTGTGTGCAGGCACCCGCGCGCATCCACCGCCCCGGCCTCACGCACCCGAAGCGACCACCCCCCCGCGCCGTCATCATCGACACGCAGCCGCAACATGGCATGCCGATCCAGCAGCGTCTGCAACAACACCACCACATCGGCCTGGCTCACCCCCACCGGGGCCTGCAGCAGCATCGTCTGGTTGAACTGCTCCACCGGGCCCGCCATACCCTGCAGCCAGCACATGATCGGGGTGGCCACCACCGGGCCGATACCCTCATCGACCACATCGACTGCAGTGTCAGCCACCTTGGCCACCCGGGCCAGCCGGGCCACGGTCTGCTCCACGAAAATATCGCGCGGCCGGCACACCACCCCGGCGGCGCGGGCCCGCGCCACCACCTGCATCGACAAAATACTGTCCCCACCCAGTTCGAAAAACGAGTCGTCGACCCCCACCCGCGGCAAACCCAGCACCTGGGCGTAGATCCCGGCCAAAATCTCTTCCACCGCGTCGGTGGGGGCGCGGTAACGATCCGCGTCTTGATACTCCGGGGCCGGCAGGGCCCGGGTGTCGAGTTTGCCGTTAACCGTCAACGGCAGCGCCGCTAACACCACCACCGCGGCCGGCACCATATACCCCGGCAGCCGCTCAGCCAACGCCGCGCGCACCGCGGCCGGCTCAACCGCACCGGTCACATACCCCACCAGCCGCTTATCCCCGGGACGGTCCTCGCGGGCGATCACCACCGCCTGCCCCACCCCCGGCAGCGCATTCAACGCCGCCTGCACCTCACCCAACTCGATGCGATACCCGCGGATTTTGACCTGCGCATCCGCGCGCCCCAGATAATGCAGCTGCCCATCGGCCCCCCAGCGCACCAAATCCCCGGTGCGATACATGCGCGCACCCGGGCCCCCAAACGGGCACGCCACAAACCGCGACCCCGTCAACCCCGCCCGCCCGACATACCCGACAGCGACGCCTTGGCCGGCCACATACAATTCCCCCACCACACCCACCGGCACCGGCCGCAACCACCCATCGAGCACGAAAAAACCCAAATGCGCCAACGGCACCCGATCGGGCTGACCGCGCTATCAACATCACCGCCGCCGATCTCCCGAAACGACGCATGCACCGTCGTCTCGGTGATGCCGTACAAGTTCAACAGCCGCGGTGACCCGGGATGGTTATCCAGCCAGGTGCGCAGCCGCTGCGGGTCCAGCGCCTCCCCACCGAACACCACAGCCTCCAACACAAGTTGGCGCCCCAGCTCAGCTGATAACACGTCAGCGGTTTGTAACGCATAAAACGCCGACGGGGTCTGACTTAAAACACTGACCCGCTCTTTAACCAGCAGGGCGTGGAAATCCTCTGGTGACCGCGCCACCGACTCGGGCACCACCACCAACCGCCCACCATAAAGCAGCGCCCCGAAAATCTCCCACACCGAAAAATCAAACGCCAACGAATGACACTGCGACCACACCCGCCCCCCACCCAAACCCATCTCGCGGTCCAGCACCGCCAGCAGCCGGGCCACATTCGCATGCGGGACCGCCACCCTTTAGGCGCCCCGGTGGTGCCCGAGGTGTAAATGATGTAGGCGATATTGTCGGGGGCCGGGGCGGGCAGCGCGGTGCCGGGTTGGGTGCGCACCGCCGGGTCATCGACATCGATGACCCGCAGATCACAGCCTTCGACCCGCCCGGCCAGCGCCCCGGTGGTCACCACCGCGATCGGCGCGGCGTCACCGAGCATGAACCGTATCCGCGTCGCCGGCACCCCCGCATCAATGGGCACATAGGCCGCCCCGGTTTTCAGCACCGCCAAAATCGCCACCACCGCCTGCGCGGAGCCTCCATCAGCACCGCCACACACTCACCCGGGCCCGCCCCATAACCACACAGCACCCGCGCCAACCGGTTCGCCGCCTCCTCCAGCTGGCGGTAGGTCATCGACTGGCCCCCACAACTAAGCGCCACCGCCTCAGGCACACGCGCCACCTGCGCGGCGAACAACCCCGGAATCGAATCCAGCACCGGTGAGGGCCGGGTCAGAATCGCCCGATTACCCCACCCCTCCAAACGGGCACGCTCCCCCCCATCCAGCACCTCAATCGACGACAACCGCCGACCCGGATCCGCCGTCATCGCCACCAACACCCGCTGCAACCGCGATGCCACATCGGTGACGTCAAAATTCGAAAACAGCTGCCCGGCACCCAACGTGGTGAGAAACAGCTCGTCACCGACACCCGAAAAGATCAACCCAAAGCCGCCCACCAGACCGGAATTGGTCATTGACGCCGACGCCGCGATACCGCCGAAGTCCAGCGAGAATGAGGTGGGGAAGAAATCAACGACGACTCTATCGACCGACTGCCCTGGACCACGGGGGTGGACTTTGCGCTCGAGGGCCTGCACTGGAAATCTTTGATGCTGCAACGCTTCCCGGATTCGCGTGTGAACATGGTCGCAAAAACCGGCAACCGTAGATGCCGCAGAGACCCTCAATACCAGCGGCACGACTCCGGCAACCATCCCGGGCAGTCTCTTTGATTCCGGACGTACTCGCCTGCTGACTGGGAAGTCGAGCACCACTTCGGAGCCCTCAGCGCACCACCCACGAACCACAAGGGCACACGCGGCGGTGATGACCGACGACCGAGGCATATTCCACATGTCGGCCAACTCGTGTACTCGGCGAAGCACCGCAGGGTCCAATCGCACTGGCGCTGAACGCCAATTCGGATCGTGCCCATCGACAGCCTGCAGCGACCCGGAAGTCAGGTTGCTTTCCGCTGGAAGATTCCCCGTCCAATAAGCCTCATCGTCGCGATAATCCTGGGACGCTTCGTATTCTAATTCGCAGTCGACCAGGTCCTGCAATGAGCCAAAGAAGGCGGGCGGGATCGGTTCTCCGGAAATAATTGCAGAATAGACAGCGGCAATCCGATTGCCCACCAACCCGATACCAGCCGCGTCAATGACTATATGATGGTAGCATCCGAATAGATAGTATTCATCGGGCCGCGTCCGAAACAATGCATATTTGAACAGCGGGCCGGTGAACGGCATTGGCGTGCGCTGGATCGATAATGCTATCTCCTGCGCTTCCTGCACGGGATCGGCCAAGCAGCTCACGTCATAAAAATCCAGTTCGATATTCGGATAATCGACCGCTCGTTGGTAAACCTGGCCGTCTACCTCGAAACAGGAAACCCGGACCGGTTCAGCCTCTTGCATCACTCGGCGGATCGCCCATTCGAGGGCATCACGTTCTAGCGCGCCCTCGATTCGCACCAAAAGGCCGATCTGCCACTCTGTCCCGGAGTGACCTGTCTCCTGCGCCAACCATATGTCCAGCTGTCCCCTCGTCAGCGGAAGTGCGCGATCGTTCAGTTCCATCGGACTCCCTGACCTCAAACACGTCACCTATTCAGAAGCCCGGGCCTCGGCCAGGCTCTCGCGCAGACGCTTCGGGCGTATATCGGGCCAGTTCTGATCGATGTAGTCCAGGCATGCGGCGCGGCCCGCTTCGCCGTACACCACTCGCCAGCCCGCTGGAACGTCGGCAAAGGCCGGCCACAGGCTATGTTGCTCGTCGCCGTTTACTAAGACGAAAAACGTGCCATTGTCATCATCGAACGGATCGATGCTCACCGCGTCTCCATAACCGCCCGTTCAACATGAGTGGAACAAGTTCTAGACCATACTGGAGGTCAACAGGATCGGTCCAGGGTCAAAATGCCTCCGACTGTGACCTCTGTCACAGCTCAATAGTGGCCGGCGGCGCCAGCTCTGGCGTTGCCGTTTCAATACCGGCCAGCTGCAGGATTTTTGCAGCAGATGACGTGTGCGACGCACGACGCTCCCGCGGATTAACGCCCCTAACGAACGCGCGCGGTGGGGTAACGAGCTCCGGTGTCGCCAGTCAGCCAACCCGCCGCTGCCGCGCGAAATCTTCCACCAGATCAGCAGCAGCCGCGACGCTCTCCGCGGGTGGGGTGATCCGGGTGGCGATCTCGCGGGCCCGGGTGCGGTAGGGGGGCGCCAGGATTTTCCGCAGGTCCGCCACCAGCGTTTTTTCGGTCGCAGTCGAGAAACGCCGGGCGGTGCCCACCTGCAGTCGTTTGACCGCAGCGCCATAGATCGCGTGAACGAGATCCCAGTAAAGGATCAGCTGAGGGACTCCGGCCCGAAGCCCAATAGGCGTGGTGCTCGAGCCGCCGTGATGCACGAGCGCGCGGCACGTGGGAAAGATCGCCGCGTAATTGATCGCACCCACCACCTTGACGTGCTCGAACCGGGGGAGGTGGCCGAAATCAGTCCCAGCGGCGCCAACCAGCGCCCGCTCACCTAACCGCGCGCACGCCGAGCTGATCATGGCGAGCGTGTCGGTCGGGGATTCGACCGGTATGCTGCCAAACCCGAAGAAAATCGGCGGCGTGCCCGCGGCGATCCACGCGGCGACCTCCTGGTCGGCGTCCGTCGGCAAGTTCAGCGTCAGCGTGCCGACAAAGGGGCGCTGGCCATCCCATTTCGCCCATTCGGCGGCCAGCCCGGGAAAACACGCCTCGTCGTAGGCCTGGATTTCCAGCGAACCACGCTCGGTGATCCGCCGCGGCGCGGGGCATGTGGCCTTCGGCAGGCCCAGTTCACGGCGCTGCGCGTCCTCGGCCTTCTTCGTCCCCCGCCACGACAGCCACCAAAACGCCGCCACTGCGGAGCGGCCCACCGGCGACGGCAAGAAGGGCAGGACCTGGCTATTGGGCCGCAGTGGAAAGTAATGCAGCGTGGCCAACGGAATGTCGTAATATTCCGCGACATTGGCGGCGGCGTCTTCGAAATTCACGCCGGTGAAGAGGAGGTCGGCCCCGTCGGCCAGCGTCATCAGCGTGGCGCTCATTTCCCTCCAACACCGCAGAATGGGCTGCGCGACATCGCGTCGCGACCTGGTCAGCTCCCGGATCCTCCAGGGATTACGGAAGAAACACGTCCAAAAATTGCGATGCGCGTCTAAAACGGCCCGCGTCTCAGGTCCGAACGGCACCGTCGCAGGTCCGGCCGCCGTGGCGAAGTCGACCAGGTCGGGCGGGACGGCGACATGCACCTCGTGCCCGCGGCGCAACAGTTCACGACCGACCGCGACGCAAGGCTCGACATCGCCGCGACTTCCCCAGCATGCCAGCGCAAATATCATCGCGGAGCCTGGCCTTTCACTGTCCGTGCGCTTATTCCGAAATGCCGGCGGCAGTATCCACCTGCCGGCTCGGGTGCCCGGCAGCATAACCCGACATCTGCGCTATCGACCGGGTATCCAGAAGTTTTCGGTAAGCGACCGCCAACGGGCGCGGGAGAGCCCCACGATCCCCGCTATCTGACCGAGCAGCGCAGCGAGCGCCGAGGCCAGCCGCGACGCCGATGGATGGCAGTGTCTGCTGTTACCATGCTGCGGTGCGGTGGCAGCGTCGAGACCATGCGGAGCAGAAGCCCGGGCGCATACGCCTGGCGCCGAACCGCGGCAAGGCGCCCTGCGGGCCGAATTCTGCGAATTCTCGTAAGTCTCCTAATTCTCAGGACAAGAACGGAATCCTTCGAGTTGCCGCAGCCAATGTTACGTCGTTACGGAAACTTGCAGATTCGCTACAGAAGCTGGCGAGGGCTGCCGTGGCTGTTTATGCCTACCAGCCGACGGGCTCAGAATCCGAAGAATATCACAAGTGGTACTTCAACACCTTCGTGTGGAAGAAGACCACGTGGATGGGGGTCAACTGCTGGAAATCTGTCGCTGACATGTGGAATTACCAGGAGATCCTGTTTGAGCTGAAACCCTCGTTGGTGATCGAGTTCGGCACGGCACACGGCGGCTCGGCGCTCTTTTTCGCCAATATCATGAGGCAGATCGGCGCACCATTCAAGGTGCTTTCCGTGGACATCACCCATGAACGCCTTGAGCCGGCGGCGCGGCGTGATCCCGATATTGTGTTCGTCGAATCGCGATCCACCGTCCCGGCTGTTGCCGAACACATCCAACGCCTCAAAAACGACTTCCCTGGAAAGATCTTCGCCATCCTGGATAGCGATCACACAAAGGATAACGTGCTGGCTGAGATGAAACTACTGCGTCCCTTGCTCTCCGCCGGCGACTACCTCATAGTCGAAGACTCCACTCTGAATGGGCACCCCGTCCTCCCGGGATGGGGACCGGGCCCCTATGAAGCCATCGAAGCATACGAACAAGAATTCCCGGATGACTACACACATGACGTGGAGCGTGAAACTAAATTCGGCTGGACATTCGCACCCCACGGATATTTGATCCGCACCTAGCGTGGGACGCGACGTCGTCGTGGGAAATGCCGGTGTCGTGGTTCATCCGGCCCGGGCAGGCCGGAGGGGCAGACGATGCGGATGTTATGTCGGCGGAAGTTCCGCGCGCTCTCCGAGAAATTCTGCGAGGTACCGTGACGGCTTCAAGTTCAGCAAGCGTTCGCGGTCGTTGGCGAGGTCCGTGTAATTGAGCGCCTCGATCTGCGCAGCTGAATAAGACAAGCGCGACTCCGGAGTCCCTTTTCGTATCACCCCGACGCCCATGTCACACTTCAGCACCGCAACCCGCAGGTCGGGTCGGGTGCTACGCAGGTAGACGATCGCCTTCCAGACGTCGCCGCTCCATACCCCAATCACCAGCGGCCCTCTCTGCTGGGCCATAAACTCGGCCTGCGACGCTGCGGGCCGAGCGATCAAAGCAAGCGCGGGATTGCAGTCATGCAGGAAGATGACGCCGTCGTCCCGCAGGTAGCGCAGGGTGTTCTCCACATCGCAGACCACCTGCTTATAGGTGTGAAGCCCATCGATGAGAGCGACGTCGATGCCATGCTGCTCGAGAAAACTCGTTTCGTTGGCGAAGAAGGCGTCGCTGGTCATCTCGAAATAGTAAGTGGCGCATGCCTTCTCGTCAGCGAGCCGACGGGAGCGCGCCGACAGCCTCAAAGCCGGGTCGACGGCGATCTTCACGTCGGCGCTGATGCGGCGGAACGTAAATCCACGCGAAACTCCGATTTCGAGATAGATGCGATTTGCCCGTCCCGCGAGTGCCCGCTGGACGGCCTTGATCCGGTTCACGCGACGATCCTCCCCGCCACGGGGGCCGCTGACAAGGGGTAAGTCCACAGCTTCGGTTCGGCTCCGCGTGCTCTCGGGCGTCTCGTGCCAACACCAGTGCGCGATTGTCGCCGACTTACTATTCGTCAGTCGCTTCGTTGGTCGCCCCGGCGGATCCGTTCGAGCTTACCCAGACCGGTAATCTCAAGGCTCACCGATTTGCGTTGTCCAGCAGCACCGAGCATGAAAAAGATATCGCCGAGAGGTGCGCTCAACCAAAATCGCCAAAATCGCCTGCTGAAACATGCCCATGCGTAGCGACCGTCTCCCAGCAACCAATATAAGGCAATTGCCACGATGTAATAAGCCACACGTTTCCACGGCGCGGTCACCATCTCGATATTCATCTCCCAGATTTCGAGACCCCACGCGCGGTACCGCCATTCCAGCTCATACTTTCTCTGAAACTCATAGAACGCCCGCATTTCACCATTGGTGACCAGGTACTCATCGAAGACAAGGATCGACCCTTCAATGAAGCGATCTTTGCAGGTTTCTAACGCATGTAAACAACTTTCATATGTATCCAGATCCATGTGGAAAAGCCTGATTGAGGCGTCCGGCCGCGCAGCCAGGAACGGCGCCAACGTATCGTAGGTACTTCCCCTGACGAACTGCACCGGGCGCCCCAGGGCGGCGGGCAGGCCCTCGTGCAAGGTCACGCCGGTATCCCGCAGAAAACGTTGGGCGAATGGCTCTGAGAGCGAAAAGGTCCCACGCTTTATGACAGTCTGGTCGTCGACTCGCCAGTCTTCAACAAGGCCCGAGAAGGTATCAAAGCCGTACACTGTACGGCCACATATATCAGATATAAGCCGGGTCGACCAGCCAATCCAGACGCCAAGGTCAAGCAGTAATTCGTCAGAATCCGGGTGACATGGTGTCGCGAGCCGTGATGTCTCCCACAAGAGCGTGTGGCCGTGAATCCTGCGTTTGCGCAAATCTGAAAGCGTGCGAACGATAAACGTGCGATAGTCGTCATCATAGACCCTGATGTCCCGAGCATATAAGTTTGGGATGTAGCGGTCACGGCCCTGATAAGCAAAGCGGGCACAGAGGAGCAACAGTAGCAGTAAGCCAATCGTCACGAGGAGAACCGGCACGAAATAACACGCCATTGCCACGACAAGTATGATGCCAATAAGAATCGCTTTCCATATGCGATGAAGGTTGGTCCGATCCACTGTCCGCCTACCGATTGCGCCCACCGGTTCGCACCCGGCTTCTCGGTCAGACTAGGCCCTACCGCACGGGCCCGATGAAGCGTTTCCGGGGTTTCGTGCACCCCGGGTCGTGACGAGCCGATGACACGCACACGCGTGGGCGCACCACGCCGTGATCGGTACGGTGCACCTGAACCCCGCCGAACGGGGTCATCGCTGACACGTTCGGATGCCCAACCGGCTCGCCGAAGCCCGCCGGCGGCGTGGTCAACAGCAGAAACCCCGACACTATACTTCCGTCGAATACTTGCGCCGAATAGGTGTACCGCTGTCGTGCGCAGGGTATCATCTCGCGTCATCCAACGGGTGCGCGTGCACTGGTGCGAAAACAGTGCGAACAGGCTGGCTGCGCCCAGAGGAAGGAAGGCCGATGGGTAGCCGTGTCGGTCGACGGAGCATCGTCGCAGCCGGGCTGGGCATTGGGGCCGTATTCGCCGTCGCGCGTACGGTGGCCTCAGCTGACTCGTCTGCCGAGCCGTTTCTCTGGATCGACATACCTCCGGGTAGCCTGGCAGTGCCCGCCCCGGCGGCATCGGCTTTGGATATGCAGGTCTCCATCAGTGGAATAGATCTGTTCCCGACAGCAGACAACACCGCCACCGCCACCTCGGGTGTGGGTGATATCGCGATCGCCATCGGCAACGGCGCCAATGCTGCCTCCACCACCGGCATCTTCGACCTCGCCGTCGCTAACGGCACCGATAGCAGCGCCACCGCCGGGTATATCGGCATCTTTGATGCCGCGATTGCCGACAGCGCTGACAGTAGAGCGGCGGCCGGGCTGGGCAGTATCTTGGGCCTCGCTTTCGCCGACGGGACCAGCAGCAACGCCAGCACCGGAGTCGGCGGCGTCGCCGACGTCGCCATTGCCGACGGCACTGCCAGCACCGCAGGCGCGGGGTTTGGCGGCGTTTCTGACATCGCCATCGCCGACGGCGCCGCAAGCAATGTCGGTGCCGGATCGCTCGGTTTCTTTGACACCGCGGTCGGCTTAGGGGCCGGTAGTCACGCCGACACCGGTTTCGGCGCTGTCCTGGGAGCCGCCGGCGCCTTCGGTGAGGACAGCACCGCTTTTGTGGTCGCGAGCCTCGGTGACCTTGCTGCCGCCCTCGGCGCTCACAGCAGCGCCAGCGCAGGCGTGGGCACCGCCGACCTCGCTGTCGGCGACTTCGGCGGCGTCGCAGAGGCCCTGGGCTTGCTGGAAGCCGCGTTCGGCAACGGTGGTAACAGCGACGCTACAGCGGGAGGCATTGTGGGCCTGGCCTTCTCGCTCGGCACCGACATCAAAGCCCTGGCGTCGGGCATCCTTGACGTCGCCGCCGTTTTCGGCACCAACGCCGAGGCCGAAGCTCTCGACGGCATCGCCGACTTGGCTGCGGCGCTCAACACCGGCAGTGCTTTCGACGAGGCCATTGCCGGCGGCTCCACCGCTGGCCTCGGCAACCTTGACATCGCGACGATCATCGGCACTGGCAGCAGCGCCTTAGCCGGCTCTGACCTCATCACAGCTGGCAATCTGGACCTCGCCGCGGCCTTCGGCGACATGCTCGCCGCGAACGCTACCGGCGGCAACTTCCTCATCGACGTGCTGCTGCCATTCCTGTCGCTGTAGAGCCTTGGTCAGCTCGCTGGTGGGCGACGCGCAAAGTTGGCGTCTCAACAGTGCGCCGAAAGCATCGAAATGATGAATTACGTTCGGGTAAAACGTTTTCAATCAACAGCCTGGGTCTTATCGGAATACCGGCGATCTCTGCGCCACCCGGTGCCGGCACGGGGGCGCTATACACGTCGGCCGGGACGCCCAAAGACGGCGCCAGCATGTCTGCACGGGTGTCACCCCACGGGGTTTGCCACGGCGGACTAGCTAAGACTTGACGAGGCAGTACATACGGTAGGACTGCTTTCCGGTCTGCAGGTCCCGGTAGATGCGGGCGCCTTTCGTGGGTGCTTGGCCGACTGGCCGCAAGAATCCCGGTGCCAAACGATCCCACACCGCTTCCCATTGCGATGTATTGAGTTCGATGCCCCGCAACACCTCGGTGTTGATTTCCCGCCCCGACACGATGTGCATACCCGAACCCTTGAGGTCCGCCTCCCATTGCTCGCAGTGGAACCACTGCCGCACATCGGTGTAGAGAAACGCCCCGCCCGGTCGGAGCACTCGGGTGACCTCGCTGAGGAACCGGTCGAAGTGCGGGTAAAAGTGCGAGGACTCGACGTTGATCACGGCGTCGAATGACTCCGCGGGGAAGGGAAGGTCTTCAGCGTTGCCCTCGACGAACTCCAACGCGGGTAGTTGATGGCGGCGGCGGCAGAACTTGATGCCGGCGGCGTTGAGGTCCAGCCCGATATAGGCCGCGGGCTTGAGTGTACGGGTCAGATAGGCGGCGCCGCCGCCGTGTCCGCAGCCGACCTCGAGAATCCGTTTGCCGGCGAGGTCACCGTTTTGGGTTGCGGTGGCATGGTAGAGCTGGATGGGGTAGCGGTGGGGTTCATCAGCGGGATCAAGCGGCAGGGCCATGGGCGGGTCTTCTTCGTACGCCCAATTCATGAAGAGCACGTCGTCATCGGCACGGCGGGCGATGTAGGCATACATCGGTTTGTGAATTTTTGCGTTGAGTTTCCACAATACGGTGCGAGCCACACGGCCTCTGTGTGTCACGGGCGGCTATATTACTCGGCGGCAGCGGCGTCAGTGAGCTCTCAAGTCCGGCCGGTCAAGGCCGGCTCAATCCGCCCGGCGGCGTCAGCGCACCCATCGACCGGTCGTGCCCGCCAGCGTGGGGTGGGGCGCCGTCACCGGCACGCACCGTGGTGGCCTATTTCGGGACGGCCTGGTACGTGCGTGTGATCGCTTGGCCCCCCAGCTTATTCGGGTTGCTTCCCGATCCATTCGAGCAGTGCGTGCAGACCGTCCTCAAGCCCCCACTTCGGACGCCAGTGCAGTTCGTTTGTCGCGGGCTCGATGGTGCAACTTGCGGCGCGCACGTCACCATCGCGGAATTTCGGTACGACGACCGGTTCAGGGGCGTTGCAGAGAGCGGCGATCTTTCGGGCCAGCTCATGAATGGTGGTCGCGATGCCTGATCCGATGTCGAGGCAACGTGACTCGGCCGCCGGATTCTGGACCGCAGCTGTCATCGCGTCGACCACATCGTCGATATAGACGAAATCGCGCACGATCCGGCCATCTTCGTAGACCTCCAAGGCGCGTTGCTCACGCGCTAATCGCGCGAAGAGAGCGACTATTCCGGTGTACGAATTTGTCAGCGACTGACCCGGGCCGTAAACATTCTGCAGCCGCAGCACACTGAGATTGGCGTCGTGCGCCGTCGCCCATGCCGCCAACATGTGTTCCTGCGCAAGCTTGGTCGCGGCGTAGATGTTGGTGGGCCGGGGCTCGGTCTGGCCTGCGCAACTGGGAAGCGGCACCGCGGGTTCGCCTGCGGGTCCTTGGGGATCCCAGATCCCAGCCAACAGTTGGGCATGGCTGCGCGGCCGGGGATAGAAGACGTGGGTGCCGCACCGCCAGGCTCCCTCGCCGTAGACTGCTCTTGACGACGCCAGGATGAACTGGTCGGGTACGAGCGCTGAACGGGTCAGGGCGTCAAGGAGCTGGGCGGTGCCCACCACGTTTACTGAGCCGTGACGCGTTGCCAGAGTGAGCGACTGCGCCGTTCCCGTCTCGGCTGCCAGGTGCACGATCTGCGAAGGCTGGAAAAGCCGAAGTGCGGCATCCCAATCGGGGCCATGGGTGACATCGCAGGTGAACAACCGCACAGAAGGCGGCAGATCAATCATTGGCCGTGCGCCGTGCACCTGAGGGTGCAACACGTCCATCACAGCGACGTCGTAGCCGGCTTCGACGAGGCGGCGCGCAAGCGCCGACCCGATGAATCCTGCCCCGCCAGTAACGAGCACGGATGTTGACAAGGGCCGAGGCCTCCGGTTCCGCTGGAGGAAATAGACGACCGGCACGCATTGCTGAGTGCGCGGCCCGGGACGATCATATCCGGGGAACTTCCGTTATCACGGTGGTCCGCGCGCGGCGGAACGGTAAGGCCACCGGGGTGCTCGCTTGTGTTGCCGCCGACCGCTCGGCGTGGCGCCGGCAACACCACCGGCCCGGCAAGGTCAAGCACGCGGGCCGGTGCGGCACGCCGGCCGGGGTGACTGCGACCAGATGCTGTCGGCGTGAATCGAGGAAGGGTCACGACGGAGTTTGTCGAAATTCCTTCTTTCTCAACGATGTTCACCGACATCTTGTGCGCGATGACGGCATCCGGGTGCAGTCATCTGGTGCGGGTGTGATGTGCGCGGGAGCCAGTGCGGCTGCCATGAGTGTGCACCGGCAGCCGCAACCGGTACCGCACGAAGCCGGTGACCAGGGTGCTCAGCAGTACCAGCATGCCCATGTCCAGCAGCCAGATCCGCAGCGAATGCGTCCACAACCTGTCGGCCGGCACGTCGAACTCGACGGCGCGCAGATCAACCGTGGAGGCGGTGGCCGCAAAACCCCAGCGGGCCGGCAGCAGCCACGATGCTTGCGAGAGCCCGATACGGCCGGTCACCGGGATCATGCCACCGGCAAGCACCATCGAAACCATGACCGCCACCACCAGCATGGGCAGGATCTGTTCGGTGGAGTGGGCCAGCGCAGAGAGTGCCAGTCCCACCAGGGCCGAGGCGATGGCCGTGGCCGCCAGAGTCACGTACAGTTCGACTGTGCCGCTGCCCAGCAGCACGGCGCCATGTGTGGGCGCGCCTTTGCCGGTGACCATGATGGCAGTGACCACTGCCGTCTGAATCAGCGCCGCGAGACTGTAGACGAGAACCTTAGCGGCCAGATAGGCCGACGCCGACAGCCCCACCGCCTGCTCGCGGCGGAAGACCAACCGTTCCCCGACCAGGTCGCGGATGGTCAACGCGGTGCCCATGAATACCGCGGCGAGGTTGAGCAGGGTCAACAACTCGCTGGGCTCGTCGGGCTGCGATCCGCGCGGGTTGGCGAAACCCAGCCCGGTATTGCCCGGCACCACCAGGCACAAACCGCCGAGGATGAACGGCAGGATGGCCAAGAACGCGAAGTAGGCGCGATCGGCGGTGATGAGGCGAACCTGGCGACGCGCCACCGTCGACATCTGGCGCCACAGGCTGGTGTGCGGGGGACTGCCCAGTGACGCCGCGCTTGCCGCAGGTGCGCGCGGTGCGGGCGAGGGCGGGTGCCGTGCCAGAAAAGCCCGATGTGCGCCGTCGGGGTCGGTGCTGACGCGCGCGAAGATGTCGGCCCAGTCGGTCGTTCCCATCACCGGCCCGATCTGCGTCGGCGGGTCGGCGAATGCGGTTTTGCCGCCGGGTGCCAGCAGCACGATCTGATCGCACATGCGCACGTAGCTCAGCGAATGGGTGACCACGATCACCACCCGCCCGGCGTCGGCGATCCGGCGCAGCATGGTCATCACTTGCCGGTCGAGGTTGGGGTCGAGCCCGGAGGTGGGTTCGTCGAGAATCAGCAGCGACGGGCCGGTCAGCAGCTCCAGAGCGACCGACGCACGTTTGCGCTGCCCGCCGGAAAGCTTGTCGACGCGGGTTTTCTTATGTGCGGTCAGCTCCAGCTCGTCGAGGACCCGCGCGACTACCCTTCGACGGTCAGCGGCCGACGTGTCGGGCGGCAACCGCAGTTCCGCGGCGTAACCGAGCGCTTGTTCGAGGGTGAGCTGGCGGTGCACGACGTCGTCCTGGGGCACTATCCCAATGCGGGAGCGCATCGACGCGTAGTGGGCGTGTACGTCATGCCCGTCGAAGGTGACCAGCCCGGCGCTGGGCTCGGCGGCGCCGCCGATCAGCTTGATCAGTGTGGTCTTGCCCGCCCCGGAGGGGCCGATGACGGCGGTCAGGGTACCCGGCCTCGCAGTGAACGACACATCGGTGAGTAGGCGGTGACCATCAACGGTCAGGCCGAGGGTATGCGCGACGAGTCCGCTGGTGAGTGTCGGCGCGATCCGCGGCACCAACATGTTGCCCGATGCGACCAGGTCGGTGTTGCCGATGGTGACGATATCGCCGTCGCGGAGCAGCGTCCTCGTTATACGTTGGCCGTTGACGAATGTGCCGTTGCTGCTGTTGTTGTCACGGATCTCGACACCAGCCGGGGTGAAAACCAGCATGGCGTGTACACGCGACGCCAGCGCATCATGCACGACGATGCCGTTGGATTTCGCGCGCCCGATCGTGGTCGACCCTGGCGGGGGTGTGGCGGGTCGTGGCGGCAACAGCATGCGCACCGTGTCGCCAACCCGTTGCGACAGATCCGGTTGGACGCCTCTCGAGTCGCGCAGGGTCTGCCAGGCCAACGGCTGCGTCCGCGCCGGACCGCGCAGGATCCGCGGTATCGACAGGCGGGCCGTCTGCACGGTATCCGGCGCAGGCTTCCCCGATATCCGGGTGAGGGTCGGCGGGTTCTGCGGACCCGATGGCGACGGGGACTCGGCGACCCGAAAGGTGAGCTGCGGTCCGTTCGGACTGCCCAGCCTGATGCTCTGGCGGTCGCGGATGGCGATCAAATCCGCCGGAGCACCATCGACGAAAACACCGTTTTGGCTTTTATCGACGAGTACCCACCGGGTGCCGTCAAAGCGCAGGATCGCGTGGGTGCGCGAGATCAGCTGACCGGTCGCGGGGTCGCTGTCGCCGAGATAGATGTCACAGTCGCGGTCGCGGCCCACGGTCACATCACGGTCGGTGGGAAAGGTGTACATCGCTGACCCCAGCCAGACGGTCAACGGCGGCGTGTTCACCTCACCAGCGACAGCCAGCTTGGCTGTTTGGACGTCAGCAGACTCTGGGCCGGGGCGATCTTTCGATGCCATTGGACGACGTTCTCCCCCGGGGTCGTTGGTCAATCGGCATGTCCGGCCTGGGCGACGGCCGACCTTCAGCGGTGATGACCATGTCGCGGTGCGCCGCGCAGGCACCTGGCGATGCACTGGCAGACGGTAGACACAAGCGCCCCGCCGCTGAAATCTTCAGAGCTGCCGGGTCATGTCGCCGCCGGACACGGACATCGTCGCCGATCATATCGGCCGATCCGGCTCACCGCCTGGACGAGCACCGCTGCGTCGCGGCGCGGTGACCTAACCGAATCTAAACCTTTACTTGACCCTGAGACTGGATGGAATTGATCATGAAACGGTGCGCCGACTGGTGGCCTTCTTGTGCGTTGCGGCGTGCATGATCGGCGCGACCCTGATGGTCGCGCCGATGAGTGCTGCAGTGGGCAGCCCGTGGTTCGCCCGATCGGTCGGCACTGCCAGTCAGGTGATTTCCGTTGTCGGCGTGGGTGGTTCGAATGCGAAGCTGGATGTTTATCAGCGCAGCGCGACCGGCTGGCAGCCGGTCGCGGCCGGGATCGCCGCGCATATCGGGTCGGCGGGGATGACTCCGCAGGCCAAAAGCGGATACCCGGCGACTCCGATGGGAATCTTCAGTTTGCCCTACGCGTTCGGCACCGCGCCCAATCCCGGCACGGGCCTCAGATATGTCCAGGTCGGGCCCGATTACTGGTGGGACGGCGACGCGAAAAGTCCCACCTTCAACACCATGCAGGTGTGCCGGAAAGACCAGTGCCCGTTCAACACCGCGGAGAGCGAGAACCTCGACATCCCGCAGTACAAGCACGCGGTGGTGATGGGCGTCAACAACGCCCGCATCCCGGGCAACGGAGCGGCGTTTTTCTTCCACACCACCGACGGCGGGCCGACCGAGGGGTGTGTGGCCGTCGATGACGGCACCCTGGTGCAGATTATCCGATGGCTGCGGCCCGGCGCGCTGATCGCGATTGCACAATAGGGACCATCCGCGGCCGGCCGCGCCCAGCGATCTCGGCGTCTCAGGCCAGCGCGGGCCCGGGTGTGACCTTAAAGTCGCTGCCCGCCAACGACATTGTCGCCTCATAGGTGCGGTCGTAGCCGGTGGCGCTGATCTTCCAGCCCTGGTCGGTACGGCGGTAGCGGTCGTGGTAGAACGCCGCGCCGATCAACATGAACTTGAGATCGGGGACGATGACGCGGTCCTGGAGATACCAGCTGCCCACTGCCTCATCGCCGGTGACCGCGATCTCCGGGTGCGTCACCCGATGTTCGGTGATGATGGCCGGTCCGAGCGCTGAGCGCATATAGTCCACCAAATCGGCGCGGTTGGTGAAGTGCAGCTCTTCGCCGACCGACGACCCGTAGTCGCCGCGGACATCCTCGGTCAGCGTGGCGGCGAAATCGTCCCAGTGCTTGGTGTCCAGCGCCCGCAGGTAGCGGTATTTGACCTGTTTGATCGCTGCTATGTCGGCGATGACATCGTGAGGGCTCATCCCGACATTGCAGCACGCCCCGGGTGGAGGACGGGCCATCGGGTGCGGCCTCTGGGCCGCTCGCACGCCGCCGACCACTCACACAGGCTCGGCCCGGTCTGGCGTGGCCGGCGGGTGGCGATCGGCAGCCAAAGCCACGTCCTCCGCGTGCACTCGCCGCAGCGCACGTGACGCCGGTGTCGGCACTCCGGTGCACCGCCTGATGAGCGCAGGCGAGAACTGGCTATCGTGAAGGCGTGAGTGAGTCCCGCAGCCGCTATGCGCGGCTGTCCCGCGGCGAGCTGGCCGCGCTGGTCCCGGAGCTGCTGCTCATCGGACATCTGATCGACCGTTCCGGGATGGCTTGGTGTATCCAGCAGTTCGGCCACGAGCAGATGGTGCAAATCGCCATCGAGGAGTGGGCCGGCGCCAGCCCCATCTACACCAAACGGATGCAGCGAGCACTGAACTTCGAGGGCGACGACGTGCCCACTATTTTCAAAGGTCTGCAGCTCGACATCGGTGCCCCACCGCAGTTCATGGATTTCCGCTACACCGTCCACGACCGTCGGCACGGCGAGTTTCACCTCGACCACTGCGGTGCGCTGCTGGATGTGGAGCCGATGGGTGAGGACTACGTCTTCGGCATGTGCCACACCATCGAAGACCCGACATTCGACGCCACCGCGGTGGCCACCAATCCGCGGGCGCGGATGCGGCCCCTGCACCGCCCGCCCCGGGTGCCGCCGGATCGGCATCCGCATTGTGCATGGACCGTCACCATCGACGAGTCCCACCCGCCGGCCAAGAGTATTCCCGCCCTCCAAGTGGTCAGCCAAACCCGTGCCGCTACATGGCAACTGGATGCGATCGACCGATCGCAGGAGGGGCTTCCAGACTATTCGGGGCCACTGCTCTCGGATCTGGACTTCGGCGCGTTTTCGCATTCGGCGTTGGTGCGCATCGCCGACGAGGTGTGTCTGCAGATGCATCTGTTGTACCTGTCATTCGCGGTCGCGCTGCGGGCACGAGCCGACGCCGTGCTGGCTGAATCCATCGGGATCCGCCAGCTGACCGGCGTGGCCGGGCTGGGCGCTGAGCGGATTCAGCGTGCGCTGTCGCTGGCCGGCGGCATCGACGGGGTGTCAGCCGTGTTAGAACTGCACCCGCTGGTCAATCCCGCCGGTTATGTCAGCGCTGAAATCGGGCGGGGGAAGCTGGTTGTGCACCAGTCACCGGCGCACGACGACGGCGCCTGGATCTCGCTGTGTTCACCTGAGTCCATCCAGCCTGTGCAGGCCATCGCCACTGCGGTTGATCCGCATGTTAGCGTGCAGGTCACCGGGACGCGCACCGATTGGACTGCCGAACTGGTGCACACCGACACCGCGGCCGCGGAACTGCCTGAGGTTTCGGTAACCAAGGTCAGCCGTGGGTCGACATTTCAGTTTCAGCCGCGGCGATCCTTGCCGCTCACTGTGGTCTGAGCGCTTCTCCGGTGTCACACCGCGCGGTAGCGGTGCGGGCGTGCAGCGTAGTGACCTTCGTATGATGTTGTGCGGCATTGTGATTGGTGTTCTGCCTGTGGTTGGTCGTTTACCGGCCGCACGGGCTGAGCGACCCCCCGCCGGGGGTGACCATCACCTTGTGGAGCGCAGACATCGGCGACTCGGTGTAGATCAGCCAAGCGGCAAACAATCGCCCGGTGACCACGTTTGGGTACGCACCGCTACCGGCAGTCCCAAATCATCACGGCAGCAACGCGAGGGGGTCCATCAGCAGCGAGGGCAGCTGAGCGCCGAGGTCGGCGGCCATTGTTGACCAGAGGTCGCTTGCCGCACCGGATAACAACCCCGACAGGTAACTCACGATATCGGCTCCGATGTCAACGGTTCCCGGCGTCACCTGGTCGGCCAGTGTCGTCGAAACTGCCGCCCCGATCTGCTGAGGCACATAGTTGACCAGGATGTCGACCAGCCCGCCGAACGGCCCAGCCGTGGCGTCGACCGTAGCTCCGGTGGGAAATGGGGTGATGCCGAGACCGGCGGATATCGGGTTCGTCCCCAGCTCGATGAGCGTCGGGTTGAGCTGGTCGACCTGGTCACCGGTAAGGGTGGCGCTGAAGTCCGTGTCAGGGAGGAAAAGGGTGTCGAGCACACCGTTTACGAGGGTGGCAGGAGCATCGATGAGCGCAGCCAGCGCCGTCGTGGGATCGCCGCTGGTCAACCCCGCCACGATGGTTTTCACTGCCCCCAGGTTGATGCCCAGCAGAAATGACGGCTCAACCAGCAGCAGTTCCAACGGCACGCCAAAGGTGATGTCAATCGTGTTCGGCGAACTCGTGTAATCGATGGTGATCGTGAGCGGGTTGACCAGGGCGGCGAACACGTTTTCCGCGTGGCCCGCGATCTCGCCGGGGATGTCCCCGATCGACGCCGGATTGGCCAGAACCTGCTCGACGTAACCGGCCTGGTTGGCAAGGATCGCCGACAGGATCGGCGCCGGGTCGGCAAGCCGTTCGGCCCCAATCGCGTGCAGGTCGGCGAGCGTGTGGGTGAACAGGTCGAGGTAAGGGGTGACGACATCGGCCAGAGGGGAAGTGGCAGACGACGCGGTCAGCAGGCTGCCGGAGTCGGTCGGCGCGCCCAGCGCAGTGTTGAGGTGGTCAAGCCCACCGGCCATGTTCTCGATCTGCAGCCCGCTCAACAGTCCGGTTTGGGTGTCTGAGGACCCCAAGGCTGTGGTCAAGGGGCTGGTCAAGCCAATCAGGCCGCCGGCAGCGCCCGGCAGACCCGTGCCGGCGGTGAGCACGATGGCGGGAATGTGAACATCAGGAAGCGATGCTGGCACCGGCGTGACGGTGAGGAGACTGCTGGCGCCGGCAAGGGCGATTCCGCAGGCACGAAGCGCCGACATGATCCGCCCCTTTCCGCTGGATTGTGTCGTTACCCTACAGCGAGCGGTCCGTGCATCAGAGCAGCAGCCCCAACGATCGCGCCCACTGCCGCCGGGTGAAGATCGGCTCTGCGCGTCGGCGCTACGCTAGTCTTCTTATTACCCTGCACCACAATATTTTTGTTTATCTATTTTTGTTTATCGCTGCGTTCCACGTCGACCCAACTCGGGAAGAGACAGCTGCCGGCGACACGGGCGCAGCACAGACGGCGGCGTGCACCGCCGATGATCGTCACAACGCCCCGGTGTGTCTGACGTTGATAGAGCACCCCGGCCGTTATCGTGGAGGCCAGCCGCCGACCGTTCACGCTGCAAGGTAATCGTTTATGCACGACCCATTGGGGTTGTCGATTGGGACTACCAACCTGGTGGCGGTTCGTAACGGGACGCCACCGGTCCGGCGTCGGGCTGTGCTGACCCTGTTCAGTCATCGCGCGCCCGAAATCGGCGCACCCGCGGAGAATCCCGGCCTGACTGAGCCCGGCACGGTGGTCAGCGGGTTCGTGGAGCGAATCGGCGACGCTGTCGCGTTGGTGTCCGGTGAGGGGTCTGCCCACGAACCCGATTTGCTGCTGGTCGAGGCCCTAGACGCCATGGTGTCGGCGGCCGGCGCTGACCCGGCAACCTCAGAGATCGCTATCGCCGTCCCCGCCCATTGGGGATCCACAGCGGTGCGAGGGTTGCAGGAGGGGTTGCGCACCCATGCCGGTTTCGTCCGAACCGGAGTAGCACCGTGCCTGGTTTCGGATGCTGTGGCAGCGTTGACGGCAGTGAACTCCCAAGTCGGTCTGCCATCGCACGGCGTGGTGGGATTGCTTGACTTCGGCGGCGGTGGCACCACAATGACGTTGGCAGATGCCGGGGCAGGTTTTACACCTGTTGGCGAAACTGTTCGCTACCAACAGTTTTCCGGTGCCCAAATCGACCAGGCGCTGCTGGCTTATGTGTTGGAAAACGTCGGCCATAATGGGAGCGACCCGGACGGTACCACCGCGGTCGGACAGCTGACGCTGCTCACCGAAGAATGCCGTCAGGCCAAGGAGTTTCTCTCTACTCAGACCATCACCGAACTCGTCGCTGAGTTGCCGGGATATCGCACGAGCATCCAGGTAACGCGTGATGAGCTGGAGTCCTTGATGCACGACGGCATCGCCAGCGTCATCACGGCCTTTGAAGACATGTTGATGCGCAACAACATTGGCTGGAATGACGTCACAGCGCTAGTAGCCGTCGGTGGTGGCGCCAACATACCCCTTGTTGAGCAGTATCTTTCGTCTCACACACGGACACACCTCGTGACAGCCCCGCAACCGGAGTTTGCGATGGCGGTGGGCGCTGCGCTGTTTGCCTCAGGCGAATCCGGCGCTGAGATCGAGGCGCCGACGGCGATGGCCGCGGTAGTGGGCAATAGTAGCGACGATGGTTGCGGTACCACAAGCATTTTGGGCCTGCCCACCGTCGATGTGGTCGAGGAGGACGCAGCTTCGGAGACGGTTCCGGAGTTGGCGTGGTCGCAGGCCGATGACACCGACGACGAGCTGGTGCCCTACACCGAAGTGTACGAGGAGGTCCTCACCCGGGCTGTACCGACAGCCTACGCACCGGAGGGGGCACCCACCGGCCATACACCGCAGATAGAGCCGGCTGAGCCCCGACCCGGTCGCCGGTATCGTCTGGCCCGGCTTGTTGTCGGTCTCGCCGCTTTGGTGGCGATGATCTCCGTCGGCGGTGTGGTCTACTCGCTCACCAGCACCACTGAACGCCAGGCTCCGCCCGCGCCCAGCAGCAGCGTGGCGCCGCCCCCGCCCAGCTCCCAACCACCGGCGCCCAGCCCTGTCCCGTCGCCACTGCCAAGCATCGAGCCCACCCCCAGCGTCGTGCCAACACCGAGCATCGCACCGACACCGAGCGAGGTCTCACCTCCCCCTCCGCCCCCGGTCACCAGCACCACCACATACCAGCCTCCGCCGACGACCACGACGACGACGGCACCACCGATGACCACCACCACGATGACGACAACCACCACCACGACAACCACCGAGCCGCCGGCCACCACCACGGTCCCGACGACCACCACCACGAAGGTGCCGATGACGACCGAATGGTTGACTCTCCCGCTGGTGCCGGTTCCGATACCCGTTCCGGTTCCGCAAAACCGGCCGTAGGATTCGGCACCTGCCGGTGCACCCGGGTGGCCACTCTCGGCGACATGTGCAGCTATGCGCTCCGAGCCTGTCTATCGAATCGGGGCCCAACGCGGAAACCTGCGAGTAGGGTTGAAGTACCGAGGTTGGCGGGGGCCTGCCATAACTCTCCGTCACGGACTGATCAGAAGTTCATAACAGCCAGCTAACCCAGCTGGTACGCCGTATCGCCTGCGGTGACGCCGTCGGAACAGTCCGGCGCGGTGCACGCCTCCGCCCCGACCGTGGCCGGCTGAGGACTTTGGAGGACTATTGGACATCGTTCTAGGCGTATCGACGGCACCGTCGATGGTTCGCATGGTGCTGATCGAAGGCGAGAACGCCGACGGGGTCACCGTCGAGGAAGACACCTTCGAGGTCACCACAGACGACGAGACCGCTCCCAACGCCGCCCAGCAGGTGGTCTTGGCGATCTCAGGCACCCGCGAAAGTGCGACGGAAGCCGGCTACCGCCTGGTCTCGACCGGCGTGACCTGGACCGATCCCGCCGAAGCCGCTTCGCTGCGGGATGTGCTCGCAGCCCGCGGGTTGGGTAACACGATGCTGGTCGCTCCATTGCTCGCCGCGGCCGCATTGGCTCAGACGGTTGGCGCAGTGATGAATTACAGCCATATCGCGCTGTTATTCGTCGAGCCAGAGAGTGCGACACTGGCAGTGGTCGACGCGGCCGATGGTTCCATTGTCGATTTGCACCGGCGGCTGATCCGCGCAGATGCGGTGGACGAGCTCACCGCGATGATCACCAGCCTGGATTCGCTGGAATCGAGGGCTGACGGGGTGTTCGTCGTCGGAAGCGGGGTTGATATCGTGCCGGTCAAGTCGGCGCTGGAGTCGGCGATCTCGCTGCCGGTGAGTGCACCAGAGGAGCCTGATATGGCGCTGGCCCGCGGGGCGGCGCTGGCGTCGGCGAATGCGCCGCTGTTCGCCTCATCCACCGCGGCTCTGGCCTACGCTCAAGATCCGGGCACCGGCGAAGTCAACCCGTACAGCATCGCTCCGACCTATATCGATGTCGTGGCGAATGCCGGTTTCGGCTCGGGGGCGCTGGCCTACAGCGAGGTAGCGGACGAGGACGACAGTGGGCAGCCGCGACGGCGAAGTTTGGTGCTCTCGGGTAGCGCACTGGCGGCGCTTTTCGCCATTGGTGCTGTGGCGCTGGTGGTTTCCCTTGCCGCCGATGTCCGACCGACAGCCGGTCAGCACCCTGGCCCCAGTGGGAATATCGTCCTGCCGACTAAGCAGGCCCCGCCGCCCCCGCCGGCCGCTCCGCCGCCCGCAGCGGCCCCGCCTGCTGCGCCCTCACCACCTCCCGCCGCACCCGCGCCGGCGGCCCCACCTGCGCCGGTCGCCCCCGGGCCGGCACCCGAAACTATTCCCGAGCCAGCACCGGTGGTAGCGCCTCGCAGCATCCCGCCTGAGGCACCGGTTCGACCGACGCCGCCCCGGCGGGCTCCGGTATACGTACCACCGCCGCAAGACCAAGCCCCGCCACCAGCCGCCCCACCCCCGCCGCCCCCGGCAGCTCCCCCGCCGCCGCCTCCGGCAGCTCCCCCGCCACCACCTCCCCCGCGGATGCCGCCGATGACCATGTATCTGCGTCTGCCGTTCGTCACGGTGCCGATTCCGATCAATCCACCGCCACCACCTCCGCCCCCGGGCCCCTAGCCCGCGGCGGCTGCCGCGCGCACACTGGGTGTTACCGCTCTGAGCTGGCAGGAGGCCGCCATGGGTGAATACGGTCCGTTTGGATTCACTCCCGAAGAGTTCGATCGCGTGATCCGCGACGCGGGCGAAGGACTGCGTGAGGCGTTCGAACGGATAGGCCGCTTTTTCACTGGTCCTGGCGACCGGGCCGGGTGGACGGCCTTTTTCGAAGAAATGGCGCGGCGCTCGCGTTCACAACCGGAGACCGCCGGTGAGGCCGGTGACGGGGTATGGGCGATCTATACCGTCGACGATAACGGCGGTGCCCATGTCGAAGAGGTCTACGCAACAGAACTGGATGCCTTACGCGCGAACAAGAACAACACCGATCCCAAACGCAAAGTCCGCTTTCTGCCATACGGTATCGCGGTGAGCGCCCTCGACGATCCAGAGGAGACGGCGGGGCCGACTTCGTAAGGCGATGACTGGAATCCAACGCACGTTCTCAGCAGTGCCATCGAGGGCTCCGAGGCGTAAGACATCCGCGCAGGCTTGTCTGGGCATGCGGAATTGTCCTGACATCTGACGCCGTCGGAAAACTCCTGCGGTCAAGCACCTCTTTTTGACGGATCGGCCTAGACCGAACGTCACCATTTGGAAACGGCGCGGTGCGCCACGCCGCGTATTTCACAGCAGCTGCTAACAATTAGTCGGTCGTCTAACGCGACCTCGATACGGCTATGCGGTTCTGCTGCGCCTTATTGATTGCGGAAATATCTGAGCGCGGGTAAAGGAGTGGACGTTGATGACGATCTTCGATCGATTCACCATCACCGTCATTAGCGCTGGCGTGTGCGGGGCCGCGATAGCGTTGATCCCGACCGCGGCGGCCAGCCCGCTGATGACGGGCGGCTACACATGCATGCAAGGTAAGGCGGGCGAAGCCGCACCGCCGGCAGCGGCGGGTGCACCGCCGGCAGCGGTGGGTGGACCACTGGCCGCGGGTGCACCGCCAGCAGCGGCGGGTGGACCACTGGCCGCGGGTGCACCACCGGCAGCGGCGGGTGGACCACTGGCCGCGGGCGGGTGTGTTCCTCCTGCGGCCAGTGCTCCTCTCGCTGGGATGGCCGGTAGTGCCGCGGGTGCACCGGTAGCGGCGGGTGCTCCCGCGGGTGCCCCGGTTCCGGCGGGTGTGCCGGCGGGGGCTCCGGTGCCCGCGGGTGCCCCGGCGGGGGCTCCGGTGCCGGCGGGTGTGCCGGCGGGGGCTCCGGTGCCGGCGGGTGTGCCGGCGGGGGCTCCGGTGCCGGCGGGTGTGCCGGCGGGGGCTCCGGTTCCGGCGGGTGTGCCGGCGGGGGCTCCGGTTCCGGCGGGTGCTCCGGTAGCGGCGGGTGTGCCGGCGGGGGCTCCGGTAGCGGCAGGTGCTCCGGTAGCGGCGGGTGCCCCGGTGCCGGCGGGTGCTCCGCTCATTGACATGGCTGGGAGCTATCGGGGTAAAGGTCAGCCAAGCGATCCGGTGCCGGCCAGTGGGCCTGTGCCCGGTCAGCCCATTCTGCCCGGGCCCCCGCAGGCAGCCGTTTCAGCTCCGGGCGCAAGCTAAGGCCGGTCCTCTGCCCGGATATGCGGGCTTGGTCCGGCAACGCGGCAGCTCTTATCGCCAGGATCATCCGGCATTGTCCTGCAGCGAGCTCGAGCAGAGGTGACGTACCTCCACCGGGATGGCAGCGAGGTCTGGGCCTTGTGAAGCCGCGGCGGCTGCCGCTGTTATTCCTGCACTATCACCGGGTCGCCAATATGAACCGCGTTGAAATACCACTCCGCGTCGGCAGGGCTCAGGCTGATGCAGCCGTGGCTGACATTTTCAACCCCCAGTGAATTAAGAGCCCATGGAGCTGAGTGCACATAGAGGCCGCGGCGGCTGATCCGGACGGCGTAATCCACCGGCACCCGATAACCCTCGGGGTCGGTGAGCGGGACGCCGACGCTGCTGGAATCCATCACCACGGAGCGTTCCTTAGACAGGACCGTGTAGGAGCCGACAGGGGTCGGGAAATGCGGCCGCCCCATAGAGGCCGGCATCACCCCCTCTTCACCCCAGTGAGGTCGGTGATGCGGTGCTGGTCGTGGAGGCGGCGGCCCGGCGCCTACCCCGTCGATACGCACGGTGAAGGTGTGATCCGAGATATCGGCAACGCCCACGACGGCGGGACCCGTCTTGAAATCCGTGGACAGGTTTCCCACCGAGAGCGCCACCGTGCTGTGCGCTGGCCAGAATCGGTCGGGTACCCACTGCACCGTGGTGTTGTCGAGCCACTCGAATGTGCCGCTCATCGCGGGCGCCGATTTGACTTCGAGGGCACGCTCGGCCGCGCGCCGGTTGGCGACGGGCACGCTGAACATCACCACCAGGGGGTGAGCAACACCTACGATCTCGCCCGGCGCCGGTAGAACGGATGCGATGGCGAACCTAGAGGACTGGTTCGCTGCGGCCAGGCTGACGCAGGCTGGCCCCGTCACCACAATCGCAGCGATCCCGATTATCGCCAGAACGCACCGAACAACCGCCCGCATGGCTCCGATCCCTGTCCTATGTCATTGCGATGGTAGAGCTGCTGTGAAGACCGAATGTGTAGGCACGCGTTAGTAATTCGGTCAAGTCTCTGTCACGTTTTGGCCACAGGCGGGCCAACCCGGCACCGTCGTCGCGCGCGGATCAGGCCGCTTTGATCAGGCGCCACGACGCCGGCCTGACGATGGGCCAGGACAAAACGCTGCAGCCGACTGGAGTGGAGTTGAATCGCGGTACGACACGCCCGTGACGGCCGCAGAGGACATGGAACGCTTTCACGCAGCATTCGGTGGTCAGCAGAGCAGAGCCGATGACGGGAATCGAACCCGCGTTCTCAGCTTGGGAAGCTGGTTACAGGCTCGAACGGGTGAACGAAAGAGCCTGGTAGACCGCCCGAATAGCTAAGGCGAATCACGGCTCTAGCAGCTATTTAGGTACGGCTAGCGCACAACTCCGGTTCAGCATCGGTACGGCTAAAGTTTGGTTGCGTCGTAGGTACAAGGTAGGTACCGGGAAGACACGCGGCGACACGCCGAGATGTGTCGGTGAGCGCCCATAGGCTGGCCGCATGCCTCTTCTTGATCCTCGCGACCGTGTAGGGAGATTTGTCCTACGCGCACGGAGGATGATGGCCCACTCACTCGTCCGCGAGCACGGACAGCTCCTGAACGACTTGGGCTCCGGCACTGTCAAGATGAATATCGTCGTGAACACAAAAACCGGCGAGACTGACCACAGCGTCCTTACGGAGCTCCCACCGGAGGAGGCGTTCGAGTCTTTCGCTGCGAGAGTGCGACCGTTCTTGATGAGCAAGGAGCCGGTGTACTGGGCGTTGGTGCTCGATGCGCTGGAAGCACTCCTGAGCGAGGAAACGCTAGCCGAGTTGGTTGATATCGAGGGTCTGCGCGCGCACTGGTCGAATGTCGTCGAGGGCTCACAAGTAGCGCACGCGTACTACGTGGTGACCGATAAGGGCAAGTTGACCGACATTCAGCTGGCAAATCTGTGGCTGAACTCGGATGCCTTGCACACGCAGATCATCCAGTCGGAAGTCGGCAAGTCTCTGAGTTTGAATCAGCGCTACCAGGCAGCCGCAAGCGTGTATGCCCGCATTGGCGCCTGTGCGAACAACACTCTCTACTTGATCAGCCACCTCGTGAATGAAGGCTTGCTTGAGCTTGACCCTTCCGTATTCACGGCACCGGTGACCGCAGACACACACGTTGAAATCCCAGGCAAAGTCAAGATTTACAGCGCGGAAGTCGGCGCTGAACTACCGGCGGATCTGTCCAATCTGGACCCCGAAGTCTGGAAGCCGATTCACGAAGACATCGAGCTGTTGACCGGCGCGGAAGACGCAGAAGAATCCTGACAGCCGATTAGGGTGCCGCTTACCGGCTAGCGTGGCCGTAGCCGCGTGCGCGGGGCACCGGCAGCTCGGCGGCACTGGTGCGCTGGGTGGCCAAGGCGGGCACCGGGTACACAAACCCACCCTGGCCACGACTCATGGGGCCACCGGGTCACCGGGGTAACCCCGTGCCTCATCGAGCGGCCCAGGGCGTATGCGTGGCCGTCCCACGCGCTCCGCGTTGCGTGGCGGGTCAACCCTTGGGCTGCGACCCCTGTAAACCCCGCCTTCACTCGGGGGCCGGCCATTGAGGTGCGGCGCGACCGGCCCCGGCCCCCATGAGAACTCGGTGCTTTGGTCGCCGGGGTGGTCGCGGTGGAGCCGCAGCGGATCACAGGCACCGCCAGACTGCCCATAGCTTGGCGCTGGGTCCGGTTCGGGGTAGGGGTTGTGGGTGTAATGGGGCATTACGTCTCCACCACCGGCGCGGTGTAGCTGGCATTCGTGGTGATCTGCGCGACGACCGCCGCGCCACGGTGCCGGGTGCCCGTGCCGAAGCCACGCACAAAGACTGAATCCACGAGCGGGTACGGCCCATGGCCAGGAATGTGCCTGAGCCCCTGGTATGCCGGGTTGACGTGCTGACGGACGCCAACAGGGTTGGCGTCGCTGTTCGGCCCGCCCGTGGCGGCGACGATCGCGTACCCCTGCGGCAGGTAGTAGGACTGAATCACCAAGGCGTTCTTGTAGCTGCCCCACACACGCAGGCCGTTATAGTCCGAATTCGGGATGGGGCCGTGGATGGTCTCGTTGCTGATCCACGCGGGCATCAGCGCACTCGGGATGAAGTCAAAGGCGGGCGCTTGACCCGGGCGAATCTCGATACCAGCTTTCCACGACGCGATCTGGCTTGCGTCGAAGTCGATGGGGTTGAGCAGCAGCACGAGTTGCGTGGCTGGGTGATAACCGTAGCCATGCTCATAGACGTGCTGGATCATGTTCTCAACGGGGTCGAGAGTCGTTGAGGACGTGGTGAGGTAGTGCGAGTGCGAGCCGTCCAATTTCTTGCCGAGAAACGGTGGCGGCACCATTCCGTCCGCATTCCACAACCCGTAGCAAGTGTGCTGCCATTCATTTAATACCGTTGCCGGATTGAGCAATCGGTTGAAGACCGTTCCTGTTGTCAGTATGTTGTCAGCCTCGTAGACGCGCTGCAGGTGGGCGGTGACTTGCTCGGCGGTCGCTTCGCGTAGGAACTTCCACGTGAAGCTCGTTCGCAGGTCCCAGTCCTTGAAGTTGTACCCAAGCTTCAGCACATCGCTCGGAGGCCGAATCGCTGCCAGCACACCAAATTCCGTTGCTTCCTCGAAGCTTGCACTAGTGATGCTTTGCGCGATGGCGTCGGC
This sequence comes from Mycobacterium botniense, assembly GCF_010723305.1. Classification (NCBI taxonomy): domain Bacteria; kingdom Bacillati; phylum Actinomycetota; class Actinomycetes; order Mycobacteriales; family Mycobacteriaceae; genus Mycobacterium; species Mycobacterium botniense. The sequence goes on along the minus strand of NZ_BLKW01000002.1, from coordinate 933,644 downwards.
AACGTTGACGGTCTGGAAGGACAGGATGTCGGTGATGCTTTTGCGTTCGGCGTTCCACAGCGAATTGACCTCCCGTACCTGAGCCCAAATTTGGTTGAGGTCAACGCCGTCAGCGGTCATGTTGACGAGCGCGTCGCCGCGCGTCGCAACACCCTTAGTGTCACCGACCCCGGAACCGCCCCAAATGTGGAAGCGACTGTTGGTCAGTGTGTCCTGTGGCATGTCATTGGTCCTAAGCAGTTATTAGTGCGTTAGACGAGAGCGTATGCTGCGAAATGCGTTGTGGCGGTGCTTAACACACAACCGTGGCGAATCTCGGCTAGTCGGAGCGGCCTGGGGCTAATCGGAGTAAAGTCGAAGCTAGACAGGGAGGTTCACTTCTAATGGCGAAGACGCAACAAGCCCCACCAAGCGGCGTGAAGCTGTCGCGGTTGCTGACGGTGTGCGGCCGCAAGGACGCGCACGAGTGGCTCACGACCGTGCTCGGCGTGCCAGTCACCCTGAACTTTGTCCCCACCGCCGCGCCCAAGCGCCAGATACCAAGCCGCGAAGTCGGCGGGGCGCTGATGTTCTCGACACAAGACCTGTTCGATTGGGCAATGTCCCGAGCTGAGAGGGCATCATGAACAACATGGACCCCAACGCCAGCTGGGCCATCGACCGACTGGTGGCCAAGATGTTCAACTGGCGTGATGACACAGGCCTGAACGACTTGTTCCCCGGCGCGGTCCCCTGAGATGGACAAGATCGCCGCTGCCGCGCACCGTAGTATGCGCTTGGGGATAGCTGCGGGCGACATCGATTGCTTCGATAAGCACGGCCACGTCAGCGACATCAACGACTACGGCACCCCGGCGGTGTTCGTGCATATTGTTGGCACCAATGAGGTTCGTGTCGTACCCGCCGAACCCGCGTTGCTAGACGACTACGCAGAGGACTACCGGCGTACCTGGCACAAAACCGTGCGCACGGCGCGGGCTGACTTTTGCCAAATACGCAAGGCACCAACGTGCGGCGGTATCGGCGAACGCAACATGGAGTTCTGGCCATGGCGGAAGTGACTCGTTCTTGCTGCTTTTCATGGTGTGCCCCGCGTGCCGCGACCGGGCCATCGAAGCCGCAGAGGACGGATTGATGCTGATGCGCCGGGACGCCGAGGATGACCTGCCACCCGGTGGGGTGATTGACCCCGGTAGCCCGCTACCGCCGCTGCCGTAGGCGTGGCCGAGCTGGCCGATAGCGAAGTGCCGGGCGTTCCCCTGCGCCGAGTACTGGCCAGACCGAACAGACCGTTTTACACGGACACTTGCGATGTAAAGCGGCGAGTGTCGGCGTCGGTTCGGGTAAGGTACTAGGGGTGTAGGGCCGTCACCGGCCTGACCCTCCCCCCGGACGCGCTTCCTATATAAACCGGGGATTGGAAGCGGGCGCAAATCCAAAACCCTTTGATGTCTTTGGAGTGCGCCCGTGATCGATGATGAAAAGCCGACCATGACGGAGCAGGAACTCTGGGAATGGTTGCACTATGACGAGGGAATCCCGGTCAGCCGCCGTGCGATTAAGCACGCGGTTATAGACCGGAAGATCATCCCCACTCGTCTGGGGATCGGCAATTTTTTCAGCAAAACTGACGGCTGGAATTTCATCGCTGCACAGAAGCAGCCTGCTGCCAGTCGCTTTGTCGGCCCTAATGCGTGCCGCGCGAAATCTGCTGCAGGAACTCAGAAATGAGTTCACCCCCAACCCCACACCTGGCGGGCGGGCTGAGGGCGAACCGCGAGACCCAACTGCTCCAACAATCAAGGCCTGGCTTTTATGATACCGCCTGACGCACCCCGCCGCCGAAATCCGTTCGCGCTCTCGCAGGACACCGGCCTGCGTCTGCCCGACGTCACTGACATGAGCTTGTTGAACGCCGCTTTGGCCTACGCGGAGGCCGGATGGTACGTGCTGCCGACTGATCCCGACGACATCAAGAACCCCGGCAGTGTTGTTAGCGGACATTAGCAAAGTAAGTCCACCCGTGACCCCGACAAACTACGCCGATGGTGGAAAGTAAACCCCAATTACGGAATCGCCCTTCATTGCGGGCGATCCAGTGCGATTGTGTTTGATCTTGACCTAGACAGCATCGATGGCATCAGGGTCTATGGGCGTGACGACTTGGCCGACGCGATGCTCACGGCTACCGCGATCCAAGGCACCCGTCATGACGGTGACCGTGGGCATTACATGTTCGCGATGCCGCCCGACAGCGAATTCGGCAACGGCGCGGGCGCTTTCACAGCCTGCGGCGAAGTCAGGGGCAAGAACGGCGTCATCATCGCCGCGCCCACACCACACCCTGACGCCGAAACCAAAGGTGGCACCTACCGCCAGATCAGGGTCGGCCAAGTGGGACCGTTGCCGGAAGTGTTGCGAGAGTGCCTGACCGAGGCCGCTGGCCAAAACGACCCACTGACCGACGCGGAGTTGGAGGCATTCCTGGATGCACCCCCCGGCGGGTGTGGACGGGAGAACTGCCGGCACAACGTGAGCGGACCAGCCGACTGGTTCGACGCGCAGGTTGACGGTAATGCGTCCCGGCACGAGAAGATGACTGCCGCGCTACCGTGGGCGTTCTCGGAGGCGATGGCCGGCTGTTATCCGGCCCGCGAGGCATTCGGAACGCTGCACTCAACTTACGCAGCAAGATTCGACGCCGGAGCTGAGCACGAGCGCGTGGCTCAGCTTGGCGACGAGTACATGCGGATGGCGAAGTGGGCTGCGGCGCAGGCTGACCCCGACAGGGCGCACCGAAACGACGAGCTGTTGACTGACGCCGAGCTTGAGGCGTTCTGGTCGGCGCGGCCCGAATTGGAGCGACTGCGGACGTTCGCGCGGGCACGGTGTGTGGGGCCGTGGTCAACGCTGGGCGCTGTCCTGGCGCGTGTGATCGCGACAATCCCGCCCGAGGTTGTGCTGCCGCCAACGATTGGGTCGGAGGCGAGCTTGAATTTGTTCGTCGCCTTGGTGGCCCGTTCCGGCTTCGGCAAGAACACCTCTGAAGCGGCGGCTGAAGACTTTGTCGCGAGCGAGACATTTGTGTTCGTCGCCACGCCGAGTAGTGGCGAAGGCATCCTCAAGCAGTACGCCTGTGTGACAAAACCGAAAAATCAGGAGCCGCAGCAGATAAACCTGCGTAACGCGGTGATGTTCACGGGTAGGCGAGGTTGACACATTCGCGGCGCTCGCGGGCCGTGGCGGGTCGACACTGATGCCGGAGCTTCGCAAGGCCTGGATGGGCGAACGGCTTGGATTCGGCTGGGCGAACGCCGAGAAGGCCGTCGTGGTGGTGGGCCACCGCTACCGCATGACGATGGTGGTTGGTGTCCAGCCGGGGCGTGGTGGCGCACTCCTGCAGGATTCCGACGGCGGTACGCCGCAACGATTTATCTGGCTCCCGACGACCGACCCAGATGCACCGGACGAGCCGCCCGAAGAACCTGAGCCGCTGCGCCTACCCGCATGGCCGAGACCGGGTGATGAACAGGAGGCTACTGCCGACGACGACGGCCCGAAGCTGAAGTTTGGGCCACGCGATGAGTACAAGCTGGACATGCCCGCCGACAAGTCCGGGTTTCACGTGCTGGGGTTGCCGCCGAGCGTGGTTGAGACAGTGCGGCGAGAACAGAAGGCGAAGCTACGCGGCCAAGTCCCAGAGAACCAGGCGCTAGATGCACACGCGACCCTCGCGCGGCTGAAGGTGGCGGTGGGGCTGATGTGGATGAACGGCCGCACCGACAAAGTGACCGAAGAGGACTGGGACCTTGCCGGTGTCGTGATGAGTGTGTCGAACGCGTCGCGAACCGAGGTTCAAGCGGCGCTGAAAACCAAGGCGGGAGAGGCAAACAGAATGCGTGGGCGTGCAGATGCCGAACGCGAAGTTGTGAAGGCAGATGTCCTGCGGGAGAAGGCGATTACACGGGTAGCAGAGGGCATACGCCGAAAGCTGCGAAAGCAGAATGACCGGACGCTGAACGAAGTCAAGAAGTGCTTTAGCAACGACGACCGGCAGTATGTCGAACCGGCGCTGGAATTGTTGCAACAGGTCGGTGATGTCGAAGCCAAACAGATTGAGTACCAAGGCAACGAAGGATATCTGTTCCGCTTGAAGGAGGGCAGATGAACGGCAAGTGTCAGAGGGGAAGAGGGGGAGCGGTCTCCCCGCCTGCTGCGAATATTCTTGACTTAGGCCGACCTAAAAGACCAGGAAACCTGGATTTCTTCATCCGCGGGATATGCACGAGGCGCGAAATCTCGCGCGGCACAGGGGGAGATTCTCCCCGCCTCCCCCTCTGAACCACGCCCTGGCCGAGCAACACAGGAAACCGTCACTACCGATTGGAGATTGCAATTAACGTCTACACCCCGCCGATGCCACCGTACTGGCTTGCGGCCTATCTGACGCGCAGACCAAACCGGCCACCCCGTAACCCGATAATGCCGCCTTGGCCATGCGACCGAACAAGGCCGGGTGACCGATGAGCGAGCGACATAAGAATGCGAATAGAGAAAATGCACTGACGTATGAGCAGCGCCTCAACCATCCACGCCGCTGCGCCGCGCGACGGCAGCGCGATGGTAAACCGTGCGGCCGCTTTGCGATTCGCGGCGGGACGGTGTGCCGCCTCCATGGCGGGGCGACACGACATGTACAACGGAAAGCGCAGGAGGGCCTCGCCTTCGCGAAGGCAATCATGTTGGAGCGCGCGGTGCGCGGTATAGCACCTGACCCGAGCGTGTCGCCGGCCGATAAGCGGCTGGCGAAGGCCGTGGCCAAGCACGCGGGGAAGCCGCTACCGCGCCAGCGGCGGGCCACCCGGCCACCGGGGCCGCCGACGCAGCCCGCCGAACGGCCCCAGGAGCCTGGCGTAACGCGGCCTAGCGCACCCGTAGAGAGTGCGAAGCCCGCCGAGCAGCCCGCGTCGCTGCGCCGAGCGTTCCCAGAGCCTACGAAGCCGCCGAGCGCGGGCCTGATCACTGCCGAGGATGCCCTGGCCGATGTAGCGCGGGCTAGCCGGCGCGCGGGCGTAATTAGCCACAGACAGCGAAAGCACAGCTAAAGTGGCAACAGCGAGTGTGCTACCTGGCGTAGCGTTCGGGGCGTAAGGCGGAACCGGTCGTTTCCGCCCCGACGAGAGGAACCGAAGTGAGCAGATTCAAACCCGGCGACCGCGTACGCGTGGTGTCGGTGACCAACGAGGGCCGCGAGCCAATCACTGACGCGGCGCACCCCCGACGCACTCGACTGGACCGGAACGACGGTGATTGGCGCGGTGGGCGTTGTGACCAACGTGTTCGCGGACCGCCTGACGCGCAACAATATTCGCCTAGGCCAGCTGATGGAGGCCGTGGCTTTCCCGGACGCGGACCTGGAGCCAGAAGCATGAGCGCGGCACGAAATCCGCAAGGCCCGCTCATGTTCGGCTACTGCCGCGTCAGCACTGAGGAGCAGGCCGCCAGCGGCAACGGGCTGGAGGCTCAGCGCGCCGCCATCGACGCCGAGGCCGCACGGCGGGGTTGGGAGGTTGGGCACCACAGCGACGACGGCGTGACCGGCAAGATGATCGGCCCGTCGCTGCGAGAAGTGTTGCAACTTTTGGCAAGCGGGCAAGGCGACGGTCTTGTCGTGGCCAAGATGGACCGGCTTGCCCGGTCGATCATCAACGCCGTCAACATCATTGAAGCCGCCCAGGCGCAAGGTTGGTCGCTGGTGGTGCTGGATCTGGGGGTGGACCTTACGACCCCAGCGGGCGAAGCGATGGCCCACTTGATGGCGACCTTCGCTCAATTCGGGCGTCGGCTGATCTCCCAGCGGACCAAAGTGGCGTTGTCTGCGAAGCGGGCGCGCGGCGAGCGCATTGGCCGGCCCAGGCAGGCGCCACCTGGTGTCGTGCGGCGAATCGTAATGGACCGCCACACGGGCCTGAGCTTCGCCAAGATCGCGACCACCTTGGCGGCCGAAGGCATCTTGAGTCCTGCCGGCCTGCCCACCTGGCAGACCTCGACCGTGCGGCGCATCTACGCGAGTGCCACCGCCGCAACAGAAATGGACGCAAGCTGATGGCGTACGTGCAGAAGCGAAACACGAAGAGCGGCAGCGCCGCCTACATCGTGAAGTGGAAGGACCCAGACGGCAAGCATCAGACCAAGGGCGGCTTCCGCACGCGGAAGGCGGCGGAGGACTACGCAACGGAGACCGCCGACAAGATCAGGCGCGGGGTGTACTTCGATCCGAAGGCCGGGCGGATGTTGTTCCGAGACGCGGCGCAGCTGTGGTTGGCCTCCCGGCACGACCTGAAGCCCACCACGAAGGCCGGGCACGAAGCCGCCCTGGCCCCAGCTAGCACGCGCCGGGGCGACGGAAAGACGCTTGGGATTGACGCGACGTTCGGCGGTTACCCGCTGAACAAGATCACTCGCGACCAGATTTCAATGTGGGTGCAGAAGATGGTTGTGGCGGGCAAGAAGCCCAGCACGGTGCGGCACGCCTACTTCACGGTGCGGATGGTTCTCGCCCAGGCGGTCGCGGATGGCCGGCTGGCGAGCAATCCCGCTGATTACGTGAAGCTCCCGACTGAGCACGGCGACTCCGGCGTAGTGGATGACCCGGCGCAGTTCCTCACGGGGGCGCAAGTTTCGGCGCTTGTCGCCGCGACGCCTCGGCCATACAACGTGTTGGTGCACATTGCCCCGTGGAGTGGTCTCCGGGCGGCGGAGCTGGCCGGGCTACAGGTCGGTGATGTTGAGCTATCGAAGACGTCGCCGAACCTCAACGCACCCACGAAACCCGGCGTGCTTCGGGTCGAGCGAACGGCGCGGCTCGTCGGCACCACCATGACCTACCTCGCACCCAAGACCAAGGGCAGCCGCCGCAAGGTGCTGCTCACGGCGGTGACGACGGCGCTGTTGCGCGACTACCTCGCGGAGCACCCGCGCGCCGACGATTCAACCGCGCCGCTGTTCCCGGCGGTGACGCTGAAGATGCCGAAGCCGACCGGCGTGCGGGCGGTGGGTCCGGACGGGAAGCCCACGAGCAGGGAGCGCCGAGCTGTGGTGCAGCGGCAGGCTACCGCCTTGGCCGACCTATCGGTGGCCGAAGCGGAAGACCGCTTAGTGCTCGATTGGTCGGAGCCGCTCCAGCATGGCGGCTGGTACAAGGCGGTCTACCGCCCCGCGGTGCTGCGAGCCAACAGGCTTACGCCGACCGCTGGCCTGTCGCCGGAGCTGAAGTTCCACTCGCTCCGCCACACGTACGCGAGCCTGTGCGTCGCGGCGGGGATACCGGCGTTCGACGTCAGCCGGTTCATGGGGCATGCGAAGCCGACGACGACGATGGGCATCTACGCGCACCTGTTCGAGGACAACCACGCCGACGCTATGGCCGCGCTCGGGGCAATGGGGAGCCTCGCGGCGTCCGGCAACGTCATACCTCTGTGGTGTCGGTCGGGATCGTCAAGCTGAGCAGGTGACCGTGGTGGGCAGTGATGCTCCGGGTGCGGGGGCAATAGATGTGCTGTTGGCCAGCTGGTTCGCCACGGCAAACTCGGCCTGTCCCTCTAAGCTGGAATCCGTGGCTAGCTTGTTCGGCAAGAAGAAGGTGCGCGGCCTGGCGCAGAAGGTCGACACGAAGGACATCGCGTGGTGCATCGATCTGATCCAGACGTGGCTCGACGATTACCGCCGGGGATCGTTGAAGGGTGACAACGAGACTAGCCGGGAGCAGGCCTACAACCAAGACTTCTTCATCAAGATCCTCGGTTACCGGGAGAAGCCGCACGTCCCGTTCACCTTCACGCCGAAGGCCGCGACCACCGCCAAGGGCGGCCAGACGCCGGATGCCGTGCTGCGTTACGCGGAACCGGTCGCAGGGATCGACAACATCGCCGCCGTGGTTGAGCTGAAGGGTGCGGACGTCTCGCTCGACAAGCCACAGCAGAGCCAAGGCAACCTCAGCCCTGTGCAGCAGGGTTTCAAGTACAAGCCGCAGTTTGCGTCCTGCCCCTTCGTGGTGGTCAGCAACTTCTACGAGTTCCGGCTGTACAACGACAACCAGCTGGACTTCGAGCGCTGGACGCTCGACGACCTGATCGACCCCACGGACGACTACCTCAAGTTCAAGACCTGGTACGTGCTGATGAGGGCGGAGAGCATGGTCTCCCGCCAGGGGCCATCCGCTACGCAGGCCCTTCTGAGCGCGATCCGGCAGGAGCAGGAGGAGGTCGGCGAGCAGTTCTATGCGGAGTACAAGGACATCCGCATCGAGCTGCTGCAGGACATCTGGCGGAACAATCCTGCCACCCGCGACAAGTTCGATCTCGCCATCCGCAAGGCCCAGACGATCATCGACCGAGTGGTTTTCGCGTGCTTCGCCGAGGACATGGATCTGCTGCCCGACCAGATCGTTGCGACGGTCTTGAACCACGCCGAGAACCACAACCCGCTGGGCGAGCCGTTGTTCGAATTCTTCAAGCGATTGTTCCGGTCGATAGATAAGGGCAGTGCTGCGCTGGGCATCCCGGTCGGGTACAACGGCGGCCTATTCGCTGAGGACCCGTGGATCGACGCGCTGACAATCTCTGACCCGGTGATGCGGAAGCTGGCGGGTCTATCCCGTTACGACTTCCGTAACGAGCTGCGCGTCAACGTCCTTGGCCACATCTTCGAGCAGTCGATCACCAACTTGGAGGAGATCCGTCGGAAAGTCCGGGCGGAGAAGAACCCGCTTGGGCTCAAAAGTCGGCGGCGGCGCGAGGGCATCTACTACACACCCGATTACATCGTTCGGTTCATCGTCGACAACACCCTCGGTGCATATCTGCGGCTTCGCGAGGATGAGCTGAAGCGCAAGCACAAGCTCAATCTAATGAAGACCGAAGAGGGCTATGACAAGCGGCAGCGCCGCATGTACTCGGAGTACTTGGCCGTTCTCCAGGCCATCAAGGTCGTCGACATCGCTTGCGGCAGTGGTGCTTTCCTGGTGTACGTGTTCGATTACCTGCTGAAGGAAAACCTGCGCGTCAACGAGATTCTCGGCGGGACCCTGATGTCGTACGACGAGGTCGTGAGGAAGATACTCTCCGACAACATCTTTGGCGTCGACATTAATGAAGAATCGGTCGAGATCACCAAGCTCAGCCTTTGGCTGAAGACGGCGGAGAAAGGCAAGCCGCTTACCGCTCTGGACAACAATATCAAGTGTGGGAACTCGTTGGTCGACGACCCGGACCAGGGCGGGAGCAAGGCATTCAACTGGCGAGACAACTTCCCGGACATCATGGCATCGGGTGGCTTTGACGTCGTGATCGGTAATCCGCCGTACATCAATGCCCGCCTAATGACCCAGGACGAGCGCGCCCACCTAGTGGAGAAGTACCCGCAACTGGCCGGCTCGTACGACATCTATGTAGCGTTCTTGCTGCGCGGCATCCAGCTGCTGAAGCCCGAAGGGCGGTACGGCTGGATCATCCCCAACAAGTACCTGATCGCGGACTACGCGCGGCCAGCTCAGGAATTTATGTCCGGGTCGTCGCTTGAGTCGGTGGTAAACGTGTCGACGCTGTCGGTATTCAAGGGCGTTGGGGTGTACCCGATCATCTTGCTCGGCAACATGAACCGGTCGGAATCGGCGACGGTGGAGCGGTATAGCATCTCCGAGCCTGAGCACCTCGGCAACTTCACCCAATATCCCGACGAAGGCAACGGCCTCCGAAGGTTCAAGACCCTTGCCGACTTCGGTATCAAACTGAACGCGGGCACAACCGGTTTCGAGGCTCAGGTGGTGAAAGGTCTACTCAATGAGGCCGGGTCGGGCATCCCGTTCGCCGTCAGCGGCGGCGTGGACCCGTTTCAGATCGACACGACCCGCGTGCCGTACATGAAGTCGGTGTACAAGCACCCCTACATCACGTTGGGCTCGCCGGAAATCGCTGCGAGCAAGTACGCATTCTGGAAGGCGCCGAAGGTGGTCATTGCCGGCATGACCAAGCGGATCGAGGCGGTCTACGTCCCCGAACCGCTGGCCCTAGGTGTTGGGGCGTACGGCATATACGACTTCGGCGGGATCGACCCGGAAGCCTTGACCGCGGTCCTGAACAGTGCCTTCATGAGCTACTACCTCCGGACGGAGTTCGCCGACAAGCACCTGGCCGGCGGATATCTGGCGATCAACAAGTCCAACATCGAGCAGTTGCCGATGGTGCGCATCTCGCGGAAGGACCAAGCCGATCTTGCTGACCTGGCTCATAGCGTTGCGAAGTCGCTTGCGAACCTGCGGGAGCGCAGCGAGCACGTTCTGACGGTGATGAAGTCGGAATATGGCGGGCAGAACTGGAACGCCAGGAAGCTGAAGACCTGGTGGCGGCTCGACTTCGATGAGTTCCTCGCGGCCGCCAGGCTCCGGTTGTCGCTCACTCAGAAAGATGAGCTGCTGACGTATTTCAACAAGACCGCTGCCGAATGTGCGGCTTTCGAAAACCAGGCCGTCGCCGCTCAGAGGGAAATCGACGAGATCGTTTACCGGCTTTATCGGATCACCGACGAGGAGCGCGCATTGATCGAGGCGATCGAAGTGGCCGAGGAGCCGCTGGATAGCCTGCTGGACGACTAACCGCACATCGTTTGGCGAGCTGGCGGGTGTTTTTCGTGTCAGGGTGCCCTTGAGCCCAGGTCGTACCCAGCTGTGGCGGTAGGTATCGGGTAGGTACCGCCGCCGGTCGCCGAAGCAGCGCGCCACCACGTCGGCGCTGCTCAGATGTGGAGCCGATGACGGGAATCGAACCCGCGTTCTCAGCTTGGGAAGCTGATGTTCTGCCATTGAACTACATCGGCGCGGTCGTTTCCGAAGGCTAGCATCTCAGGCAGCACCGTTCATCACCCTCATGGGACGGACCCAGCAGATAGGCTCAACGGGTGCTGCTCTCTGACCGGGATTTGAGGGCCGAAATCGCTGCCGGGCGGCTCGGCATTGATCCCTTCGACGACGCCTTGGTGCAACCATCCAGCGTGGACGTGCGCCTCGACAGCCTGTTTCGGGTGTTCAACAACACGCGGTACACGCACATCGACCCCGCACAGCGGCAAGATGAGCTGACCAGCGTGGTGGAACCGGTTGATGGTGAGCCGTTTGTGCTGCATCCCGGTGAATTCGTGCTCGGTTCGACGCTGGAACTGTTCACCTTGCCCGAGGACCTGGCCGGACGACTGGAAGGCAAGTCGTCGCTGGGACGGCTGGGCTTGTTGACGCACTCGACCGCAGGTTTCATCGATCCCGGTTTCAGCGGCCACATCACGCTGGAGCTGTCCAATGTGGCCAATCTGCCGATCACGCTGTGGCCGGGAATGAAGATCGGCCAGCTTTGCATCCTGCGGTTGACCAGCCCGGCTGAGCATCCTTACGGAAGTGCCCGGGCGGGCTCGAAATACCAGGGACAACGCGGGCCGACGCCGTCGCGTTACTACCAAAACTTCATCGACTTCTCCCGGTCCGCTTCGTACCGCGAGAAATGACAACGGTCTAGGAACGGTTTGTTCGGTCGGGGCAGATTTCGGGGCCGACGTGGGGGCAGACCCGGCGGGTATTCCGGGGTCGCGCGTGCCGGGACGGCGGGTACAGCCGCGGCGGCTCCCACCGGCGTCCTCGGCTGAAACAGCCGGGCAGTATCACCGCATCGGCAGGTAAGGTCGAAGTACCAGGATCAGCGGGACGGTGCGCTGCCTCCGCGAATTGCGGGTGGGGAGCAAACTCCTTGGAGGGGTAGTGGAAACCGTACTTGGTGTGTCGATGGCACCAACGATGGTCCGCATGGTGCTGGTGGAGGGCCGAAACGCCGACGGTCCCACCATCGACCAAGACAACATCGACATCACAAGTGACGGCGAGATACCGGTCGGCACCGCCCCGCAACGTGTTATCGCAGCGATTCTGGGCACCCGGGAAGGCGCTGCCGAGGGCGGCTACCAGCTGGCGTCAACCGGGGTGACGTGGATCGACCCCGCCGATGCGGCCGTGCTGCGCGAGGAACTGGGCGCACGCAAGATCGAGAACGTCATGTTGGTGTCGGCCTTCCTGGCCGCCGCCGCGCTGGCGCACGCCGTCGGCAGCGCAACCGATTACGATCGCACCGCGCTGTTGTTCATCGAACCCGACACCGCGACCCTGGCGGTTGTCAACACCGCTGACGGCTCGGTCTCTGATGTGTGCCGGCGATCTCTTCCCGACGATGACGACGAGGCCGTCGCAGAGCTCGCCGACATGGTCGAAGATGCCGAGCGGATAGAACCAGCCCCAGGGGGAATCTTCGTCGTCGGTGCCGATGTGGATGTGGCGATGATCAAACCGGCATTGCAGGAAGCCACATCGCTGCCGGTGAGTGTCCCGGAGGAGCCCGAGACCGCGCTGGCGCGGGGGGCAGCGCTGGCGTCGGCAAATGCGCCGTTATTTGCCTCGTCGACAGCGGCACTGGCCTACGCTCAGGATCCGGGCACCGGCGAAGTGAGTCCCTTTCTGCTTGCCGGATACCTCGCCGTGCCTGGGGGAGCTGCGGCGCCGGAGGACGGGGATCTCGCATATAGCGCTCTCCCCGACGGGGACGCCGACATCTTTACCGCCGAGGGTCCCGACGCCTACGGCCCGGTCGCCGGGGAGGAAGACTTTACAACGGGGATGTACCCCGACTTCGCGGCGGAACCCGGCGAGCCATCGGCCCGCACACCGTTCCTGACCGCGATGGGTGTGTTGACGATCTTTGTCGTGGGTGTGGTGGCATTGGTGCTGTCGCTGGCAATCACGATTCGGCCGCACATCGATCAGAAGCCCAGCCTGAGCCAAAACGTTGTCACGCCCGCTCAACCGGCAGCACCGCCACCGCTCCCTAAAGCTCAGGTGCCCGCGCCACCCGCCCCTGCACCAGCACCTGCGCACGTGCCCGCACCCGTCGCCGCACCGCGGCCGGCACCGGCTGTGGCGCCGGCGTTGCCGCCTCCGCCGGCTGTTCCGCCGCCGCCTCCGGCGCTGCCGCTGCCTGCTCCGGCCTTGCCGTTGCCTGCTCCGGCCTTGCCGCCGCCACCGATTCCGCCGCTGCTCCCGCAGATATTTGCTCCTCCCCCACCGGGGCCGCCGGTCGCCCCGTGGGGCGGCGATCACGGCGGTGGGGGCTGGGGCCATGGCCGCGGCCGCGGCGGGTTCGGCGGCCCGATGATCCCACTGCCCGTCCCAGGGTTTCATCTCCGCTTCTAGCCCGGCGACACCGTCAGCGCCCGGGCAGGGCCGCCAGGAGCCAAGGGGTTGTGACGGGGGCGCCGTTGGTGTATCGGACGACCTCAGTCACAACCCGTGCATTCCGGGCAGGTAGTCGCGACATGTCTGCACGCGCACCAGCCGAGTGGGCCAGCGTCGGTGGCCGACGACCCGGCGCCGGCGCGGATTGCTCGTTACAGCCGGTGCGCGCCGGATTCAGTCCCGCGGAGCTGGCCTCCCCGCCGCATCCAGGTTCCGCTACCCATTTCACGGGTAATCCCGGTAACGGGTTTTAGTTCGCTGGCAACCAACCGTTACCAGCCGTTCGCCTGCCGCTTAGTGGTGTGACGCTGTTAGCTCATCGCGACAGGCTAGACAGGGCAGTATGCGATGCACCGTCTTCGGTACGGGCTACTTGGGTGCTACTCACGCCGTGGGTATGGCGGAACTAGGGCACGAGGTGGTGGGAGTCGACACTGATCCCGGCAAAGTTGCCAAGCTGGCCGGAGGCGACATTCCGTTTTACGAACCCGGTCTGCGCAAGCTGTTAACGGATAACCTCAGCAGGGGTCGGTTGCGGTTCACCACCGATTACGACCTGGCGGCCGGGTTTGCCGACGTGCATTTCCTGGGGGTCGGCACTCCTCAGAAGAAAGGCGAATACAGCGCCGATTTGCGCTATGTTCACGCCGTCATCGACACGCTGGTGCCGCGGTTGACCCGATCCGCTGTCCTCGTCGGCAAGTCCACTGTCCCCGTCGGCACCGCAGCAGAGCTGGGCCAGCGAGCTCGCGTGTTGGCGCCGCCGGGAATCGACATCGAAGTGGCTTGGAATCCCGAGTTTCTGCGAGAAGGCTTCGCGGTACACGACACCCTGCACCCCGAGCGTATTGTGCTTGGTGTACAACCTGATTCGATTTTAGCCGTGTCGGCGATCCGCGAGTTGTACGGACCGCTGCTGCAGGCGGGGGTGCCCTTCTTGGTCACTGACCTGCAGACCGCGGAGCTGGTGAAGGTTTCCGCCAATGCATTTCTGGCGACCAAGATTTCGTTCATCAACGCGATCTCGGAGGTGTGCGAGGCGGCCGGCGCGGATGTCACGGTCTTGGCCGACGCGCTCGGATACGACTCCCGGATCGGGCGCCAATGCCTCAACGCGGGTTTGGGTTTCGGCGGTGGCTGTTTGCCCAAAGACATCCGTGCGTTCATGGCGCGCGCGGGTGAGCTGGGAGCCGATCAGGCGCTGACGTTTTTGCGTGAAGTCGACAATATCAATATGCGCCGTCGCACCCGGATGGTGGAGTTGACCACGACCGCGTGCGGTGGGTCGTTGCTGGGCGCCAACATCGCTGTGCTGGGTGCAGCGTTCAAGCCCGAATCCGATGACGTGCGCGATTCACCAGCGCTCAATGTGGCAGGCCAGTTGCAGCTCAACGGAGCTACCGTCAACGTCTTCGACCCGAAGGCCTTGGAGAACGCCCAGCGACTGTTTCCCACCCTCAACTATGCGGTGTCTGTCGCGGAGGCTTGCGAGCGGGCGGACGCTGTGCTGGTGCTTACCGAATGGCAAGAGTTCATCGACCTCGACCCCGACGAGCTTGCTGACCAGGTCCGGGCCCGAGTCATTGTGGATGGGCGCAACTGCCTGGACATCACCCGTTGGCAGCGGGCGGGTTGGCGGGTGTTTTGCCTCGGCCGCGGCCGGGCGACGATGCCTGCGGCGTAGCCGCGGGAGGAGGAGCCGGCCAGGTGGGGGTTGCCGGGCGACGATGCCTGCGGCGTAGCCGCGGGAGGAGGAGCCGGCCAGGTGGGGGTTGCCGGGCGACGATGCCTGCGGCGTAGCCGCGGGAGGAGGAGCCGGCCAGGTGGGGGTTGCCGGGCGACGATGCCTGCGGCGTAGCCGCGGGAGAAGCCGCGTAGCCTAACGGCGTGGACTACGCGGCAGCATTTCTCGACCAGAACCACGCGTTCTGCGATGTCATCCGCAGTGGTGAGCCCGCTACACCGGTGCCGACCTGTCCCGGCTGGACCTTCAGGGAGTTGTTGCGCCATGTCGGTCGGGGGGACCGGTGGGCCGCACAGATCATCCGCGACCGTGCCGACCACTTCCTCGATCCGCGCACTGTCGAGGGCGGCACACCGCCTCCGGATGCCGGCGAGGCAATTTCCTGGCTGCACAGCGGCGCGCAGGAGCTGATCGATGCTGTCGAGCTAGTGGGTGTGGAGACACCGGTGTGGACGTTCCTCGGGCCGCGGCCAGCTTATTGGTGGATCCGCCGCCGGCTACACGAGGCAACCGTGCACCGCGCCGACGCGGCGCTCGCCTTAGGCGTCGACTACGCGCTGGCACCCGAGCTGGCTGCCGACGGTATTAGCGAATGGCTTGAGCGGGTGGCGAGCCAGGCCGGAAGCGAGGGGGCACCGCTGCCACTGCGGGACGGCAGCACCATCCACTTGCACGCCACCGACCCAGGGCTAGGTGCCGCGGGTGAATGGACGATCGGCGCCGGCGGCGGACGGATCGTCTGGTCCCACGACCATGGCAAGGGCACAGCGGCACTGCGCGGTAGCGCCACCGAGCTGCTGCTGGCGCTCTCGCGCCGAATCCCGGTCACTGAAACTGCTATCACCGTCTTCGGCGATACCACGGTCTGGCAGAACTGGCTGGACCACACCCCTTTTTAACCGCGCCGCACACGGTACCTTGCTGATCATGACCACATCGGAGATCGCCACCGTCTTGGCCTGGCATGACGCCCTCAACGCAGTCGATCTCGATACCCTGGTCGCGCTGTCCAGCGACGACATCGAGTTCGGTGACTCCCACGGAGCCGGGCAGGGTCACGATTCGCTGCGCAGGTGGGCCACCGCGAGAAAGACGACGGTCGAGCCGGGACGGCTGTACGTGCGCGGCGGCGTCGTCGTTGTCGAACAGAAGATCACCGGTCCCCAAGGCGCGAGCACGACGGCCGCGTCGGCGTTCCGGGTGGTTCACGATCAGGTGACGTCAGTGTTCCGGCATGAGAACCTGGCGTCGGCGCTGGCTGCCACCGAACTCACCGAAGCGGACCGCGTCGACTGAGGGGACGCGCATGCGCGGGATCATTTTAGCCGGCGGTTCGGGTACGCGGCTGTATCCGATCACAATGGGCGTCAGCAAGCAGTTGCTGCCGGTCTACGACAAACCGATGATCTACTATCCGCTGTCCACGCTGATGATGGCTGGCATCCGCGACATTCTGGTGATTACCACCCCACATGACGCACCTGCCTTTCACCGACTCCTCGGCGGCGGAGCACAGTTCGGCATCAATATCAGCTACGCTGTCCAGGACCATCCCGACGGTCTAGCAAAGGCATTCGTCATCGGGGCCGACCACATCGGTACCGATTCCGTCGCACTCGTTTTGGGAGACAACATCTTCTATGGACCTGGTCTGGGAACGAGCTTGCAACGCTTCCAAAATATAAGCGGCGGAGCAATTTTTGCATACTGGGTGGCTAATCCCTCTGCGTACGGCGTTGTCGAATTCAGCGCCGACGGCGTAGCGCTGTCTATCGAAGAAAAGCCAGCCACTCCCAAGTCGCAGTACGCGGTGCCGGGCCTGTACTTCTACGACAACGACGTTGTCGAAATCGCCCGCCACTTAACGAAATCAGTACGCGGTGAGTACGAAATCACCGATATCAACCGGACCTACCTTAACCAGGGCCGGCTGTCTGTCGAGGTGCTGGCGCGTGGAACCGCGTGGCTGGACACCGGCACATTCGACTCACTGCTGGATGCCGCCGACTACGTCCGCACCCTGGAACTGCGGCAAGGCTTGAAGATCAGCGTGCCCGAAGAAGTGGCGTGGCGAATGGGATTGATCGACGACGAGCAGCTGACCCAGCGGGCGCACGCACTGCTCAAGTCCGGCTACGGCAACTACCTGCTGAAACTGTTGGAGCGAAACTGATCGCGGCGTAACCCGATTCGCCGATGGCTCATCCCTATTGGCGGTAGCTTGCCAGGAAGTTGCCGAGCCGCTCGATCGCATTGCTGAGATCGCGTGACCACGGCAAAGTCACGATGCGTAGGTGATCCGGAGTGGGCCAGTTGAACCCGGTGCCCTGTGTGACCAGGATCTTCTCCGAGAGCAACAAATCGAGGACAAGCTGCTCGTCGTCCTCGATGTCATAAACTTCGGGGTCGAGCCGCGGGAACGTGTAGAGCGCACCCGCCGGCTTGACGCACGATACTCCCGGAATTTCATTGAGTTTGGTCCAGGCCACGTCACGCTGCTCGCGCAGGCGGCCTCCAGGAAGTACCAGATCCTCGATACTTTGGTGGCCGCCCAACGCGACCTGAATCGCGTGCTGGGCAGGGACATTCGGGCATAACCGCATATTCGCCAGCAGACTGATGCCCTCGATGAAGCTGCTGGCGTGGTCTTTAGGGCCGGTGATCGCCACCCATCCGGCGCGGTACCCGGCCACCCGGTAGGCCTTCGAGAGGCCATTGAACGTCAGGCACAGCAAGTCCGGAGCTACCGATGCCATGCAGATGTGTTTGGCATCGTCGTAGAGAATCTTGTCGTAGATCTCATCAGCTAACAGCAGTAGTTGATGCTTGCGAGCGAGATCAGCCATCTGGGTGAGGATTTCGCGACTGTAGACTGCGCCAGTCGGGTTGTTCGGATTGATCACGACCAGCGCCTTGGTGCGCTCGGTGATTTTCGATTCCAGATCGGCGATATCGGGTTGCCAGCCTTGGGTCTCGTCACACAGGTAGTGCACCGGCGTACCGCCTGCCAGTGATGTGGACGCCGTCCACAGCGGGTAGTCGGGCGCCGGGATCAGCACTTGGTCACCGTTGTCCAGCAGAGCCTGCAGCGTCATCGTGATCAGCTCGGAGACCCCGTTACCCAGATACACGTCGTCGACGTCGAGTCGCGGGAAACCCTCGACCAGTTCGTAGCGGGTCACCACCGCGCGCCGCGCTGACAGGATGCCCTTGGAGTCCGAATAGCCCTGCGCGTAGGGCAGCGCCTGAATCATGTCGCGCATGATGACGTCGGGCGCCTCGAATCCGAACGGTGCCGGGTTGCCGATATTCAGCTTGAGAATCCGGTGCCCTTCGGCCTCTAGCCGCGCCGCGTGCTGGTGCACCGGGCCGCGAATTTCGTAGAGAACATCCTGCAGTTTGGATGACTGGGCAAATATGCGCTGCCGCGGGTGATGCGCGGTGGTGTGCCACGGCAGCTGATGAGTAGTCACGTCAACCATACTGCCATGGCCGTCCAATTCGATTTGCTGGGCTCAGCGTTTACCGGGTGGACGCGCGCCGCGTGCGATGCCCAAACCCTTCACGGGTTGGGCCTTAGACGTGGCCGTGGCGTTGCGATCCTGCTGCTCGGATTGTGACTCGGGTTGCTGACTACCCTGTTGGCGGGCTTTTGACGGGGGCTCGGCGGCGTCTCCGGCGGGTTGTGCTGGGGCAGCGGCCTTCTTGGCGCCGGGCCGTTTGGCGCCGGCGGCAATACCCAGGCCCTTCACCGGCGCCCCGGGCGCTTTGGTCCCCGCTTGGGGTTTCTCCTCCGGTGCTGACGCGGACCCGGGTTGTGCTGGGGCGGCGGCCTTCTTGGCGCCGGGCCGTTTGGCGCCGGCGGCAATACCCAGGCCGGTGACGGCTTTGGCGGGCTTGTCGTGGGCCGGTGCTTCCGGTTCGGGGGTCTCCGGTCTGGCCGGTGCCGCCGGCGTGGTGGCCGCCTTGGGAGCAGGTTTCTCGGCCTGCTTGGCGGCTGTGCCCTTCGGCGGCAGCTGAACCTTGCTGCGGTCCAGTGACTCGAGCAGCAGTTGAGCGACGTCGCGCACGTCGACACCGTCGCGCCCGGCAGCCCCGGCGCGGTCGTCGACACCGTCGGTGATCATCACCCGGCAGAATGGGCACGCGGTGGCGACCGTGGTGGCGCCGGTAGCCAGCGCCTCGTCGACGCGTTCGTGGTTGATCCGCTTGCCGAGATGCTCTTCCATCCACATCCGCGCGCCGCCCGCACCGCAGCAGAAGCTGCGGTCGGCGTGCCGGGGCATTTCGGTCAGTCGTGCACCCGAAGCTCCGATCAGCTCACGTGGTGCTTCGTAGACCTTGTTGTGCCGCCCCAGGTAGCACGGGTCGTGGTAGGTGATCGACGTCCCGTCGCCGTCGACAGGCTTGACCGGGATCAGCTTCTTGTCACGCACCAGCCGGTTGAGCAGCTGGGTGTGATGCAGCACCGTGTAGTTGGCGCCCAGCTGCCGGTATTCGCGGCCGAGGGTGTTAAAGCAGTGCGGACAGGTCACCACAATCTTGCGGTCGACGGTCTCCACGCCCTCGAACACCCCGTCGAGCGTCTCCACGGCCTGCTGGGCCAGCTGTTGGAACAGGAACTCGTTACCGGAGCGGCGCGCGGAGTCGCCGTTGCAGGTTTCTCCGGCGCCCAGCACCACGAACTTCACCCCGGCGGCGGCCAGCAGTTCGGCGACCGCCTTGGTGGTCTTCTTGGCCTTGTCGTCATAAGCGCCGGCACAGCCCACCCAGAACAGATACTCGAACCCGTCGAAGCTGTCGACGTCCTGGCCGTAGACCGGCACGTCGAAGTCGACCTCGTCGATCCAGTTGGTGCGGTCGGCGGCGTTCTGGCCCCACGGATTGGCCTTGGTCTCCAGGTTTTTGAACAGCACCGACAACTCGGAGGGGAACTCCGACTGCATCATCACCTGGTAGCGGCGCATATCAACAATGTGGTCGACGTGTTCGATGTCCACCGGGCACTGCTCGACACAGGCGCCGCAGGTCACACACGACCACAACACGTCGGGGTCGATCACCCCGCCCTGCTCGGCGGTGCCAACCAGCGGGCGGCTGGCCTGCTCGGGACCAGAACCCGCCACCCGACCGAACCCGGATTCCGGTACGTGGTGGCCGCTATCGTGGGCAGCCGTGGGGTCGAAACCGTCAGCGGGCCGCTCTTTGTCACCCAACAGGTAGGGTGCCTTGGCCATCCAGTGGTCGCGCAGATCCATGATGACGAGCTTGGGGGAAAGCGGTTTGCCGGTGTTCCAGGCCGGGCACTGCGACTGACAGCGCCCGCACTCGGTACAGGTGGCGAAGTCCAGCATTGCTTTCCAGGTGAAGTCCTCGATCTTGCCGCGGCCGAATTCGGCATCGTCAGGCGGATTTTCGAAATCGATCGGCTTACCGTCGGCTTCGATCGGCAGCAGCGGGCCCAGCCCGTCGGGCAGCCGCTTGAACACCACGTTGATCGGTGCCACGAAGATGTGCAGGTGCTTGGAGTGCAACACGATGATCAGGAAGGCCAGCATCACCCCGATATGCAGCAGCAACGCCACGGTTTCCAGAGTCTCGTTGGCGGTATGGCCCAGCGGCTTGAGGATCGCGCCGAATAGCTGCGACAGAAACGCGGCTTTGCCATAAGGCAGGGTGCCGTTGTTCACCGCCGAGCCGCGGACCAGCACATAGGTCCAGATGACGTTGAAGATCATGAACAAGATCAGCCACGCGCCGCCGAGGTGCGAGCCGTAGAAGCGGGAGTCGCGGCCGTGTTCCTTTGGTTTGGTGCGCAGGCGGATGATCGCGAAAACGGTGATGCCGATGAACACGGCGGTGGCGAAGAAGTCTTGCAGAAAGCCCAGCACATCCCAGCGGCCGATGATCGGGATGTGAAAGTTGGGCTGAAACAGCAGGCCATAGGCCTCGATGTAGACCGTCAGCAGGATGAAGAAGCCCCACATGGTAAAAAAGTGGGCCAAACCGGGAACCGACCACTTCAGCAGCCGCCGTTGCCCGAACACCTCGGCCAGTTCGGTCCACATCCGGGTTCCCAGATTGGCAGTGCGACCGGTGGCCGGCCGGCCGGAGCGGATGAGTTTGACCAGCCAGCTGATCCGCCGGGCGGCGAACACCCCCACAACCGCGGTCATGCCCAGGCCGACGACCAGTCTGATCAGCGTTTGCGTGGTCACGGATCATCTCCCCAAATGCTCGCCACTTACAGCAACCAATTGTGTTGCTGGTGGGTAACTTGATCGCTTAGACCTGCCCATAGTGCCATCTTCGTGCTGTTTACCGCGACACGGGCTGGGCTAACCAGTTGTTGTGCTTTCCGTTTCGTCCCGGACGCATTGATGCGGGTAAGCGACCTCGACGGCGTGGAGCGGCGCTTTCCATCGATTCATCCACCATGGTCGGTGTTTGCTGGATGAGGATTATGATCGCCGGTTAAACGCCGTCAGAGCGACCTGTTCGGTCAGCAAGCGGCGGGCGTTCACAGCCCGGTCAATCCTCAACTTCCACTCGGTACCACTACCCGTGAAAATTTTTTTTCCTCGAAATATTTTTTCAATTCGCATATGAGCAATGACGGGCAGGTTTAGCGTGTTCTTAGGCAGGGCTCAGGCAGGTGGGCTGGTGGGTGAGAGGTGGGGTAGGTCATGGCTGGTGGTTCGCGGAGTCGGCGGCAGCGGCGTCGGGCGGGTGGGGATGCTCGTCGGCGGGTGGTGGTGCGTGGTTTTGGTGTGGGTGCGGCGGCTGCGGGGTTGATGGTGGCCGCGGGTGCTACCGCGCCGGGGGCGCGGGCCGACATTGTGGATGTGATCATCGATCCCATTATTGATCCGATGATGAGCGCGCTGAGTGCGGGGATGAGTGATCTGGGTGGGGCCGCCGCGGCGCTGGGTGTCGGGGGGCTGGCTGATGTGGGGTCGGCCACGTCGGTGTCGGTTGATCCGCTGGGCGGAGTGGATGCGGCGCTGGTGGGGGTGGTGCAAGACCTCAACAGTGTGGTGAACGGGGTGGCTCAGGATTGGATCACCAGCCCGATCGGGGGGCCTGTTGATGAGGTGATCAACACCCCGTTTGTGTTGTTGTTTGGCCGGGATTTGATTGGTAACGGGATCAATGATTTCACCGGGACTAATGATTCGCTGTTGGGTAGCTCGGGGTTGTTCGGCAATCTGGGGGATGGCGGGTTTTTGATCGGTAACGGCGGTATCGGGGCGACGGGGGTGATCGGGGTTGATGGGGGTGCCGGCGGGATTGGGGGGTCGGCCGGGCTGATCGGTGATGGGGGCGCCGGCGGCGCCGGGATTGCTGGGGGTGCTGGTGGTGCGGGGGGCACCGGTGGGTTGCTGCTGGGCGATGGTGGTGAAGGTGGCCCTGGCGCGGCCGCCGCCACCGCGGGTGAGGCCGGCGGGGCCGGTGGTGCGGGTGGTTCGGCGGTGTTGTTCGGTGACGGCGGCCCTGGTGGTGACGGTGGGGCCGGAATGAGCGGGGCGACCGGCACCACGGGCACAACCGGCACGGAGGGCGCGGCCGGGGCGTTGGGCACCAATGACGGTGCGGGCGGCGCCGGTGGGGCCGGCGGTGACGGCGGGGTCGGTGGCGCCGGCGGCGCCGGTGGGGCCGGTGGCGCCGGTGGGGCTGCGGGCTCGTTTATCGGTGATGGCGGCGCCGGCGGTAACGGTGGGGCCGGCGGTGACGGCGGGGTCGGTGGTGCGGGCGGCATGGGCGGCACCGGCGGGGCCGGGGCGAATGCGCCCACTAGTAGCGTCAGCGCCGAGGATGCGACCTCTAATGTCACCAGCGTGAACACTTCCACTACCGGTGGTGCCGGCGGCGCCGGCGGCACCGGGGGCAATGGTGGCGATGGTGGTGTCGGCGGGGCCGGTGGTGCCGGTGGCAACGGTGGTTCCGGCGGCATCTTCGGCCATACCGGGGGCGGCGGCGCCGGTGGTCCCGGCGGCGGCGGCGGGCCGCAGGGTGACGGCGGTACCGGTGGCACCGGCGGCGCCGGGGGCACAGGAGTTACCGGTGGTACCGGCGGAACCGGCGGTGACGGCGGCAACGCGGGGACCGACGCAGCCGGCGGACAAGGCGGGGCCGCCGGGGTCGGGTCACCCGATGGCAGCGTCGGTGTGAACGGCCCCAGCGGCACCGGAGGTAACGGTGGTATGGGCGGCACCGGTGGAGTCGGCGGCGCCGGCAGTCTGACCGGCGGGACCGGCGGTAACGGCGGGACCGGCGGTGCAGACAGCGGCAGCTTGAGCACCAGCGGGTTTGGCGGTTTCGCCGGGAATGGCGGTGCTGGCAGCGTCACCGGCGGCAATGGCGGTACCGGCGGCGCCGCCGGCGTCGATAGTGGCGCGTACAGTGTCGGCGGGCCCGGCGGGCCCGGTGGTGACGGCGGTGCGGGCGGTCTGACCGGCGGTAACGGCGGAACCGGTGGCGCGGGCGGCACGGTGACCGGTATTGACAGCAACGGCGGCAATGGTGGGGATGGCGGCTATGGCGGTGTGGGCGGCAGCGTCGGCGGCAACGGCGGGGACGGTGGTGCCGGCGCCAACGGCAGCGAGGGCGGCTCCGGCGGTGACGGAGGCTGGGGCACCTTCGGCGGCAATGCCACCTCGACGGACGGCACTGGCGGAACCGCCGGCACAGGCGGGGCTGGTGGTAACAGCGGTACCACTCCGGTCGTGGACGGTGCGCCCGGCGTGCCCGGTAACGGTCCGGTCGGCAACATCGGAGGCTCCATAGGGCCGGCCAGCGACGGCAACACCGCTCCCGGCGTCGGCGGGCTCGGCGGCAACTCGGCCGAGAACCCGGTGCCGGTCTACAACCCGCCACCGCCGGCGGCACCGGGGGCGAACCTGGCGTCGTAGCGGCTGTGGGCAGTGCCGATGCGTTCACCGTGCCGTAGCAGCCCGGTGACATGCACTGCACGAACGGAAGCCGCGGCCGCGCGCATCACCGAGGAGTCACCGATCGGCCCTGATGACCTGTGTCTGTCAGCCCAGATATAGCGGTTGTTTCACGTGGCCGTCGAACTCCGTCGGGTGGTGAATTGTGTTCGCGGCCATCGTGATCGGATCCCGCATCCGCAGCTGCCACCCGCAGTGCACGCCGGCGTGGGGACCGAGGTGGTCGCGCGGCATGAGCGCTCCGGTCGAGTTCGGCCAAGGCGCTGCTGAGCCCGGCTGAACAACGTCGGACTACGGCTGCATACCGGCCAGGTCAGCGCCTCACAGGCCGGGAGGCAGGGGAATCGCGGTCGGCAGCGGCGGCAACGTGATCTGCGACGGCGGGTTGAAGGCCCCCGGTGCAGCTGCGCTGGTGGTCGGCGTTGTGGTGGTCGTCGCCGTCGTGGTGGTCGTGGTCGTGGTCGTGGTGGTCGTGGTCGTGGTCGTGGTGGTCGTGGTGGTGGTCGTCGTCGGCGTTGTGGTGGTCGTCGTCGGCGCTGTGGTGGTGGTGGTCGTCGTCGGCGCTGGGGTGGTGGTCGGCGGGGTCGTAGCGGGCGCGATCGGCGCGGCGGTCGTGGTGGCGGGCGGGATGGTTGTCGTGGCCGGTGCCGACGGGGTTGTGGTGGCGGGTGCACCGCCGTGGTTGCCCCTCGACAGCACGACGACGCCGTAGCCGATCACCGCGATCAGAACCCCGACCAGTACGCCCCACCCGATCAGCGTCACGGGCTTGCGATACCAGGGGGTGGTTTGCGGCTCGGACTGCTCGGTGCCCTCCCCGTAATCAACGCCCGCACCGTATCCGGGCTCGGCGCCATAGGCGCTGTAGCCGGCCGCATACGCGGTCGGCTGGTCGCTGCTCTCCCGATAGTTAGCGGCGTACTGTGTCGGTTCGTCGTCGCCGTAACCGGAAGGGCCGTAGCCTGCCACGGCCGCTGATGGTATCGGCTCCGGTGCGGAAAACACCGTCGCCACGCGGGTGGTGTCGCGGTCGTTGCCGAGCTGTTGCGACGGAATACGGGGCGGCCGGGGTCAAAGACCGGGTGGCAGCGTGATCACGGTCGGCATCTGGGGCAGCGTTATCACCGAGGGGAGCGGGGGCAGCCTCGGAATCTCCTCCGGCAGGTGCGGGCGATGCGGAAGCTGCTCAGGTGGCCGCTGCGGCGGTTGTGTGACCGGCCCGGTGGCGGGTGGCGGCGGTGCCGGTGTCGTCGCGCTCGTCGGTGCGGTGGTTGTGGTCACGGGCGTGGTGGTTCTCGGTGTGGTCGTGGTCGTGCTGGTCGGACTCGGGGTCGGGGTGGGGGTAGGGCGGCTGGGACCCCCTTTAATGAGCTGGAGGATGCCGTAGATGATCAGCGCGATGAGGACCAAGACGAATAAGGCCCAGGCAATCAGCGCCCTGGGCTTGCGGTACCAGGGGAGGGGTTCCGGCTCGAACGGCTCGCTTTCGATCGGTCCGGCCGTTTCGCGCGGCAGCGCGCCGAAATTGGCGTGCTGAGTTGGCTGGTTGCTGAAGTCGTCCGGCGGGACGTTAGATGCCACGCACCCGATCGTACTGACTGCCGCAGGCCCAATGGTGAGCTTCGGCTCAAAGCTGGCGTATCACCTCGGCGGCGACCAGCTCGAGATGGTCCAGGTCTGACAGGTCGAGCAGCTGGAGGTAGATCCGTTGCACCCCGGCGTCGGCGACCGGCCCGAGCCGGTCAACGATTTCGGCCGGCGTGCCCACCAGCGGGGAGTTCACGCGCAGCTCAGCAACATCCCGCCGGATAGCATCGGCGCGGCGGGTGATCTCCGCATCGTCGCGTCCAGCGCATACGACGAACGCCGCCGAGTAGGTGATCGAACCCGGGGCGCGGGCCACCGATGCGGCCATGGTCTGAACGCGTTGGTATTGGTTGCGGATGGTTTCCAGTCTCGCGAACGGCACGTTGAACTCGTCGGCGAACGTCGCGGCGAGCTGCGGTGTCCGGTTGGCGCCCAGCCCGCCGATGATGATCGGTGGATGGGGCCGCTGGACAGGTTTGGGCAATGCGGGCGAGTCGTTGAGGGCGTAATGGGCTCCGGCGTAGTCGAACGTCTCCCCAAGGGGTGTCTTCCACAGCCCGGTGATGATCTCGAGTTGTTCCGTCAACCGGGCGAATCGTTCGCCCGCCGGCGGAAAGGGGATCCCGTAGGCCTGATGTTCCCGTTGGAACCAACCGGTGCCGAGACCCATCTCCACACGGCCGCCGGACATGGCGTCGACCTGGGCGACCGCGACGGCAAGCGGCCCGGGATGACGGAAGGTCGCCGACGTGACCAGTGTCCCGAGCCGGATCGAGGATGTCTCTCGGGCGATGGCGCCCAAGGTCACCCACGAATCGGTCGGTCCGGGCATCCCGTCGCCGCTCATGGCGAGGTAGTGGTCGGATCGGAAGAAACCCGAAAAGCCGAGTTTTTCCGCGGCCTGGGCGACCGCGAGCTGGTCGGTGTAGCTGGCGCCCTGCTGAGGTTCGATGAATACCCGGAAATCCATTAGCGTCAGGGTAAACCGCGTCAGTACGTGTCCACCTTGTCGAGGCTGACGAACATGCCGTGTCCGGTGCGGTCGTTGGTGAAGCGGGTGCCCTCGGCGGTGGCATCGATTGTCCAGCCCTGCGCGTCATACCTGCGATAGTCGATGGTGACGGTGGGTATGGCGCCGAGATTGCCCAAAACCCACTGCACGGTACCGTCGGCGGTGATGTTGACGCCGTTGGCGTGCACGCCATCCTCAATCGGGGAGTTGGTGAACGGTGCCTCGCAGCCGACGTTGTCGACCGCGATCTGGCAACGTGTCTGCCCGGACTTGGTTTCGATGAACACGTAACCGTTCTTATCAGGCTGAAGCGGAATCGCACCGGGTGGCGGGCTCGGGGCGGTCGGGGCCGGCGGCGGGGCCGGCCCGCGGGTCGGGTGGGACGGCGCGGCCGCATGCGGTGACCCCACCGGTTTGCCGTCGACGGTCACGCTGCATCCGCCCAGCAGCGCCGCGCCCGCCACCAGCAGACACCCGCAGCTGCGTGCGCGTTCACCACCACGAAGGATCAGCGACATATCAGAGCCAGCCTACGCAGTGTGTGACGCCAGTGACTGTAGTGACGCGCGCAGCCGTTGAGCCCAACGCTGCCCGGGAAGCTGTTAACCCCGATGGGTGGCCGGGGCCGGCTCGACAGCGCGCATCAGTTCAGCGGCGCGGTGCACGGCGGCGACGATGCCCTGGTAGCCGGTGCACCGGCAGAAGTTTCCGGACAGGCCCTCGCGGATCTCGGTGTCGGATGGGTGCGGGTTGGTGCGCAGCAGCGCGGTGATCGACATGACAAACCCCGGTGTACAGAAACCACACTGCAGCCCATGGCACTCGCGCAACGCCGACTGTACCGGCGAGAGTTCACCGTCCGGAGCGGCGATACCCTCCACCGTCGTCACCTCCATCCCGTCGACCTGTACCGCGAACAGCAGGCACGAACGCACCGCATCGCCGTCCAGCAACACCGTGCAGGCCCCGCAGGCGCCGTGCTCACAACCCAGATGAGTACCGGTCAGGCCGCACTTCTCGCGCAGGAAATCCGCCAGCGTCATCCGCGGTTCGACACTGGCTTCGGTGGGACGTCCGTTGATCGACAACCGGACGGGCTGTTCATGCATGGGTTGCCTCCCCGCCGGCTTCAGCGACGGCGTCGGTCCAGGCACGCGCGGTCATGACGGCGCCGACCCGAGCGCGGTACGATGCCGACCCCTGCAGGTCGGCGGGAACGTCGTCGAGACCGCTCATCGCCAGTTCGCCGATCTGCTTGGGGTCCAGCTCGCCAAGCGGCATGCCGAGAACCGCGGCCTCCGCCGCCGCCGCCCGCCGCGGCGTGGAACCCAAGCCCATCAAGCCGATCGCGCAGTGCGACACCCGGTCCTCCTCAAGCCGCACGGCAACTACTGACCCCGCGATAGCAAAATCACCATGGCGACGGGCGAACTCGTGGACACCGAAACCCGACCTGCTGTTGGACAACGGGAATCGGACGCCAGTCAGAACTTCGTCGGGCTCCAGCGCGGTTTCCCACAGTCCGGTGAAGAAATCAGCGGCTGCGATCTCCCGTCGCCCCCGCGGTGATACCGCTTCCATCACCGCGTCGAGTGTCAGTGCCACGGTTGGGTATTCGGCTGCCGGGTCGGCGTGTGCGATCGAACCGCCGAACGTGCCGCGGTTGCGGATCTGGAAATGCCCGACAAATGGCGTCACCCGAGTAAGCAGCGGCACCGCGGCGCTGACCTGTCGATCGGCTCCGACGGTCGCGTCGGTGGTCCCAGCCCCGATCCACAGCGCGTCACCCCGGCGCTCGATGCCTTTGAGCTCATCCAGCCGCGAGATGTCGATCAGGTGGTCGAAGAACGCCAGTCGCAGCGACAGCATCGGTACCAGGCTTTGTCCGCCGGCGAGGATCTTGGCGTCCTCGCCCAACTCGGCCAGCAGCGACACCGCCTCTTCGACACTATCGGGGCGGTGATAGTCGAACGCGGCGGGTTTCATGAGCTGCGCCGGCCCAGCAGCCACCCCATCACAGCGCCGACAAGCAGCCCGGCCAGCACCGGTGCTGCCCGTCTGGCGAGCGGCCCGGCGACCACCGACACGATCTTGATCGGCTCTGTTCCGCGGGCCGCTCCGCTCGATATCGGCTGCGCAGGTTGCGGTTGTGCGGCCGAATTGGCCTGCGACAGCAAGTCTTCCTCGAGACGCTCGGCGAACTGTGCGATGAGTTTGTTTGCCACATCGGCTAATACGCCGCGCCCGAACTGAGCGGCTTTGCCGGAAATGGTGAGGTCGGTGGTCAACAGGCAAGTTGTGCTGTCGCCGTCCTCCTTCAGCTCGGCGGTGACCACCGCGGCGGCGTTGCCCTGGCCACGAATCTCTTTGCCGCTGGCCCTGATCACCGCGCGGTGGGTTGAGCTGTCCTTGTGTTCGAAGACAGCTTTGCCTTTGTACTGCACCGTGATCGGGCCCACCTTGACCTTAACTGTGCCGGTGAACTCGTCCCCGTCAACACTGAGTACCTGCGCACCCGGCAAGCACGGCGCTATCCGCTGCACATCGGTCAGAACTTCCCAGGCCTGGCCCACCCGAACCGGAACACGGAACTCGTTGGTTAACTCCACTTGTCATCCTTTGTCTGCAAGCAGTGCGACAATGGCTGCCGGACTGGCGGGCAGCCGGGTGATGGTCACGCCCAGCGGCGCCAGCGCATCGTTGATCGCGTTGATCACCGCCGGCGTCGAACCGATCGCTCCGCCCTCACCGACGCCCTTGTAGCCGCCGACCCCGGGGCCGGGAATCTCGACATGGCCGAACTCGATGGGCGGCACCTCGGTGGTTGTGGGCAGCAGGTAGTCGACGAAGGTGGTGGCCAGTGGGTTGCCGTCGTCGTCATAGGCGAGGTTTTCCAGCAGTGCGCCACCGATACCCTGCACGGTGCCTCCGGCGATCTGACCTTCCACGACCGTCGGGTTGATCATTGGGCCGACATCTTCGCTGACGATGTAGCGCGTCAGAGTGACCTTGCCGGTGGCCACGTCGACCTCACAGGTGCAGGCATGTGTTGCGTTGGCCCAATGGATGGGTGCCTGCGAGGTGAACCGGGCGGTGGCCTCCAGCGAGGCCGACATCCCCGGCGGCAACTGCTGCGGCTGGTAGTAGGCGCGGTAGGCGAGCTCGGCGAAAGTCACGCTTCTGGAAGGATCGTCACGAACGCTGGCACGTGAGTTGGCCAGCTCGATCGCCGAGTCGTCCACGCCGAGATAGTGCGCGGCCATTGCGGTGATCTGCCGGCGCAGCAGCGTGCCGGCTTCGTGGATCGCGCCGGCGGTCATCGGGCCGCTGCGGCTGCCCTGGGTGCCGGCACCGTAGGGGGTGACCGCAGTATCACCCTGGATGGTGGCCACATCATCGATATCGGCCCCCAGCGCGTCGGCGGTCAGCTGCACGACGGTGGTCTCGATGCTGTTGCCGGTGGATCCGCCGTTGACGTAGACGTTGACCTTACCCGTCGGCTCCACGCGGATGGTGGCGCCCTCAGTGCCCAGATGGCCGGTTGCGGCGCCGGTCGGTTCGATATAGGCGGCGAAGCCCAGCCCCAGATAGCGGCCCTGCGCCAGCGCGTCCCGCTGCTGCTTGCGGAAGCCCTCGTGGTCGAGGATCTTCACCGCCTGCTCGAAGGTGTCGCTGGGCGCGACATGGTCATACGGCATGCCGTTGGGGTTGACGTAGGGCATCTCATCGGCGCGCAGCAGGTTTTTACGGCGCAGCTCGACCGGATCCATCCCCAGTTTGCGGGCGGCGATGTCGAGCAAGATTTCCCGGGACAACGACTCGAATTGCCACGGACCGCGATAGGCCGCCAGGCCGGCCGTGTTGGAGAAGACCGTCGTGTAGTTGAAGCTGGCCTTGGGCACACGGTAGGGCCCGGGGAAGAACATGCCGATCGCGGCCGCCGTCAGTACTGGATAGGGCGTCGGGTAGGCGCCGACGTCTTGGACGAAGTCGATGTCGGCGGCCAAGATGCTGCCATCCTCGTCGAAAGCCATTCGGGCCCTGCCGGTTACATGCCTGGCCTGGCCGGCCGACATCAGGTTCTCTCGGCGGTCCTCGATCCATTTGAGCGCGGCGGGCAGTTTGCGCGCGGCCAGCATGATGCACATGTCTTCGCGCATCGGGACGACCTTCTGGCCGAACCCGCCACCGGTGTCACGCATGATCACCCGTACCCGCTGGGCGGGAATGCCCAGCAGCCGTGCGGCGAACGCTCGCAGCTCATGCGGGGTCTGGGTGGAGGCCCAGATGGTCAACTCTTCAGAGGGGGCCTGCCATTCGACCACGATGCCGAGGGTTTCGATCGGCACCGGCGCATAGATCTGCTGAGAGATGGTCTCGGAGACCACACAAGGAGCCGCTGCGAAAACCTCTTCGTCCGGCGGAGCCCCGGACAGTCCGCCCGCGATGTTGCCGGGGTATCCCTCGTGCACCAGGATGTCCGACGTTTGCGCCTTCGTGAAGTCGGCGATCGCCGGCAGCGGCCCGAAGTCGACTTCCACTAAGTCCGTTGCGTCCTCGGCGATGTAGCGGTTTTCGGCGATCACCAGGGCCACCGGGTCGCCCACGAACTTCGCCTCGCCTTCAGCCAGCGGCGGCCGCGGAGTATCGGGAACATCCTTGCCCGCCACCGCGTGCCAGGCTTCTTTGACGTCGGGGTTGAGGTCTGCGGCGGTGAACACGGCGTGTACACCGGGCAGCGCCAGGGCCGCCGAGGCGTCGATCCCGTTGATGCGGGCCCGGGCGAACGGGCTGCGGACGAAGCAGGCATGCAGCATGCCGGGCCGGGTGACATCGTCGACGAACGTGCCGTGGCCGGTCAGCAGTCGGGCGTCTTCCACCCGCTGGACCCGGGTGCCGACGTAGCGGGAGGTGGCGGTTTGTTCGCGCGGCCGGGTCATGGCAATCGCTCCCATCCGACGGCTGTTCGGGTCTGTGTCAATGCGCCGGACTACCCCTCACTAAAACTATAGAAGGGTGGTTATCGTACATCGAGAAGCAATCTGTCAAAAACGAGAGTGACATTATCGCACGCCGAATGGGCACCTCCCGCACTAACGTCAGCGATCGTGCGTGATGTACTCGGCGAGCTGATGACGATCTGGCGTGCCGGTGACACCGCCGGTGTCGCCACCGTGGTCCGCACCCGGCACTCAGCACCAAGGCCACCAGGGGCGGTGCTGGTCGTGGGGCCGGACGGGACAGTGGCCGGGTCGGTTTCGGGCGGTTGTGTCGAGGCGGCGGTCTACGAACTCGCCGCCGAGGTGCGGCGATCCGGACGTCCGCAACTGCAGCGCTACGGTGCCAGTGCCGACGACCCGTTCGCGGTCGGTCTCACCTGCGGCGGGGAGATCGATGTCTTCGCCGAACCGATATCGCGGCGTTCCTTCCCGCAATTGCAGGTGGTGGCCGACGATCTCGCCGCGCACCGCCCGACCGCCGTCGCCACGGTCATCGCCCATCCCGACCCCGGCCGGCTGGGACGCAAACTGGTCATCACCGCGGATTCGGTGCACGGATCGCTGGGCTCGGCGCGCGCCGACGCCGCCGTCACCGACGACGCCCGGGGGCTGCTGGCCGCGGGCCGCTCCACGGTGCTCAGCTACGGCGCAGACGGGCAGCGCCAAGACGTCGGCATGGAGGTATTCGTGGCCAGCCACGCACCGCCGCCGCGAATGCTGATCTTCGGCGCGATCGACTTCGCCGCGGCCTTGGCCCGCCAGGGCAGTTTTCTGGGCTACCGGGTGACCGTGTGCGACGCGCGGGCGATCTTTGCGACACCCGCGCGGTTCCCCACCGCCGATGAGGTCGTCATCGACTGGCCGCACCGCTACCTGACGGCGCAGGCCGAGCAGGGCGCGATCGACGCCCGGACCGTGATCTGCGTACTCACGCATGACCCCAAATTCGACGTACCGCTGCTGCGGGTGGCGTTGCGCCTCGATGTCGGCTACGTCGGTGCCATGGGCTCGCGTCGCACCCACCATGAGCGGCTGAACCGATTACGCGCGGCGGGGCTGACCGATGCCGAGCTGAGCCGGCTGGCCAGCCCGATCGGCCTGGACCTGGGTGCTCGCACCCCGGAAGAGACCGCGGTGTCGATCGCCGCGGAGATCATCGCGCGCTGCTGGGGCGGCGGTGGCAGACCACTCACTGAGCTGGATGGCCGCATTCACCACGACCCGATGCCATGACTCCCCGCATCGCCGGGGTGCTGTTAGCCGCCGGCGCCGGACGCCGCTACGGAATGCCCAAGGTGCTGGTCGACGGCTGGCTGGATATCGCGGTGACGGCGTTACGTTCCGGCGGCTGCACCGAGGTCATTGTGGTTGTCGGGGCGGCTGCCGTGCCGGCGCCGCCGGGGGTCACCGTGGTCAGCGTGCCCGACTGGCAGGAGGGTCTGAGCGCCTCGGTGCGCGCCGGGCTGACCCAGGCCGAACGGATCGACGCGGCCTACGCCGTGTTGCACGTCGTCGACACCCCCGATGTGGGTCCCGCGGTAATCGCGCGAGTTCTTAAGCGGGCGTTGGCCTCTGGTAGTGGGCTGGCACGCGCCTATTTCGGCGCGCGTCCCGGTCATCCGGTAGTCATCGCCCGCCGCCACTGGCCGACCGTCCTGGCCAGCATCAGCGGCGATCACGGTGCGGGCGCCTACCTGCGCGCCCGCGGCGACGTGGAGGTCGTCGACTGCAGCGACCTCGCCAGCGGCCGCGACATCGACGAGCCGGGGTGAGGAAACCAACGGGGTGCCGGGGCACGTAGTATGTCGTGCGCAACTGGTTTGCCGCGGTCACACTGTGTGGCAACGGCATCGAGCGGCGGATGCTGGTACGGGTCCGCCGTGAGAGGGAACCCGGTGCGAATCCGGGACTGTCCCGCAGCGGTATGCAGGAACGACCGCCGTCAGGAGCACTGGTCCGCGGCAGATGTCTGGGGCTGGGAAGCGACGGTTAGTAGGAGCACCGTTTTCGGTGTGGGCCTGCGAGTCCGAAGACCTGCCAGTTGTGCCGGGCGCGCCGTGTCCGGCAGCGCGTCGCCTCGTGGATTGGGCGGATCGCCGTAAGCGGGTGCCGAGCGGATGCCGTTTTGACGGCGCGTGATCGGCTCCGGCGGCCAAACGTCTCGTAGGGCGGCGAGCATCCCGTCGTACTGAGGGGCGTTTTGATGACTCCTTCACCATGCACCGCAGCCTTGTGTGACCCGCCCTGCGCCGGCAAAGACCGGCAACCCGGGTGCGTCGCCGAAAAGGCGGGCGCAGTGAATCGTGCCCGACTGGTATCTGGTGACTTCGGTCTGCGCCATCCATTATGGGCCGCGCTTGGCCCGGATCGGGTCGATCGTGGCGGAACGGCGTGGTCGTCTCTGCACGCGGCTGGCGTGCGATGACCGCGCCGATCTGGATGTCCTCGCCACCGGAGGTGCATTCGGCGTTGCTGAGCAGCGGCCCGGGGCCGGGATCGTACCTCACAGCGGCCGGGGCGTGGCATTCGTTGAGCGCCGAATACGCCTCGGCGGCCGACGAACTCGGCGCGGTTACGGCGTCGGTGCAGGCCGGAGCCTGGGCGGGGCGCAGTGCGGAATCGTATGTGGCCGCTCATGTCCCGTATCTGGCGTGGCTGAGAAAGGCCAGCGCCGACAGCGCGGCGATGGCCGCTCAGCACGAAACCGCGGCCAGCGCCTACACCACCGCGCTGGCGGCCATGCCGACGTTGGGGGAGCTAGCCGCCAACCACGCCGTCCATGCGGCGTTGGTCGCCACGAATTTCTTCGGGATCAACACCATTCCGATTGCGCTCAATGAAGCCGACTATGTGCGGATGTGGGTTCAGGCCGCCACCGTCATGAGCACCTACCAGGGTGTGACCAACGCGGCGGTGGCGGCGACGCCACAGACCACGCCTGCACCTTCGATCGTGAAATCCGATGCTGCGCCAGTCTCTTCCGACCCGGCCTCTCCAGCGAAGTCGATATTCACCGTCTTTGCACAGCTGGACCAGCTCATCGATCAGATTCTCGGCCCTCGGCTCACCGGCCCGCCCTACTATGTCGGCGAACCATTCTATGACTTCGAGAGCCTTGCGAATCTGCAGGCGATGATCGCGTACATCCTCAGTCCACCCACCAGTTTCACCACCGGCCAACCGTTGAACCTCCTTGGGGCAACGGAATCTCTGCTGTCCTTACCCGGCATCTACTGGTCTGGGTATGAAGGAGTGGTGGCGGCGATTGGGAATAACACGCCGCTGTTGATGTTCGCGTCGGGGGTTTACGCGATCGAGGTCTTCTTCGACTGGAGTACTCAGCTGCTGCAGTATCTGTATTTTGTGGCCACGACGACTCCGTTGTTGCCGATGGGTGCGGCGTTTCCCGCGCTGGCCACGCCCATGGGGGCCATCGGCGGTTGCACGGGTTTGACAGGACTGGTTGGTCTGGTGCACCCGGCGTCGGTGTCGATCCCGGTGCCCGCGGCGTTCACCCCGGCCTCGAGCCCGCCGCTGTTTCCACATCCGACCCCTGCTTCGGTCACAGCCCCGGCCCCGCCCCCACCGCCGCCTGCGACTTCCGCGCCCGCCGTGCCCGGCGCTTCGCCGCCACCGCCCCCACCTGCAGGCCCGGGATCCTTCCCCTACCTGGTGGGTGATCTGAGCATAGGTTCGCAGACCGCGTCGGGTTCCCGCGTCAAGAAGATAGCGTCGAAGCCCGCCGCCGCCGCGGCCCCGGCAGCCGCGGCGGCGCCCCCAGAGAAGGCACACCTGCACCGTCGCCGGCGGACACAGGTCAACGAACGCGGGCGCGGCTACGAATACCTGAATCGGGAGCCAGAAAGTGTCACGGCTTCAGATCAGGGTGGGAAACCGCTTGGTTTTGCCGGTACCGCGGCTAAGCAGACCGCCGCTGCCGCAGCGGGATTGACCACGTTGCCCGACGAATTCGGCAGCGGCCCGCACATGCCGATGATGCCGGGCACCTGGGGCCCGTGAGGACGGTCACGCACCGCTCGTCGGGTGCTGGCGCGGGCGGCACGCGGCTGACGATCGGTCCGCCACTGGTCGCGTGCCCGGCGCCGCCTGAGCGGCCGGGCTGCGCGGCGCCGCGGCCGGCCGGTCTCAGTCCTTGTGGTCCGCCGGGTTGGCGGCTACCGGCAAATCCCCGGTGGCCGGGCCGTCCGCCGCGATCGGCAGCTCGGCCACGGCTGCGATGTCCGCCGCGGTCGCAGTGTCGCCGGGGTGGGTGGGGATTTCCGCGGCGGTGGCCTGCACCCGGTCCCGCACCAGGTACCAGCCCCCGATGAGGGCCGGCACTCCGATCCCCAGCGTCGCAATGATCCAGGGGCCGCGTTGGGCGTCGAACATCATCAACACGAGCACAGCGGCCAGGAAAGCCAAGGTGAGGTAGCCGCTGTAGGGAGCCAGCGGCATGCGGAATCGCGGCCGCTGCATGATGCCGGCCTTTGTCAGCCGGTACAGCCGCAACTGGCAAGCCACGATCGTGGCCCAGGCCGCCATGATGCCCAAAGCGGCGATGTTGAGGACAATCTCGAAGGCCTGGCCAGGTTTGACCGCGTTGAGCACGACACCGAACAGCCCGATCGTGCTGGTCAGCAAGATGCCGGCATAGGGTACGCCGTTGCGCGACATCCGCGCGGTGAACTTCGGGCCGCTGCCGTTGACCGCCATCGACCGCAAAATCCGGCCGGTCGAATACAGTCCCGCGTTCAGGCTGGAGAACGCCGCGGTGAGGACCACGACGTTCATCACCGAGCCGGCGCCGGTGAAACCGATCTTGGAGAAAAACGTGACGAACGGGCTTTCATGTGCGCGGTAAGCGGTGTAGGGCAACAGCAGCGCCAGCAGGGCGACCGACCCGACATAGAAGACCCCGATCCGGGTCACCACCGCGTTGATGGCCCGGGGCATGATCTTTTCCGGTTCGGCGGTCTCCCCGGCGGCGGTGCCGATCAGCTCCACGGCCGCATAAGCGAACACCACTCCCGAAGTGACGAGCACCAAAGGCAGTAGCCCGGTCGGCAAGAACCCGCCGTGATCGCTCCACAGGCCGAAGCCGGTGTCGCGACCGTCGACCTGGAAACGCCCGAGCACAAAGACGAGCCCGACCACCAGGAACGCGGTCAGCGCCACGACCTTGATCAGCGCTGCCCAGAACTCCAGTTCGCCGAAGGCCTTCACCGAGATCATGTTCACCGACACCACCGCCATCAGGGCGATCAGCGCAAAGGCCCACTGCGGCACCGCGTTTAACGCTTTCCAGTAATGCAGGTAGTTGGCGATCGCGGTGCTGTCCACGATCCCGGTCATCGCCCAGTTCAGGAAATACATCCAGCCCGCGACGAACGCCGCTTTCTCCCCGTAGAACTCGCGGGCGTAGGACACGAACGAGCCCGACGAGGGGCGGTGCAGCACAAGTTCGCCCAGCGCCCGCAAGATCAGGAATACGAAACTCCCGCAGATCCCGTAGACCAGGAATAAGCCCGGCCCCGCCGACGCCAGCCGTCCTCCGGCTCCCAGGAACAGCCCCGTGCCGATAGCGCCGCCGATCGCGATCATCTGCAGCTGGCGGCGATGCAGGTCGTGGTGATAGCCGGCGTCCTCGCGGGTGAGCAGCACGGTGTCAGCGACGCGAGGCGTGTGGGGCAGGGGCGGCATCAGGTTCCTCTCGCGTGGCGTGGTGCGACGCTGCGACCCGGGCACACCCGGGGAGCGGATTGGCTGCGAGGCTACCGCAACCCGCCGGTCCCCGGCAGCCCGCCGATCATCGCCAAACC
Source organism: Mycobacterium botniense (assembly GCF_010723305.1). NCBI lineage: Bacteria > Bacillati > Actinomycetota > Actinomycetes > Mycobacteriales > Mycobacteriaceae > Mycobacterium > Mycobacterium botniense. Next base: position 896,207 of record NZ_BLKW01000002.1, on the reverse strand, counting down.
CATGCCCTCGCAGGACGTCACCATCGAACCCGCAGCCTGACGACGGGCACGGGCCGGCCCGTGGGCGGGGCCGGCAGCCGCGGGGCGACCTTGAGTGGCAGACGTTGACGTCAGCGCAGCGTCAGAAGGGGAGGAGCGCCCCCAAAACGGACGCGGCCGCGGACGCCACATCAAGTCCGGAGGGGATCGCGTCGCCGGGGTTGAGCGGCGCTGCGGCGTCGATTCCAGGGATTAACAGATTCACGTCGAAGAGCGGCCCCAACGGCGTTATCAGGGTGTCGGCGACATCACCGGTCGGGGTGGCGCTGTAGACGTTGACGATGTCGGGGGCCAGTTTGAACACGTCGTAGACCGTCCCCACCGCCGGCGGGGCGGTGGTTGCCCCGCTGGCCTCGGTGGTGCTGCTGACCGTGAATTCCGTGCTGGTGAAGCCCAAGAGGTTCGTCACGGTCACGATGGAGTTCAGCGACCCGATGTTGGTGGCAGTTGACCCGCTGCCTTCGTAGACGAAAAATTCTTGCGACGCAAGGGTGAAGCCGTCCGCATAGCCGCCGCCGATCTGCAGGTCCAACGGGACCAGCGCCGGGGCAGTAACCGTGATAGGCACTGCGTTGAAGGCTGTGGCTAATGCTCCGGTAGACGATTCGGGGGCGAAGGTGAGGCCGTCGATGGTGAAGGCGAGGGGACTGATGACGCTGTCGTACGGTTGGTTCGCTGACAGAGCAGCCAACGCGGTGCCCATGTCGGGTCCGATGGCGGCATTGAAGGGGACCGGGAGGGGGATGTCGCCGGTCGGCGTCACCAGGGTCTCGGTAGCGCTTGTCGGGGTGGCAATGTAGACGATCTCATCGTCGCCGATGCCCAGCGGGGACACGTTGAACACGTCGTATACCGTTCCTACCGCCGGCAGGTCTGCGGTGGTTTCCCCACTGGCCGGAGTGGCACTGGTGACGGTGAACTCCGTGCTGGTCATGCCCAAGAAGGTGGCCACGATCTCATTGGTGTCGATTGACCCGACTTCGGTGGTGCCGCTGTACACATCAAACTCTTGGGTGAGCAGAGAACTGCCATCGATGATGCCCCCGCCGAGGTCCAGCAGCGGCGGGGCGCCGCCAAGAAAATCGATCGTGTTATAACCCACGGCGCCGCTGGACAGAATGGGGTTAAAGGTGAAAGCGCCAATGGTGAAGGCGTCTGCGCTGATACTGCTGTCAGCGGTCGTCTGCAGACCGGTGAAGGCGTCACCGGGCGCCATCGTCGCGGCGGCGTTGACATTTAACAGGTTCTGCAGGTCGAGTGTGCCGAAGTTGTTCGGCAAGACCACGGAAGCGTCGACGTTTTGGGCGCCGGACGAGGTCACGATGAAGTCTTGCACGGTAGGGGACATTCCCGGATTGGCGACGTAGACGTTCGCCAAGGGCGGGAAGTCGGGGATGGGCAGGTTGAGGTTGAAGATGTCGTATACCGCTCCCGACGGCAGCTCCGAGATGGGTGCCCCATCGGGCAGCCACGACCCAACGATGGTCATCTCCAGGTTGGGGTTGCCTATCACGGTCGCCATGACGTTGGAGACGTCGATGACCCCGACGACGGTGCCGCTGGAGTTGAACACCGCGAGGAATTGGGGGGCAAGGGGGATACCACTGTCTGTCCCGCCACCGAGCTCGAATAACGGTGCCGCCGAGCCGATCGGGGAGAACGTGGTCCAACCTTCGCTGGTTTCGGTGGGGATGGAGAAGCCGGAGACGCCGAACGGGTCGATGCGGTCCTCGGCGCAGTACGAGCAGTCCAGGTCGGTGAAGGGATCGAAGGTATAGGGGCCGATGGTGAAGGCGTCGGGGCCCGTCGGGCTTGCTGCGGTCAACAGGTGCAGCAGGGCGCTCAGCGGGTGCACCGGGGCGGCTCCATCGAGGTGCGCGACGCCGAGCCCAACCACCGCGGCAGCGATCAAAGCCTCGCCGGCCAGCGCTGCGCGCCTGCGCCGTCGGCGGGTGCGAGAAGCTGTGCAGTTCTCGGTCATCTTCCCGCTCCTGACCACCTGCTCCGACAACGCTACACGTGGAGCCGTCAAGCAGTGCGGCAATTGGGCAATTGTCTAGTAGCGGGAGATGACTGTCAACGGGGCGGCTCGGCTCGCGGAATGTCCGCGAAACATCGTCGGCGCCTCGCCGGAACCGGTCGCACCCGAATGTTTTGGTTGATTGCTGTCAGCCGGCGGCGCATCCGGTGCGGGGTTTCTGCCACGCTCACCCGGCCAGACGCCCTCCAGACGAAGGCCCGTCGGCCTGCTGCGCACCCCGCTGACCACCGATCACCACGGCAACCGCGCTGGCAGCGTCTGCCGGGTGTGCCCACAAGTCAGGTCAGAACATATTGCCGAAATACAGGACGAGAGACTCGAATACGCTCTCCAATAATCCACTGCTGGCGACCCCGTGCTCAATTGCACCGATCCACGCGTCAACGTTATTGATCTTGTCGGAGATGTCGACGTAGGTGAGGTCGCCAACGGTCGACGTGGTCGCGTCAGCGATCTGTGCCGGCGTCAGGCCCAGGTATTCCACGTGCTGGACGAATAAGTGCACGAACGGATCCAGCAGACCTCCGGCCTTAAAGTCTTCTTGGAAGTCGGCTACCCCGTCGGTGTCCAGGGTGTAGATCGTCGCCGGGTACACATCGTCGGGTGTCACGTTGCCAAGCACGCCGTTAAGGTCGAGATTCGTGACGATGGCGTTCGTCAGGCTTGGGCCGAATATCGCATCCAGGTCCGGTTCCAGGTTGGGCCATATACCGCCCGGGGCGGACGGGTCGCCGATGAACACGAAGTGCAGATCGGCGCTGGGGATGCCGGCTTCTGCGAGTCGGCTCATCGCGATCGACTCGGCCGTGGCGCTCTGGGAGTATCCGAAGATTGTCAGCGGGTGCTCGGCGCTGAAAGCGCCCGGGTCCGCGTTGAATTCGTTTTCCACGGCGAGCACGACGTCCGACGCGGCGGTGAGACTGCTCGGGCCCTGTTGGACCAGTTCGGGTGTGGTCAGCACCTGCAGCGGTGCGCTGCACGGGTTGGTCCCGATCATGTCGCAGACGGTCGAGTAGGTCGCACCGTCGTCGAAACCCAGCGGGTGCAGATACAGATTCTCGACGGCCTGCGCGAACGCGGTGGACGGCGTGGGCTCGGTGGTTCCGCCGAGGATGATCGCTGTGTCGCTCCCGGATAGCGGGCCGTCCGCGGACAGCAGGGTCACCTCGGCGTGGGCGAAGTGGTTGATCGCCGCGCCGGCTACGCCAACGATCAGGCCAACGGCGGTTCCGTACGCGAGCATTTTGTTCACCGCTGCCTCCTTTGCTCTCCGGTTTGCCCTCCGGCGCGCCCATCGTGTGATCTGGTCGCATCGTCGCGCCTAAAGGTAATCGCCGATTCACGAAGTTCCCGGGAATCGGGCATTCTCAGGTGAGTCCGTTGCGGGTAGCCGCAGCGGCCCGCTCACCGCGGCGATGTCGGTGGGGTGGTTGGACAGCGGGGATACTCGCGAGCTTTTGTCGCGGCGCGAGGTGTGACACCGGGCCGCTTCCTGTCGGTCGCTGCCGGCTTGCGGGCCAGACCGTCAGCCGCGAAACGCGACAGACGGTCGGAAACGTCGACATGGGGCCACATGAGTTCGGGGAACCGGCAGGACACCCGGGAATCCACAAATCCACATCCGCGGGAACAAATGACCAACCAGCGCCGTTAACCCGATCGACAACTTGAGTGAACCTAGCTCAACCCTGCGTTTGACAGGCGGCGCGGCCGGGGGCAGGCTTGAGCGGGGTTCACTCAGCATAGTGCACGAACACGCTCATACTCAGGAGGATTCATCATGGCTCGTGCGGTCGGTATCGACCTCGGGACCACCAACTCCGTCGTTTGTGTCCTCGAAGGTGGTGACCCCACCGTCATCACCAACTCCGAGGGCTCGCGCACCACTCCGTCGATCGTCGCGTTCGCCCGCAACGGCGAGGTGCTGGTCGGCCAGCCCGCCAAGAACCAGGCCGTAACCAACGTCGAGCGCACCGTGCGGTCGGTCAAGCGGCATATGGGCACCGACTGGAAGATCGAGATTGACGGCAAGAAATATACGCCCCAGGAGATCAGCGCCCGGATTTTGATGAAGCTGAAGCGCGACGCAGAGGCTTACCTGGGTGAAGACATCACCGATGCGGTCATCACCGTGCCCGCCTACTTCAATGACGCCCAGCGGCAAGCCACCAAGGAAGCCGGCCAGATCGCGGGTCTCAACGTGCTGCGCATTATCAATGAGCCGACTGCGGCGGCACTGGCCTACGGCCTGGACAAGGGCGAGAAAGAACAGACCATTCTGGTGTTCGACCTCGGCGGCGGCACCTTCGACGTCTCGCTGCTGGAGATCGGCGAGGGCGTGGTCGAGGTCCGGGCCACCTCAGGTGACAACCACCTCGGCGGCGATGACTGGGATCAGCGGATCGTCAAGTGGCTGACCGACAAGTTCAAAGCCCAGACCGGCATTGACCTGACCAAGGACAAGATGGCCATGCAGCGGCTGCAGGAAGCGGCCGAGAAGGCCAAAATCGAGCTGAGCTCGTCGCCGAGCACCTCGATCAACCTGCCCTACATCACCGTCGACGCCGATAAGAACCCGCTGTTCCTCGACGAGCAGCTCACCCGGGCGGAGTTCCAGCGCATCACCCAGGATCTGCTGGACCGCTGCCGCAAACCGTTCCAGCAGGTGATCGCCGACACCGGCATCTCGGTAGCCAACATCGACCACGTCGTGTTGGTGGGTGGTTCCACCCGGATGCCCGCGGTGACCGACCTGGTGAAGGAGCTCACCGGTGGCAAGGAGCCCAACAAGGGCGTCAACCCCGACGAGGTCGTCGCGGTGGGTGCCGCGCTGCAGGCCGGCGTTCTCAAGGGCGAGGTCAAAGATGTTCTGCTGCTTGATGTGACGCCGCTGAGCTTGGGTATCGAAACCAAGGGCGGTGTGATGACCAAGCTGATTGAGCGCAACACCACCATCCCGACCAAACGCAGCGAAACCTTCACCACCGCCGACGACAACCAGCCGTCGGTGATGATCCAGGTCTATCAGGGTGAGCGCGAGATCGCCGCGCACAACAAGCTGCTCGGCTCCTTCGAGCTGACCGGTATCCCACCGGCACCGCGCGGCGTGCCGCAGATCGAGGTCACCTTCGACATCGACGCCAACGGCATCGTGCACGTCACCGCCAAGGACAAGGGCACCGGCAAGGAAAACACCATCCGCATCCAGGAAGGGTCGGCGCTGTCCAAGGAAGAGATCGACCGGATGATCAAGGACGCCGAGGCGCATGCCGAGGAGGACCGCAGGCGTCGCGAGGAAGCCGACGTGCGCAACCAGGCCGAGACGCTGGTGTATCAGACCGAAAAGTTTGTCAAGGAGCAGCGTGAGGCCGAGGGCGGCTCGAAAGTTCCTGCTGACGTGCTCAACAAGGTTGACGCGGCCATCGCCGACGCGAAGAAAGCGCTGGAAGGCACCGACATCAACGCGATCAAGTCCGCGATGGAGAAGCTGGGCCACGAGTCGCAGGCGCTTGGCCAGGCGATCTACGAGGCCACCCAGGCCGCGCAGGCTGCCGGGGCTGGCGCCAGCGGTGACGGGGCCGGCAGCGCCGAGGATGTCGTGGACGCGGAGGTGGTTGACGACGATCGGGAGGCCAAGTGACAGAAGGCAACGGCAACGCACACGAACAGGTAACGATTACCGACAAGCGGCGGATCGACCCGGAAACCGGCGAAGTGCGTCACGTTGCGTCCGCTTCGGCGCAAACCGCGCCGAGTTCGGCGGCCCCGGCCGATGCAGCGACCGCGGACAAGGTCGCCGAACTGACCGCCGACCTGCAGCGGGTGCAAGCCGACTTCGCCAACTACCGCAAGCGCGTGCTGCGCGACCAGCAAGCGGCAGCAGACCGGGCCAAAGCCACTGTGCTCAGTCAGTTACTGGGTGTACTCGATGATCTCGAGCGTGCCCGTAGCCACGGTGATTTGGAATCCGGTCCGTTAAAGTCGGTCGCCGACAAGCTGACCGGCGCGCTGACCGCACTGGGTCTGTCCGCGTTCGGCGCCGAGGGCGACGACTTCGACCCGCTGCTGCACGAAGCTGTGCAGCATGAGGGCGACGGGTCTGAGGGCACCAAGCCGGTGATCGGCAAGGTGTTGCGGCAGGGCTACAAACTCGGCGACCAGATTCTGCGGCATGCCTTGGTGGTCGTGGTCGACACCATCCCCGAGGAGGCCGCCGAGGCCGCTGACACCACCGACACGGTTGATGTCCCCGCTGAAACACAGGCTGTCGCGACATCCGATAACGACATCGCCTCAGCTGAGCGGGACGCAGAATCAGTAGTACCGGAGGCCGGGCCCGACGACGATGCGGCCCGTGGAGCGGGGTGAGGAGGAGTCGGGCAATGAGGCTGGGCCCGACGACGATGCGGCCCGTGGAGCGGGGTGAGGAGGAGTCGGGCAATCAGGCCGGGCCCGACGACGATGCGGCCCGTGGAGCGGGGTGAGGAGGAGTCGGGCAATGAGGCTGGGCCCGACGGCAGGTAACGGCATAGAGGAAGGTGAGAGGGGGTGACGCGATATGGCTCAGCGCGAATGGGTCGAGAGAGACTTCTATAAGGAGCTCGGCGTCTCCCCCGACGCCAGCCCGGAGGAAATCAAACGCGCCTACCGTAAGCTGGCGCGCGACCTGCACCCTGACGCGAACCCGAACAACCCGCAGGCCGCGGAACGGTTCAAAGCGGTGTCGGAAGCGCACAGCGTGCTCTCAGACCCGGCCAAACGCAAAGAGTACGACGAAACCCGCCGCCTGTTCGCCGGCGGTGGCTTCGGTCGCCGGTTCGGTGCCGGCTATGGCGGCACCAACTTCGGCGGGTTCGGTATGGGCGGTGACGGCGTCGAATTCAACCTGAGCGATTTGTTCGACGCTGCCAGCCAAACCGGTGGAACGACGATCGGCGATTTGTTCGGAGGCTTGTTCGGCCGTGGCGCGACACAGCGCCCGAGCAGACCGCGACGCGGTAACGACCTGGAGACCGAGACTGAGCTGAGTTTCGTCGAAGCCGCCAAGGGCGTGGCGATGCCGCTGCGGCTGACCAGCCCGGCGCCGTGCACCAATTGCCACGGCAGCGGCGCGCGGCCGGGTACCAGCCCGAAAGTGTGCCCCAGCTGCAACGGTTCGGGTGTGATCAGTCGCAATCAGGGAGCATTCGGCTTCTCTGAGCCGTGCACCAACTGCCGGGGCAGCGGGTCGATCATCGAGCATCCGTGTGCGCAATGCAAGGGAACCGGAGTGACGACGCGCACCCGCACCATCAACGTGCGCATCCCACCCGGGGTCGAGGACGGGCAGCGGATTCGGCTGGCCGGACAAGGTGAGGCCGGTTTGCGTGGCGCCCCGTCCGGCGACCTGTATGTGACCGTGCATGTGCGCCCCGACCCGGTTTTCGGTCGCGACGGCGACGACCTGACCGTGACGGTTCCCGTCAGCTTCGCCGAATTAGCTTTAGGTACAACACTTTCAGTTCCAACGCTCGACGGCCGAGTCGGTGTTCGGGTGCCGAAGGGCACCGCGGACGGGCGTGTGCTGCGAGTGCGTGGACGCGGTATTCCCAAACGCGGCGGCGGCAGCGGCGATCTGCTGGTCACGGTAAAGGTCGCGGTTCCGCCAAATCTGAACGGCGCGGCCAAGGAGGCGCTGGAAGCTTATGCTGCCGCTGAGCGGGCCAGCGGGTTTGATCCGAGAGCCGGATGGGCGGGGAACCGGAAATGAGTCAAAAAGACGATTCCCGCACCTTCCTGATCTCGGTGGCCGCCGAGCTGGCCGGGATGCACGCGCAGACGCTACGCACCTACGACCGGCTCGGGCTGGTGACCCCGCGGCGGAGTTCCGGTGGGGGGCGGCGGTATTCGGAACGTGACATCGAGCTGCTCCGCGAGGTGCAGCGGCTCTCCCAAGACGAGGGTGTCAATCTTGCCGGGATCAAGCGGATCATCGAGCTCACCAACCAGGTTGAGGCGCTGCAGGCGCGGATCAAGGAGATGACCGCGGAGCTGGAAGCTTTGCGGGCCAGCCGCCGCCGTGATCTGGCGCTGTTACCCAAGAGCACCGCGTTGGTGGTCTGGCAGCCGCGGCGGTAGTTGAGCTGGTCGGTTCCTCGCTCAACTGGTGGCACGTGGCCCTGGGTCGCCGGCCGGTTTAGACGCGGATCGCGAACACGGCGGCGGCGGGTTCTCCTCGGCGTGCGAGCCGGTAGCCACCGCGGCGCAATGCGTCGGCGGGTGCCGTCATTGGTTCGAAACACACCACGTCTTCGCTTGTCGGCGCGAAAATCTGCGCAGCCGGATAGCCCTGTTCGAAGTGGACTTCCAGACGGCGGCCGCCACCGGAAACGGCGAAAACAGAGCCGTCGGCGACCTGATCGTATCCGTCGTCAAAGGCCTTGTCGCCCAGTCTTTCACAAGCTGCGGGTTGTTCCGTTTTCTGGCCGGTAGGCAGTCCTTGGTGGTCCAGCAGCAGGTGGCGTAGCGGCGGTGTTTCGATGACCCAGTCGGCGCGGGGAACACCCGGCAGCTGCAGATAGGGGTGAAAGCCGAAACACACTGGAACGCCTTGGTCTCCGGTCGCAGTGACAGTGGTCCGCACCGTTAGGTTGCGCGCAAAGAGCGAGACCGTCATCGTGAGCAGATGCGGGAAAGGGAAACTGGCGAACAACTTTGGGTCCGCACCGAAGTCCAGCTCGGCGGTCAGCTCACTGGCGGATTCGGTTCTCACCTGCCATCCGGAATAGGCCGCTAACACACCGTGAATGGGCAACCCGTTCGGGTCCAGCCGCACACCGTTTTGGCCCGGGGTCAGCGTCACCGTTGTGCCTTCTACGGTATATACGTTGGCGCCCAGTCGGTTTGCCCACGGATACAGAATCGGGATACCCATGGTCTTGCCCTTCGCGACATAGCTGTCCAGGCCGCCGCGCTGGCCGAGCAGCTCCGCGCCACGATCTTTGAGCGAGGTGCAGATCATGCCGGCGTCCGGCACAAACTGTGCTGTCACCGCGGACACGGGATCGCGCAATGTGACGACATGCATCCAGCCAGACTACGAGCCTGCGATGGCAGGGATGCCCACCGGCGTGCCGACGGGACGTTGAGATGGTGGCGGTGTGCGGGCTGATGCAGAGGTGTGGCGTCGCGGACTTCCCCGGTCGGCTACCCGGAGAGTGGGTCGTGCTGGATACGCTCCGGCGGTGCGCCTTTGGCGATCAGCGCGGCCTTGGTGGCGCGCACCATGGCCGGTCCGCCGCAGATCAGGATTTGCCGGTCACTCCAGCTGCCGTACCGGCTCACCACCTCGGGCAGCCGACCGGTTTGGCGCACATGTAGTCCCCGGGGCGGGGTGACATCGGGGTAGTCGGCGGCCCACGGGGGGTTGTCGGGATATTCCGACACCGGTGAGACCGACAGCCACGGGTTCTGGGCGGCGACCTGCCACAGGGTAGGAAGATCGTAGAGCTCGCAGGGGTAGCGCCCGCCGAAGAACACGTGCACCCGCGGGTTCACCGCCCAGCGGGCGAGATCCAGGATGATCGAGCGCAGCGGCGCGAGGCCGGTGCTGCCCGCCACCATCAACACGTCGCCGCCGTCACGGTCGACCTGCAGACTGCCATGCGGGCTGGACAGCCGCCACCGGTCGCCGGGCCGTGTCTCACTGACGATCGCCGAGCTGACCAGGCCGCCCGGGACCGCCCGCACATGGAATTCGATGGCGCCGTTCTCGTCGGGCGGGATGGCCGGGGTCAGGTAACGCCACCGCCGCGGGCACTGGGGTATCGCGACGTTCACGTACTGCCCGGGGTGGTAGGGCAGCGGGCGGTCCAGGTAGAGCCGCACCACTGCCAGGTCGCGCGACACCCGCATGTGCTCGACCACCGTCCCCTCCCACCAGGCAGGCCCGTCTTCGGCGTCGGCGGCCCCACTCATCACCCCGGTGATCAGGTTCAGTGACTGGCGGGCCGCGTCGTCGAGAGCCTCGGTCCACACGTCGCTTAACTCACTGCGCAGCGTCGCATACAGCGCCCGGCGCAGAGTCTGGTAGTGCGCCTCGGTCACACCGTATTTGCGGTGGTCGCGGCCGAGCTGGGCCAAAAACGCCACCGGCTCCTGAGCGCGGTGCGCGGCCAGTTCGCCGTACACCCAGTGCAGGGCGTGGGCGAAGGCGGCCCGCTGACTGTGCATGTCCGGGGGAAACAGGTCACGCACCGAGACGTCCAGAGCAAACCAGTGGGTGTAGAAGCGGCGGACCAGGTCGTTGTCACCGGGGTCGATCGCGGCATGCAGCACCCGCAGCGCATCGCGGTCCTCCAGGCCCACGGGCCCCGATCTTAAGCCGCTGGCGCCACCCGGCGAAGCCGAGCCGATCGCGCACGGCGCGCCGCACTGGCCCGGGCTTGGGCGGTCGCTACTGACAGGTAACTTACAGGTAATGAATTCCCTTGTACAACACCAGCAATCCGATGAGGATCAGGATGGCCGCCAGTAGCGCGGCATTGTGCCGGTCCATCCATTCCTTGAGCCGGGCCAGCGGTCGCTCGAGGCGCTCGCCGGCCCCGGCGTAGGCCAGTACCGGGACCGCGACCGTCGACGCGGCGACGGCGGCGAAGATGGCCGCCGACATCCAGGCCCGCGTGGCACCCAGCCCCGCGCTGCCGATCGCCAAACCGGCTGCCGCGCAAATCAACAGCACCTCGGGACGCACTACGGCCAGCACGGCCCCGATGGCTGCGGCGCGAACAGGAGTGAGGTTGGTGAGCGACCGCATCCACGCCGGTGTGTGCGTGTGACGGCGGCGCGTCAGCCACCGGAGAACGCCGAACACGATGAGCACCGCGCCCACGACGATCCGCAGCCACGACGCCCACGCCGGCGGCGACCGGTGCAAGCCGCCGAGCAGCCCGGAGGCTTCGACGAAAATCGCTGTCAGCGTGACAAGCGACACCAGCCAGCCGCCAAGGAAGGTGAGGCTGGTGGGCCGTGGCCGCGGTGTGTGCAATACCAGCACCGCCGGGATGATCGACAGCGGCGACAGGGCGATCACCAGCGCAAGGGAAATAAGCCCGGTCAGCGCCGAACCCCAGCTCGTTGCCACTCCGAGAACCGTAGCCGACCGACAAATCCTCCGGATCAGACCCGCCAGTCGGCGTGCACACCGATTCTCCGGCAGCTCGGCCGGCCCTCGACGACCTTGTTGGCACGCCCGGCGACCGAAACCGGGCTAAACTTGAGCGGAACAGACTCAACATTTACGGCGTTGAACATCGCGACAAGCATTGTCGATACCTCGGTTATGACCCCGGATGGAGGCTGTTGTGGACTCGTTCAACCCGACAACTAAGACGCAAGCGGCGCTCACCTCGGCGCTCCAGGCGGCGTCGGCCGCCGGTAACCCAGAGATCCGGCCCGCTCATCTGCTGATGGCATTGCTCACGCAGACCGACGGGATCGCCGCGCCGCTGCTGGAGGCTGTCGGCGTCGTGCCCGCCACCATCCGCGCTGAGACGCAGCGCTTGCTCGACCGGCTACCGCAGATCACCGGAGCCAGCGCGCAGCCGCAGCTGTCCCGGGAGTCTCTGGCGGCGCTCAACGCCGCCCAGCAGCTGGCGACCGAGATGGACGACCAGTACGTTTCCACCGAGCATCTGCTGGTCGGCCTGGCCACCGGCGACTCCGACGTCGCCAAGATACTGAACGGTCACGGCGCGTCCCCGCAGGCGCTGCGGGACGCGTTCGTCAAGGTCCGCGGCAGCGCCCGGGTTACCAGCCCCGACCCGGAGGCCACCTACCAGGCGCTGGAGAAATACTCCACCGACCTGACCGCGGCGGCGCGCGAAGGAAAACTCGACCCCGTCATCGGGCGTGACACCGAGATTCGCCGCGTCATCCAGGTACTGTCGCGGCGGACCAAAAACAACCCGGTGCTCATCGGCGAACCGGGTGTCGGCAAGACGGCCATCGTGGAGGGTTTGGCGCAACGTATCGTCGCCGGCGATGTGCCGGAAAGCCTGCGCGACAAGAAGATCATCGCGCTGGACCTGGGCTCGATGGTCGCCGGCTCGAAATACCGCGGCGAATTCGAGGAACGGCTGAAGGCCGTGCTCGACGACATCAAGGCCTCGGCCGGGCAGATCATCACGTTCATCGATGAGCTACACACCATCGTGGGCGCCGGGGCGACCGGCGAAGGCGCGATGGACGCCGGCAACATGATCAAGCCGATGCTGGCCCGTGGTGAGCTGCGGCTGGTCGGCGCCACCACACTCGATGAGTACCGCAAGCACATCGAGAAGGACGCCGCCCTGGAACGGCGCTTCCAGCAGGTCTATGTCGGTGAGCCGTCGGTGGAGGACACCATCGGCATCCTGCGTGGCCTCAAAGACCGCTACGAGGTGCATCACGGCGTGCGTATCACCGACTCGGCGCTGGTGGCCGCGGCCACACTCTCCGACCGCTACATCACCGCGCGTTTCCTGCCGGACAAGGCCATCGACCTGGTCGATGAGGCGGCCAGCCGCCTGCGCATGGAAATCGACTCGCGCCCCGTTGAAATCGACGAGGTGGAGCGGCTGGTGCGGCGGCTGGAGATCGAGGAGATGGCCCTGGCCAAAGAAGAGGATGAAGCCTCCAAAGAACGGCTGGAAAAGCTGCGCGCCGAACTGGCCGACCACAAAGAACGGTTGGCTGAGCTCACTACCCGCTGGCAGAACGAGAAGAACGCCATCGACACCGTGCGCGAGCTCAAAGAACAGCTGGAAATCCTGCGCGGCGAGTCCGAGCGTGCCGAGCGTGACGGCGATCTGGCCAAGGCCGCTGAGCTGCGCTACGGGCGCATCCCGGAGCTGGAGAAAAAGCTCGATGCCGCGCTGCCGCAGGCCCAGGCGCGGGAAGCCATGATGCTCAAAGAAGAGGTCGGCCCCGATGACATCGCCGAGGTGGTGTCGTCGTGGACCGGGATCCCGGCGGGGCGGCTGCTGGAAGGTGAGACCACCAAGTTGCTGCGCATGGAAGACGAGCTGGCCAAGCGCGTCGTCGGGCAGCGGAAAGCCGTGCTCGCGGTCTCGGACGCGGTGCGCCGCAGCCGGGCCGGCGTCGCCGACCCCAACCGGCCGACCGGGGCGTTCATGTTCCTGGGCCCCACCGGCGTCGGCAAAACCGAGCTGGCCAAGGCGCTGGCGGAGTTCTTGTTCGACGACGAGCGCGCAATGGTGCGTATCGACATGAGCGAATACGGCGAGCGTCACTCGGTGGCGCGGCTGATCGGCGCCCCACCGGGCTATGTCGGCTACGAGGAAGGCGGCCAGCTCACCGAGGCGGTGCGCCGGCGTCCGTACACCGTCGTGCTGTTCGACGAGATCGAGAAGGCGCACCAAGATGTGTTCGACGTGCTGCTGCAGGTCCTTGACGAGGGCCGGCTCACCGACGGGCAGGGACGCACCGTCGATTTCCGCAACACCATCCTGATCCTGACGTCCAACCTGGGCTCGGGCGGCACCGAGGAGCAGGTGATGGCCGCGGTGCGGGCGACGTTCAAGCCCGAATTCATCAACCGGCTCGACGACGTGCTGATCTTCGACCCGCTCAAGCCGGAAGAGCTGGTCCAGATTGTTGACATCCAGCTGGCCCAGCTGCAGAAACGGCTGGCCCAGCGGCGGCTCCAGCTGCAGGTGTCGCTGGCGGCCAAGCAATGGCTGGCCAAACGTGGCTTCGACCCGGTCTATGGGGCGCGTCCGCTGCGGCGGCTAGTGCAGCAGGCCATCGGTGATCAGCTGGCCAAGATGCTGCTCGCCGGGCAGGTGCACGACGGCGACACCGTGCCGGTGAACGTCAGTCCCGACGGTGACTCGCTGATTTTGGGCTGAGACGACACTCGTCCCTGCCGCCGGGGCACGCCTCGGCCGTGCTGTCACGAGGCTGATGCGGGGTTGTGACCTGCGAGCCCGTCCGGTTCCGGGCTCACAACCGATAGGCTACGTGGGATGGTTCCGCTCTGGTTCACGCTGTCCGCACTGTGCTTCGTCGGTGCGGCGGTGCTGCTGTACGTCGACCTCGATCGACGCCGTGGGCGCGGCCGGCGCCGTAAATCCTGGGCGCGATCGCACGGGTTCGATTACGAGCCGGAATCCGCCGACTTGGTCAAACGCTGGACACGCGGGGTGATCTCGACCGTTGGTGATGTGCCGGCAAAAAACGTGGTCCTGGGCCAGATTCGCGGGGAGGCCGTCTACATCTTTGATCTCGAAGAAGTGGCCACGGTGATCGCGCTGCACCGCAAGGTGGGCACCAACGTCGTCCTCGATATGCGGCTCAAAGGGCTGAAAGAGCCCCGCGAAAGCGACACGTGGCTGCTCGGGGCGATCGGACCGCGGATGGTGTACTCCACCAACCTCGATGCCGCCCGGCGGGCCTGCGACCGGCGCATGGTCACCTTCGCGCACACCGCACCCGACTGTGCCGAGATCATGTGGAACGAGGAGAACTGGACATTGGTCAGCATGCCGATCTCCAGCACCCGGGCCGACTGGGACGAGGGATTGCGCACGGTGCGCCAGTTCAACGACTTGCTGCGGGTATTGCCACCCACACCTCAGGCCATGGCATCTCAGCCGGCAGCGCGGCGTAACGCAGCACCGAGCCGTCCGCTGGCGCCGGCTGGCCGCGCAGATGCGGTGCCGCGGCGCGGCCAAGGCGCGGCCCGCCCCGAGATGAGCCACCGCGAGCCGCCGCGCGGGGAATCCCGCGAACCGTCGCACGGCGGACCCGCCCACCGCGACCTGCCGCGTGGTGACTTCACTGCCCGCGAGGAGGGCCGCTCCCGAGCTGGGCAGAGCCCCCCACCGTCGGCGCGTAATGGTCATCAGGCCGCGCATCACCTGCGCTGATAGCCGCACCGGCGGCGGTCCGGATCCGTCTCGGCCCGCATCGGACCGGTCACCGCGTTCGCTACGCTGTCGGTGATGGCTGGCCGTGTTGCCCTGATCACCGGGCCCACCTCCGGGATCGGCGCAGGTTTCGCGCGACGGTATGCCGCCGACGGCTACGATCTGGTGCTGGTCGCCCGGGACACCCGTCGGTTGGCGCGGCTGGCGGGTGAGTTGCGTGACGAAGCCGGCCGTTGTGTCGAGGTTTTGCCCGCTGATCTGGCTGATTCGGCTGGCCGCGCCACGGTGGCCGACCGGCTCAGCGCCGGGGTGCGGGTTTTGGTGAACAACGCCGGCTTCGGCACATCGGGTGAATTTTGGACAGCCGATCCGGCCCTGCTGCACGCGCAGCTGGATGTCAATGTGACCGCGGTGATGGAACTGACACGGGCCGCGTTGCCGGCCATGCTCGACGCCGGCGCCGGTACCGTGATCAACGTGGCCAGCGTGGCCGGGCTGCTGCCCGGGCGGGGATCGACGTATTCGGCGTCTAAGGCCTGGGTGGTGGCCTTCACCGAAGGTTTGGCCCGCGGGTTGAAAGGCACGGGGGTGGGTGTTCATGCGGTATGCCCGGGTTTCGTGCACACCGAATTCCATCGCCGCGCCGGTATCGATATGACATCGCTGCCGTCATTTCTGTGGCTTGAGGTCGACGACGTGATCCGGGCAAGCCTGGCCGACATCGCCCGCGGCAAGGTGATCAGCATCCCGGGGGTGCAGTACAAGGCGATGGTCGCGGCTGGACGGTTGGTGCCGCGAAACCTGGTGCGTGTTGCCACCAATGTGATCGGTCGGGGCCGTGGCCGCACTTAGGTCGGGCGAGCAGCCGGGCCGACAGCCTCGGCTGGGGGAGGACGCGCGCCGTGTCAGGCCCCGCGAGGAAGCCGGGCCAACCGGGCCGCGGCTCGCTGCGGCCGACCGCGACGAATTGGCTGAGCTGGTGCGCCGGCTGTCGGTGGTGCGCGGCCGTTTCATCCTGTCGTCGGGTCAGCGAGCCGACTATTACGTCGATGTGCGCCGCGCCACTTTGCACCATCGGGCGGCCCCGTTGATCGGCCGGCTGATACGCCAACTCACCGACGACTGGGACTACGCGGCGGTCGGTGGCCTGACCCTGGGCGCCGATCCGGTCGCGGTCGCCGTCATGCACGCACCAGGCCGCCCCATCGACGCTTTCGTCGTGCGCAAATCGGTGAAAACTCATGGCATGCAACGGCTTATCGAAGGGGCCGAGGTAACCGGGCGTCGGGTCCTGGTAGTGGACGACACCAGCACCACCGGGGCCTCGGCGTTACAGGCGGTGCGGGCCGTGCGGGAAGCCGGCGGCGAGGTCGTCGGCGTCGCCACCGTGGTGGACCGCGATACCGGTGCCGCTGCGGCGATCCAGGCCGAGGGACTGGCCTATCGCAGCGTGCTTGGCCTGGCGGATCTGGGCCTGACAGCGGCTGAGCCGTCACACACGCCACCGATCCGCTAGCGATGCGGGCTCTCCTCGCGATGACCCTTGTGGTGGCGGCGCTGGGTCTGGGCGCCTGCACCGGCTCCGGGCAGCGCAGCGTCTACGGCGCCCCGGCCGTTCGCCTCGGCGAGTCGCTGACGGTGCTGGGCTACCACATCCAGGTGGCTAACCTGCGCTGGGGCGGCGACTACGTACTGGTCGACGTCGACGCCACCGCAACCGATCCGGCGTCCCCGCACGCGAAACCCCAAGACATTCGCTTCGGCCTCTACGGCGCGCTGGCGCACCCCCTGGAAGCCACCGGCATCGGCAGTTGCGACGCCACGATCGGAGGGCCCAAGGCCATCGCGGCGGCGCTGTCTGCGCCGGCGCCCGACCGGCTCACCGGCACAGTGTGTCTGGGCCCGCTGAAAGACCGCAGCGCGGTGCGCGGGGTGTATCTCTACTCGCCGCGGGACCGGATCGCGGGCACGGCGGCGGCCTACCCGGCGGCGTTTCCGGTGGGGATGTTGCCGACCAACAAAAACGACACCGGTCTGGTCGTTAAAACCACCAGCGTGGCGGCCTGGCGCGCCGACGGTACCCAGCTGACCCGGGCGTCGCTGGGTGAGCCGGGGACATTCACCGGCAGTGGTTATATGCTGCTGGGCCTGCTGGCCGAGGGCATCGCCGCCCGCTATCGCGACGAGTCCGCGGCCCGCGGCGGCCCGTTGATGCTGCTGGCGGCGCCCAGCCTGCCCGGCTCCGGGCTGAGCCCGGCCTGCGCGAAGTATGGGGCGTCGGTGCTGATCCTGCCCGAGGCGTCACTGGACGCCGTGCACGTCAGCGCGTCGCTGTGCACGCAGGGCGAGATCAACGCCGCGGTACTGTATGCGACGGTGGCGGTGATCGGCACTCATGCCGCGGTGTGGACCACCCATGGGTGAACCCGGTCCCACCGAATGGGGTGCCCCGGCCGCCGGGGTGGGCCCATGGCAGGGTCCGCCGCCCAGCGATCCCCGCTACGACCCGGTGTTGTTGCGCGACGGGGATTCCCGCAACGTCGTCGACGCATACCGCTATTGGACCCGTGAGGCGATCATCGCCGATATCGACACCCGCAGGCACCCGCTGCATGTGGCGATCGAAAACTTCGGCCACGACGCGAACATCGGCGCGGTGGTGCGCACCGCCAACGCGTTCGCCGTGGACACCGTGCACATCGTCGGACGCCGGCGCTGGAACCGCCGCGGCGCCATGGTCACCGACCGCTACCAGCGGCTGCGCCATCACGACACGATCGCCGATCTGCTCGACTTCGCAGCCGGCGCCGGCCTGACCGTGGTCGCGGTCGACAACCTCCCCGGCGCCGCCCGTCTGGAGCAAACCACGCTGCCGCGACACTGCCTGATGATTTTCGGTCAGGAAGGTCCGGGTATCACCGACAACGCCCGGGCGGGCGCGGCCATGACGGTGTCCATCGCCCAATTCGGCTCCACCCGAAGCATCAACGTGGCCGTCGCGGCCGGCATCGCGATGCACACCTGGATCGCCCAGCACGGCGACCTCGAGCGCGCCTGGTAGCGCGCCAAAACATCAACTCCACAGCGTCACATGCACCTTCGGGCGGAACCGGGTCACGCCGACGCCAGTGCCCCGGATCATCGCTTGGGTGCAGCGCGGAGTGGTGATGAAGCGCAGGAGTTCTGACACCGCAGGCTGGCGTGCTGACGGCGGCAGGGTGGCCGTGCACCATTCGCCGGGAACGTCCAGTCCCGGCCCGGTGAGGTGCGTCAATCGCCCGGCGGCAAGGTCTTTGGCGACAGCGAAGCCGATGGTCAGCGTTACTCCGCCGGCACGCTGAACCTCCTCGAGCGCAGCGGCGTCGCTCTGAAACATTCGCTGCCGTGATTCCGGGATCGCCAAATTACGCAGTATAGCGGCGATCTCGCCGTCCACGCTGCCTGCCGACGGGCCGAGCATCCACTCCTGCTCACGCAGCAGTTCGGGGCTGGGAACACCGCGCGCCAGCGGGCTGTGCGGCGAAGTCACCGCAATGATCTGATACCTCAAAAATGGGCGCACCACGATCCCGTCCGAGCCGGTTGCACTTTCCGCGGCCGGGCCGATGGCGATATCCACCGCGCGTGAAGAGATGAGATCACCGAATCGGCTCGTGGGATGCACGCTCAACTCCACGGACAGATCGTCGGCCCGCGACGAGAACAAGTCGATCAGCCCGGGCGCGGCATGTTCAGCGAAGGTGCTGGATGCCGCGATCCGCAACAACCGGCGCCCGTGCGCGGCTTCGGTCACCTCGATCGCTGTTTGCTGTTGCAGCCCAAGGATTTCCACCGCCCTGCTGGCTAACCGGAGCCCGCCCGGAGTGAAAGCCAGCCCGGTCCCGGTCCGGATGAATAAGGGGTCATCGAGTTCTTTGCGCAGCGCCGCCACATGCATCGAGATTCCGGCGTCAGACATCCCCAGTTGCTCGGCGGCCGCGTGCACCGAGCCTAGTCGCGCAACGGCCGAATATGCCCGAAGTTGAGCCGGCGTCATGGGATTGAGCCTACGTTGGAACTTGTGCGCGAGGTGATCGTGGATCTGATGTCGATCTGGCATGCGGATGCTACCGCCGGCATGGCGACCGTGGTGCGCACCTTCGCCTCGGCGCCGCGATTACCGGGGGCGGCACTGGTGGTGGCCCCGGACGGGTCGGTGAGCGGATCGGTGTCGGGCGGCTGCGTGGAGTCCGCCGTCTACGAACTCGCCGCCGAGGTGGCCCGCACCGGGAAACCGCGGCTGGAACGCTACGGTGTCAGCGACGGTGACGCGTTCGCGGTCGGGCTGACCTGCGGGGGCATCATCGACGTGTTTATCGAGCCGGTGTCGAAGGCCACATTCCCCGACCTGGACACGGTGGCCGAGGACATCCACAGTTGCCGACCGGTGGCGGTCGCGACCGTCATCGCTCACCCCGACCCCGGCCGCGTCGGACGCCGGCTTGTCGTCCGCCCGGATGCGGTCACCGGGTCGTTGGGTAGCGCGCGGGTTGATGCCGCCGCCACCGACGACGCCCGGGGGCTGCTCGCCGTGGGCCGCAGCGACGTGCTGCGCTACGGGCCCGACGGGCAGCGTCTGGGTGAGGGCATGGAGATCTTCGTGTCCAGCTATGCGCCGCGTCCTCGCCTGCTGGTGTTCGGCGCGATCGACTTCGCTGCCGCGCTGGCCCGGCTGGGCTCGTTTCTGGGCTACCGCGTCACCGTGTGTGATGCCCGCCCGGTGTTCGCCACGCCGGGCCGCTTCCCCGGCGCCGACGAGGTGGTGGTCGAGTGGCCGCACCGGTATCTGGCGGCCCAGGCCGCCGCGGGCGCGGTCGATCGTGACACCGTCATCTGTGTACTCACCCACGATCCGAAGTTCGACGTTCCGGTGCTGCAGCTGGCCTTGCGCCTCGATGTCGGCTACGTGGGCGCCATGGGATCGCGGCGCACCCACGAGGATCGGATGGTGCGGCTGCGGGCAGCGGGTCTGCGCGACGCCGAGTTGAACCGGTTAGCCAGTCCGATTGGCCTGGATCTCGGAGCCCGCACCCCGGAAGAGACCGCGGTGTCGATCGCGGCGGACATTATCGCCCGCCGCTGGGGTGGCGGGGGACGACGGCTGGCCGATCTCGACGGCCCGATTCACCACGACCAGCAGCCGACGACGAGTTCAGTGATCCCTTAACTCACTGTTGACGCAACGTCAGCAGCGGGCCCACACTAAGGCTCCCTTGACTATGAGGTGGGTCACATGCAAGTTCCCGGGCCCTTTGAGTATGAACGCGCGAGCAGCGTCGACCACGCCATCGGACTACTGGACCGGTTAGGGGAGGGCGCGCGGGTGATCGCCGGCGGCCACAGCCTGCTGCCGATGATGAAACTGCGCATCGCCAACCCGGAGTACCTGATTGATATCAACGATTTGGCACCCGAGCTGGGATACATCATCACCGACCCCACGCTGGCCCGCATCGGCGCCATGACCCGGCACCGGGATCTGCTGGAATCCGATGCACTGGCGGCGTGGTGCCCGATCTTCCGCGACGCCGAACGCGTGATCGCCGACCCGGTGGTACGCAATCGGGGCACCCTTGGCGGCTCGCTGTGCCAAGCGGATCCCGCCGAGGACCTGGCAACGGTGTGCACGGTGCTGGACGCGGTGTGTCTGGCCCGTGGACCCGCGGGGGAGCGTGAGATCGCGATCGGGGACTTTCTGACTGGGCCATATGAGACAGCCCTGGCGCACAACGAGATTCTGCTGGAGATACGTATTCCATTGCGGCACAACACGTCAAGTGCCTACGCAAAGGTGGAACGCCGGGTCGGCGACTGGGCTGTCGCCGCCGCCGGCGCTGCGGTCACCCTCGGCGGGGATGTGATCGCCGCCGCCAAAGTGGGATTGACTGCGGTAAACCCCGACGCGGAGGCCCTGGCCGAGGTCTCCGGCGCGTTGGTCGGCAAGCCGGCCACCGAAGAGGTTTTCGCCGAAGGCGGTCGGCGCGCCGCGGCAGCCTGCGAGCCGGTGACCGATGTGCGCGGCACAGCCGAATACAAGCGGCACCTGGCAGCCGAGCTGACCACGCGAACGCTGCGCACCGCGGTCGAGCGAGTTCGTAACATTCCGCTGCCGCAAGGGAATTGAAGGGAAAAGCCGATGCAAGTGACGATGACGGTCAACGGTGAGGCGGTCACCGCCGACGTCGAACCCCGCATGCTGTTGGTGCATTTTCTGCGGGATCAATTACGGCTCACCGGAACCCACTGGGGCTGCGACACCAGCAACTGCGGGACCTGCGTGGTCGACGTCGACGGCGTTCCGGTGAAATCGTGCACCATGCTGGCGGTCATGGCATCCGGGCACAGCGTGCGCACCGTGGAGGGGTTGGAAGTCGACGGTCGGCTCGACCCCGTCCAAGAAGGGTTTATGCGCTGTCATGGGCTGCAATGCGGATTTTGCACACCCGGAATGATGATTACCGCCCGGGCCCTGCTCGACCGCAATCCCAACCCGGACGAGGCCACTATCCGGGAAGCGATCTCCGGGCAGATCTGCCGCTGCACGGGATACACCACCATCGTGCGTGCCATCCAATGGGCCGCTCAGCACCCCAAGACCGCCGCGGAGGCCAGCGCATGACCACCATCGAGTCTCGTCCACCCACTCCGGAAGACCTCGCCGACAACGACCAGAAGCCATGCGGGTATGGCCGGATGCTGCGCAAAGAAGATCCGCGGTTCATCCGGGGCCGCGGCACCTACGTCGACGACGTCGTGCTGCCGGGCATGTTGCACCTGGCGATCCTGCGCTCGCCCTATGCACACGCCCGCATCGTCGGCGTCGACACTACTGCCGCGCAGGCACATCCGAAGGTCAAAGCGGTGGTCACCGGCGCGGATCTGGCCGACAAGGGCCTGGCGTGGATGCCGACCTTGTCCAATGACGTGCAGGCGGTGCTGGCTACCGACAAGGTCCGCTTCCAGGGCCAGGAGGTGGCGTTCGTGGTGGCCGAGGACCGCTATTCCGCGCGCGACGCACTGGAATTGATCGACGTCGAATACGAGCCCCTGGACCCGGTGGTCGACGCCCGCAAGGCGCTGGAACCCGACGCCCCGGTGATCCGCACCGATCTGGAGGGCAAGACCGACAACCACATTTTCGACTGGGAAACCGGCGACGCGGCGGCCACCGAAGCTGCTTTTGCCAAAGCCGATGTGGTGGTCAAACAAGAGATGGTCTATCCGCGGGTGCACCCGGCGCCGATGGAAACCTGTGGTGCGGTCGCCGACCTGGATCCGGTCACCGGCAAGCTCACGCTGTGGACCACCTCGCAGGCGCCGCACGCGCACCGCACCCTCTACGCATTGGTTGCGGGCCTGCCCGAACACAAGATCCGGGTGATCTCACCCGATATCGGCGGCGGATTCGGCAACAAGGTGCCGATCTACCCCGGTTATGTGTGCGCGATCGTCGGCTCGCTGTTGCTGGGCAAACCGGTCAAATGGATGGAGGACCGCAGCGAGAACCTGACCTCGACCAGCTTTGCCCGCGACTACATCATGGTCGGTGAGATCGCCGCCACCAAAGACGGCAAGATTCTGGCGCTGCGGTCCAACGTGCTGGCCGACCACGGAGCCTTCAACGCGCAGGCCGCTCCGACGAAGTACCCGGCCGGCTTTTACGGTGTGTTCACCGGCAGCTACGACCTGGAGGCCGCCTACTGTCACCTGACCGCGGTGTACACCAACAAAGCGCCGGGTGGGGTGGCCTACGCGTGCTCGTTCCGCATCACCGAGGCGGTGTATTTCGTGGAGCGGCTGGTGGATTGCCTGGCCGACGAGCTGAACATGGATCCAGCCGAGTTGCGGCTGCGAAATCTGTTGAAACCAGAGCAGTTTCCCTACACCACCAAGACCGGCTGGGTCTACGACTCGGGCGACTACGAGACCACTTTGCGCAAGGCTATGGCGATGCTCGGCTACGAGCAGCTGCGGGCCGAGCAGAAGGAGCGCCGGGCACGCGGCGAACTGATGGGGATTGGGATGTCGTTTTTCACCGAAGCCGTTGGCGCCGGGCCGCGCAAGGATATGGACATTCTTGGCCTGGGAATGGCCGACGGCTGCGAGCTGCGCGTGCACCCGACCGGCAAAGCCGTGGTGCGGCTTTCGGTGCAGACTCAGGGACAGGGTCACGAGACCACGTTCGCGCAGATCGTCGCCGAGGAGCTGGGTATTCCGCCCGAAGATATTGAGGTGGTGCACGGCGACACAGACCAGACTCCATTCGGGTTGGGCACCTATGGCAGTCGTTCCACCCCGGTCTCCGGCGCGGCTGCGGCGCTGGTGGCGCGCAAAGTGCGCGACAAGGCCAAGATCATTGCCTCCGGCATGCTCGAGGTGTCGGTGGCCGACCTGGAGTGGGAGAAGGGCAAGTTCCACGTCAAGGGTGACCCCTCAGCGTCGGTGACGATCCAGGACATCGCCATGCGAGCCCACGGCGCGGGTGATCTGCCGGACGGGATCGAGGGCGGCCTGGATGCCGAGGTGTGCTACAACCCCTCGAATTTGACCTACCCGTACGGCGCCTACTTCTGTGTGGTTGACGTCGATCCCGGCACGGGTGTGGTGAAGGTGCGCCGGTTCCTGGCGGTCGACGACTGCGGTACCCGCATCAATCCGATGATCATCGAGGGCCAGGTGCACGGCGGGATCGTCGACGGCATCGGGATGGCGCTCATGGAGATGATCGCCTTCGACGAGCAGGGCAACTGTCTGGGCGGTTCGCTGATGGACTATCTGATCCCGACCGCAATGGAAGTACCACACCTGGAGACCGGCTACACCGTGACCCCGTCGCCGCACCATCCGATCGGTGCGAAGGGCATCGGCGAATCAGCCACGGTCGGCTCACCGCCCGCTGTGGTCAACGCCGTGGTCGATGCGTTGGCGCCATACGGTGTTCGCCATGTCGACATGCCGCTGACGCCGTCACGGGTATGGGAGGCCATGCAGGGGCGGGCCACACCGCCGATCTAGAAGGTATGCATGACGATCAGCGAACGAGTGCAGCAACTGCTGCGTGCCCGTACACCTTTCGTACACGCGACGGTCGTGCGTGCGCAGCATCCCAGCTCGGCGCGTCCAGGTGACGAGGCGATCCTGCTGCCCGACGGGACGATCGAGGGTTTCGTCGGCGGCCACTGCGCACAGAATTCGGTGCGTAAAGCGGCTCTTGGCGCGTTGCAGGCGAACGAGAGTGTGCTGTTGCGGGTTTTGCCCGACGGTGACGTGCAGTTCCCGGAGGCGCCCGGCGCGTGCGTTGTCGTCAACCCGTGTCTGTCCGGCGGGGCGCTGGAGATCTTTCTGACACCGCAGGTTCCAGCACCGCTGGTGCGCATCTGCGGTGCCACCCCGATCGCGGACGCGCTGAGCCGGATATGCGAGCTGGTCGGCTACACGGTGAGCCACGACGATTCCGGTGAGCTGACCGGGGTGACTGCCGTGGTGATCGCCACCCATGGGGGACCGGAAGCTGAGCTCATCCGTGCCGCACTCGACGCGGGCGTCGGCTATATCGGCCTGGTAGCCAGCAAGGTTCGCGGCGCCTCGATTCTGGACGGGCTTGCGTTGTCGGAGAACGAACGGGCCCGGGTGCACACCCCGGTGGGGCTGGCGATCGGCGCCAGGACCCCCGCGGAGATTGCGGTGTCCATTGTCGCCGAGATCGTGGCGGCCATCCGCATCGGAGGCCTGCCGACAGTCACGCCGGAGACGATCATCGACCTGAAAGCCGGCTCATGATCACCGGGGTGATGCTGGCGGCCGGCAGGTCGTGCCGGCTTGGTACACCCAAACAGCTTCTGCCATACCAGAATACGACGGTACTGGGCGCTGCGCTGGATACCGCCCGCGGCTGCGGGCTTGAGCAGATCATCCTCACCTTGGGAGCTGCCGAGCAGGCCGTGCGCGCGGCGGTGCGGTTGGACGGTGTCGATGTGGTGAGCGTCGATGATTTCGCCGCCGGGTGTTCGGCATCACTGCGGGTCGCGCTGCGACGGGTAAGCCCGCATGCCGCCGGGATCGTCTTGATGCTTGGAGATCAGCCCGGCGTGCAGCCGGGGGTCGTGCGGCGGCTGATCGACGAAAGGACCGCCGCCCCGATCGCGATATGCCGCTACGCCGACGGGGTCGGTCATCCGTTGTGGTTCGATCGCGGTGTGTTCGGTGAACTCGCGCAGCTGCATGGTGACAAGGCGGTCTGGAAGCTGGTGTGCTCGGGCCGGTTTCCGGTGCATGAGGTTGTCGTCGACGGTGCCGTCCCGCTCGACGTCGACACCTGGGACGAGTATCGCCGGCTGATGGAGTCGGTGCCCTCGTGAAGTTGTTCACAGACGTCGGCGACGTGATGCGCCGGTTTGACGCGCAGGATTATCTGCTGGACACCGGGACAGCGTCGGCAATCTATTTGGCGGTTGGCCTGGGCAGACCGCTGCTCTTGGAGGGAGAGCCCGGAGTTGGTAAAACTACGGCTGCAAAAACACTCGCTGCCGTGCTGGATACACCGATGATCAGGCTGCAGTGCTATGAGGGTTTGACTGCCAGTGAGGCACTCTACGACTGGAATTATCAGCGTCAGCTGCTCTCCATTCGGCTGGCGGAAGCACGCGGCTCCGGTATCGACGAAGCCGATCTGTACACCGAGAAGTACCTGGTGGACCGGCCCATCCTGCAATGCGTGCGCTACCGCGGGCCGGCACCGCCGGTGCTGTTGATCGACGAAATCGACCGCGCCGACGACGAATTCGAGGCGCTCCTGTTGGAGTTCCTCGGCGAAGCGACCGTGACGGTCCCTGAACTGGGCACCTTCGTCGCAGAGCGCCCACCGGTCGCGGTGCTCACATCCAACCGCAGCCGCGACCTGCACGACGCGTTGCGGCGGCGGTGTCTGTACCACTGGATCGACTACCCTGAGCCCGCCCGCGCAGCTGCGATCGTGCGGCGGACCGTGCCGGGCGCCACTGCGGCACTAATCGAGGACGCGACCCAATTCGTCAGCGCTGCACGCAGTCTCGATCTCGACAAGCCACCCGGAGTGGCCGAAACGATCGACTGGGTGGCGGCGTTGGTTTCCCTCGGTGTCGCGAACCTCGTCGACCCGGACGTGTCCGCCAGTCTCGGCGCTCTCGCCAAGACACCCGACGACCGCGCCGTAATGCGTGAGGCGCTTGTCGAATACAGCAATAGGTAACAGGACGGAAGCGGATCGCGCAATGAAAATAGTTAATGAGTTCACCGTCAACGCCCCGATCGAACGGGCCTGGGAGGTGCTGTCCGATCTCGAGCAGGTCATCCCGCTGATGCCGGGAGCGCAGCTGCTGGGTCGTGACGGGGACGATTTCCTGGGTAAGGTGAAGGTCAAGGTCGGCCCAGTGACCAGTGAATTCACTGGGAAAGCACAGTTCCTCGACCGTGACCCGGAACAGCACCGCGCGGTCATCAGCGGCAGGGGAAAGGAAAGCCGGGGCACCGGCAACGCCTCAGCCACCGTCACCACCCAGCTGCACGGCGATGGCGAGCGCACCCGCGTCACCGTCGACACCGACTTGACGATCGTCGGCAAGCTGGCTCAGTTCGGCAGCGGCATGCTGCAGCAGGTATCGGAGAAACTGCTCGGTGAGTTCGTTGCCTCACTGGAGCAGAAACTGGCCGCCGCCGACACAGAGGTGCCGCAAAACGCCGAAACCACAACGACTTCCGAACCCGCGCCGATTGATCTGATTGAGCTGGCCGGTGCTGGAAGCATCAAAAAGTACGCCGCGGCAGTGCTAGGTGTGCTGGTTGTGCTGGCAGTGCTCAGGGTGCGGCGGCGCCGGCGACGGAGATGAGCAGCCCGCTGCTGCGCGGTGTTGACCGGGCGGCGTTCGCGGTGGCCCTGGTCGCCCGGTTGCGCGGCGCGGGGGTGCAGGTTTCTGCCGATGGGCCCGCAGCGCTGGTGCAGGCGCTGCAGTTGCTGGCTTTACCTGGCAGCTCGGAGCTGTATTGGGCGGCACGGCTGACGTTGGTCAACCGCGTCGAGGACCTCGCTGCCTTTGACGCAGTCTTCGGGGGCGTATTCGGCTGCCTCGCAACAGGTCATGGTCCGGCGCGGCTGCGCCCCACCACACCGGGCAGTGCAGCGACGGCTTCGGGAGCGCCCGATAGGGCGGCGGGACTGCCGTGGGCCACCCGCATGCCGACGATGACGGCCGCCGAGGAAACCGATGCTGATGTCGCCGCATTTGACGTGCTGCCCAGCCGCATCGTCGCGCGGGCGGATGAACCGTTCGACCGCTTCGATCCGGACGACCTGCGCCGGCTGGGTTCTTGGCTGGAAACCACGGTGGCCCGCTGGCCCCGCCGGCGCACGCTGCGTCATGAGCTGAGCCAACAGGGAAAGCGGATCGACCTGCGCCGCACCCTCAACGCTTCGCGCGCGACCGGCTGGGAAGCGGTGATCTTGGCGCGGACCCGCCGCCGCGAGCGCCCGCGGCGTGTGGTGCTGGTCTGTGACGTGAGCCGGTCGATGCGGCCCTATGCCACGATCTACCTGCACCTGATGCGCGCTGCGGTGCTAGCCGGAATCCGTCCGGAAGTCTTCGCATTCTCGACGTCGCTGACTCGACTCACGGCGGCGCTGTCCCATCGCTCCGCAGAGGTCGCGCTCGAGCAGGCCAGTGCCAAGGTCACCGACCGTTACAGCGGTACCCGGCTCGGCAGCAGCCTCGCGGCGCTGCTGGCTCCGCCGCACGGGGCAGCGTTGCGCGGCGCGGTGGTCGTCATCGCCTCTGACGGCTGGGACAGCGATTCCCCCGAGGTGCTCGACCATGCGCTGGCCCGGGTGCGTCGGCGTGCGGCGCTGCTGGTGTGGCTCAATCCACGCGCGGCGCACAGCGGATTCCAGCCGCTGACCGGATCCATGGCGGCCGCCCTGCCGTACTGCGACCGGTTTTTGCCGGCACACTCGCTGTCGAGCTTGCGGGAGCTCTTTTACGCATTGGCGTCCCGCTGAACGGGTTACCCGGCACCACACCATGGCCCGTGTTACGGCAGTATCTGCAGGTGTGGATCAGCTATGGGCGAACCGGGCGGCCAGCGCCGAAGCCGCGGTCACCGCGCGGCACCTGACCCGGCTGTGGGGGTTGCCCGGTACCCGGCTGGGAGTGGTGGCCTGGCCCCCGTCGCGGCGCGACCGCTGGTTCGGCAGCTGGCATTTCTGGTGGCAGGCGCATCTGCTGGACTGCCTGCTCGACGCGCAGCTGCGCGACCCGCAATCGGCCCGGCTCCGCGCGATCAAACGACAGATTCGCTCGCACTGGCTCCGCAACGTCGGCCGCTGGATCAACGACTACTACGACGACATGGCATGGCTGGCTCTGGCGTTGGAGCGGGCCGCCCGGGTCGCCGGGGTCAACTCTCGGCGTGCGCTGGATACGCTGGCGCGCCAGTTCCGCGCCGCTTGGGCTCCCGACGAGGGCGGCGGCATCCCCTGGCGCAGACAAGACCGGTTCTTCAACGCGCCCGCCAACGGTCCGGCGGGGATTTTCCTGGCCCGCTACGGTGAGCTCACCCGCGCCCAGCAGATCGCCGACTGGATCGACGCCACGCTGATCGACCCCGAGACACATCTGGTGTTCGACGGTATCAAGGCAGGGTCACTGGTGCGTGCCCAGTACACCTACTGCCAGGGCGTGGTGCTCGGCCTGGAAACCGAACTGGCAGCCCGCACCGGTGATCCGCGGCACGCGCCGCGAGTGCGCCGGCTGGTGGCGGCTGTGGGTGAGCACCTGGCGCCGAACGGAGTCATCCGGGGCGCCGGCGGCGGGGATGGCGGCCTGTTCTCCGGTATCACCGCCCGCTATCTTGCCCTGGTTGCGACCGTCTTGCCCACGAACTCCGCTGATGATGTCACCGCCCGTGACACGGCGCGCGCGCTGGTCCTCTGCTCGGCGCGGTCAGCCTGGGATTATCGGCAGACGGTCGACGGGCTGCCACTGTTCGGCGCGTCGTGGGATCGCAGCGCCGAGCTGCCCACGGCAGGCGGCAAGCAGGCGGAGTTCGTCGAGGGCGCGGTGACCGGCTCGGCGGTGGCCGAACGGGATCTGTCGGTGCAGTTGTCGGGTTGGATGCTGATGGAGGCCGCCTGTGCGGTCACTGGATGACACCGGTGGGACGGCACGCCCGCACAGCGTCGTCGCGCTGGGGGCGCTAATGAGAGGCGCTAATGAGAGGAGTTGCATGAACAAAGTCCATCCCGACGCCGGGTCTGCTCTGCACGGCCTGCTGAAGGACGGCATCACCATCGCTGCCGGCGGTTTCGGTCTGTGCGGCATCCCGGAGAATCTGATCCAGGCCCTGGTGGACAGCGGCGTCAAAGATCTCACCATTGTTGGAAACAACGCGGGCGTGGATGATTTCGGCATGGGCCTGCTGCTCAAGGGGCGGCAGGTCAAGAAGGTGATCGCCTCCTATGTGGGGGAGAACAAAGAGTTCGAGCGCCAGGTGCTGGCCGGCGAGCTGGATCTCACCCTCACACCCCAGGGGACGCTGGCGGAAAAGTTGCGCGCCGGCGGCGCGGGCATTCCCGGCTTCTACACGCGCACCGGCTACGGCACCCCGCTCGCGGAAGGCAAGGAGACCCGGGTATTTGACGGGACCGAGTACCTGCTCGAGGAAGCCATCCGCGCCGATATAGCCCTCGTTAAAGCCTGGAAAGGGGACGCGGCGGGCAATCTGGTCTATCGCAAGACGGCGCGCAACTTCAACCCCATGATCGCCACCTGCGGCGCGGTGACGGTCGCCGAGGTGGAAGAGATGGTCGAGGTCGGCGAGCTGGACCCCGACCAGATCCATACCCCCGGCATCTACGTGGACCGCATCATCGAGGGGCGCGGCTATGAGAAACGCATCGAGTTTCGCACCGTGAGCAACGGCGGAGCGCTGCGCAGCGACAACCCCGTCCGCGAGCGCATCGCCCGGCGCGCCGCCCAGGAGCTGCGCGACGGTTATTACGTGAACCTGGGCATCGGGATTCCCACACTGGTGGCCAACTTCATTCCCGAGCACATCAATGTGACGCTGCAGTCCGAGAACGGCCTGCTCGGCATCGGCCCCTACCCGAGTGAGGAGTCGGTAGACCCCGATCTGATCAACGCCGGCAAGCAAACCATCACCAGCCTTCCCGGCTCGAGCTTTTTCAACAGTGCCGATTCTTTCGCCATGATTCGCGGCGGCCACATCGATCTGTCGATCCTGGGCGCCCTTCAGGTAGCCGAGAACGGCGACCTGGCCAACTGGATGGTGCCGGGCAGGATGGTCAAGGGGCCGGGCGGAGCCATGGATCTGGTGTCAGGGGTAAAGCGGGTGATCGTCGTCATGGACCACACCGCAAAAGACGGCAGTCCCAAGATTCTCAAGCAATGCACGCTGCCCCTCACCGGCAAGGGTGTGGTGGACATGATCATCACCGATCTGTGCGTTTTCGATGTCGAGCCGGGAAAAGGGCTCGTGCTCAAGGAATTGCATCCCGGGGTGACTGTCGGGGACGTGCGGGCCAAGACGGGTTGCGATTTCAAAGTCGCTGTGTGACCCGCCCCGGCGACGATGCGGGCAGGAACGGCACAGTGGCCGCTGGAATCTCCGAACTTGACCAACTCACCGGCTGGCTCTCCGGCCGCATCAACCAATTGCCCGGCGGCCGCTGCCCTGCCGGGGCGGGGTAACTTCCGCACTCGGGGGCGGGGTATCGGCCGGTCAACGCTTAGGCGGCTTCTTCCGGGACGACAAGCTGCTCGCTGCTGGGTGCGCGGCGGCGCCTGAGGTACGCCCGGCCGGCCGATGTCAGGGCCGGCAGCAGCGATACGAACAGGATGCACCACACGATCAGCTCCAAGTTCGTGTTGACGAACGGAACAGTGCCCAGGAAATAGCCCAGCAGCGTCGCGCCCGCACCCCAGGCGACACCGCCGACGATGTCGAATCCCAAAAACACCGGATACCGCATATACGAGACGCCGGCCACCACCGGGACGAACGTTCGCACAATCGGCGCGAAGCGCGCCAGGATAATCGTCACCGGACCGTACTTCTCGAAGAATGCGTGTGACTCGGTCACATAGTGCTGTTTGAAGAACCGGGAGTCCTCCTTTTTAAACAGGGCCGGCCCTATTTTTCGCCCGATGAAATATCCGGTCTGATCGCCGAGCACCGCGACCACCGCAACACAGGTGGCTAATACCTCGATGCTGACCGGTGGGTGCGCGCTCGCAGCCAGCAACCCCCCGGTGAACAACAGCGATTCGCCCGGCAGCAGTGGGAACAACAGCCCGGTCTCGATGAACACGATCAACAGGATGCCGGGCAGCACCGCGTGCCCGAACACGCCGTGGGCGCCCAGCCAGTACATCGGGTCGAGCAGATCGGGCAAGGCCAGCACGGCGGTGTCCATGACCTCCCAACATACCGGTGCCGCTCACCCGGCTCGTCGAGGCGGGCTGTCCACACCATCGTGTTGTTGCGATACTGAACAGATACGGTCCCCACATGGTCGTCAGGTTGCTCTGCCACAGCAGCCAGGAAAGGAAGTTTCATGCCTATCGCAACGCCCGAGGTCTATGCGGAGATGCTGGAACGCGCCAAGAAAAACACCTACGCGTTTCCGGCGATCAATTGCACATCCTCGGAGACCATCAATGCGGCCATCAAAGGGTTCGCCGACGCCGGCAGTGACGGCATCATTCAGTTTTCTACCGGCGGTGCGGAGTTCGCCTCCGGGCTCGGTGTCAAAGATATGGTCACCGGCGCGGTAGCGCTGGCTGAGTTCGCCCATGTCATCGCTGCGAAATACCCGATCAACGTTGCACTGCACACCGACCACTGCCCCAAGGAAAAACTCGACAGCTATGTCCGGCCGTTGCTGGCAATCTCCGCCGAGCGGGTGTCTGCCGGCAAGAATCCGCTGTTCCAGTCGCATATGTGGGACGGGTCGGCGGTACCGATCGAAGAAAACCTTGCGATCGCGCAGGAACTGCTCAAAGCGGCCGCAACTGCCAAGATCATTCTCGAGGTGGAGATCGGTGTCGTCGGTGGCGAAGAAGACGGCATCGTCGGTGAGATCAACGAAAAGCTGTACTCCACACCCGAAGACTTCGAGAAGACCGTCGACGCACTGGGTACCGGTGAACACGGCAAATACCTGCTGGCTGCCACCTTCGGCAATGTGCACGGGGTCTACAAGCCCGGCAATGTCAAGCTGCGCCCCGACATCCTGGCTCAGGGACAGAAGGTCGCCGCAGCCAAGCTAGGACTGCCCGAGGACGCCAAGCCGTTCAACTTCGTCTTCCACGGCGGGTCGGGCTCGGAGAAGTCGGAGATCGCCGAAGCGGTCCGCTACGGCGTGGTGAAGATGAATGTCGACACCGACACCCAGTACGCGTTCACGCGCCCGGTCGCCGGTCACATGTTCACCAACTATGACGGCGTGCTCAAGATCGACGGTGATGTGGGCCGCAAAAAAGACTACGACCCGCGCAGCTACCTCAAAAAAGCCGAAGCCTCGATGACCGAGCGGGTGATCGAGGCCTGTAACGACCTGGCCTGTGCCGGAAAGTCGTTGAGCGCGAGCTGATGATCCGGCTTTTGTCGGGCCGTGCCGGCCCGCACTGCCGTATGTGCTAGTTACCGGCGGTGGACTGGCAGATCTTCCACTGGTCGTCGCGGAACTGGAGATCGAAACTGCGGGTGGAGCGGATCTGCGGATCGTAGGCCATGAAGGCGGTGACATTGGCTTCGGCGTGGTCTTTGTTGACGACGACTTGGTCGATGCTCGCGACCACCGGATACTGTTTGGCCTCCGCTACGCGGCGGTACGTATCCGACCACTCATGTTCGTCGTAACCGACATAGGTGTCCCGCATGGCGCCGCAGGTAATGCTGCGCAGCGCCGCGAGGTCGCCCTTCTGCACCGCGATATCGAAGTTCTGGATCGTGGTGCGCACCTGCTCTTCCGGCGAGGCTTTGGGCGCCTTGCTGCGAGTGAGCAGCACGGTGCCGAGCACCGCGATCGCGGCCAACGCCAGGATGACCAAGATCAACGCCAGCACCCAGCCCCAGTTGCGTTGAGTCGACGGACGCAGCTTCTTCCCCAGGCGTGGGGGAATCAATTGCGGCATTGCTGGTTTGGGACGAAAGTGGGGCACCCGCGTGTGCAAGACTTCGGTGGCGGGTTCGGCGGGGGTCTTGATGACCGTGGTCTCCTTGGCGTCGAAACCGGGGGCGGTGAAGCGCCGCTCCGTCGGCTTGCGCTGCGGCTGCGCGGTGTGGGAATGAGTGTCCGCATCCGGTTTGGCGATCACCTCGGTAGCGGGCTCGGTGTCAGCAGAAGCCGCCTCATGGTGCTCGGTGACGTCGTCATCCGCTGTTTCGTCCGTTGTTTCGTCCGCACCCGCCATCTGCTGCTCGACCGGGTCAGCATCGGAGTGGGCGGAGTCGTTCGCGGTGGCGTCCGGATCAGGTGCGGACTGGTTGGGCGCTTCGTCGCGGTCGGGCTCTGAAGGGTTGGCCATGAGCGCTACAGTCCTCCCGCTATCGAGTCGCTGTGTGGAAGCTTAGCGACCCGCCCCTCCGGGTGGTGTGACGACCGACGGCAGAATAGGAGCCATGACACCGACGGGTGATCTGCTGCAGCCGGATCCGATTCTGCTGCCTGGTGATACCGAGGCCGAGGCCAAGCTGCGTGCTCGCCAGGATCCGGCCGTCGTGGCCGCCGCGCATCCCGCGGCCTCGGTGGCCTGGGCGGCCCTGGCCGAAGAGGCGCTGGCCGAGGACAAGACCATCACCGCGTACGCCTATGCCCGCACCGGATACCACCGTGGTCTGGATCAGCTCCGCCGCAACGGGTGGAAAGGCTTCGGGCCGGTGCCGTACTCGCACGCACCTAACCGTGGCTTCCTGCGCTGTGTGGCCGCGCTGGCGCGTGCTGCCGAAGCTATCGGTGAGACCGACGAGCATGTGCGCTGCCTGGAGCTGCTCGATGACTGTGACCCGGATGCGCGAGCAGAGCTTGGCCTCTGACGTCGAAGAACCTGCCCACCGGGTCGCGGACTGGCGCTGGGACGGTACCGGCGCCGGGGCCGCCCGCGCATCTGTCTGGTAAGGCTCAAAACCACGCGCTCCAGAACCGGGTCAGGTGGGCGCCCCAGGCCACAAGCCCCCCGGGTATCCCGGACAGGTCGAAGAACCAGAACACCACGCCGAAGAACCAGCGATTAAGCGCCGGGGCAAGGAGTATGACCAGGAGAAACAGCAGGCCGTACTGCTTGGCCGGTTCCAGCGCGCGCTGAGTCTCCAGACTCAAATGCGGCTCCAGCGCGCCGTATCCGTCTAAACCCGGGATCGGCAGCAAATTCAGCACCACCGCGGTGACCTGAAGGAACCCCAGGAACGCCACCCCCGCCCACAACACCGGATGCACCGGGTCGAACCACACCCGAGTCGAGATCAGCAGCAGCGCCGCTAGCAGGACGTTGGCGGCCGGCCCCGCCAGCGCCACGAGGGTGCGTCGGATTGTGGTCATGAACGATGTCTGTACATATACCGCGGCGCCGGGCAGGCCGATGCCGCCCAGCGCGATGAACAACATCGGCAGGCCCAGTGACAGCATCGGATGGCTGTAGCGCCGGGGATCCAGGGTCAGATAGCCGCGCACCGCGACGTCGCGGTCGCCGAATCGCCACGCGGCGACCGCGTGCCCGAACTCGTGCAGGCACAGCGACACCAGCCAGCCCGCGATCACGAAGATGAACACCCCGGTATACGCCAGCGGCCGGATGCTGGCCCCGGCCCACCAGGCCAGCGCGCCGCCGAACGCCGTCAACCCGACGATCGCCAAAAAGATCGGGCTGGGCCGCACGGATTCGTGTGTGCCCCTAATGCTCATACGCGCCCACGCCACAAACGTACCGAACACCAGGCCGGTCTCGGGCGTCTGCGGCCAGCCGCGCCGTGGCCGGGCGGGTGCTGTCTCAGCGGACCAGCAGCCAGCCCTCGGTGTGCCGATAAAACGTCGAGCGCGTCAGCGGCCTCGGGGCGCCGACGCCGTCGCGGGTGACCAGCACTCCGGTGCTGCCCAGCTGTGCTGCTCGCCCGCTCAACCAGCGACGGGGACGTCCTCGCCGCGTCAGCACCGCCGCGCGCACACCGGGCGGTACCGCCATCGGCTCCACGCACACCCCGGCGACCTCACCGTCGAAGAGCACCGCGTCGTCGACCACCGCCTCGCCGTGCAGCGGCCCGTTTGCGCCCCGCCAAAGCGCGCCCCCGACGATCACTGCACCGGTCTCGTCACGGATCAGCGGCACCCGCCGGGCGGTACCGCGCCGTGCCCGCCGCGCCGCGCGGCGCCCCGCCGGCAGCCGGTAGACCCGGGTAGCCGCGGTGCGCCGCGGCGGTGCGTAACCGACTTCGATATCGAGCCGCTCGGCGCGCAACAGTCGGCTCAGCACGAGCGCCAGCTCAGTGTCGGCGCCGACCACCACCAGCCGCCGGTGGACGCCGATCACGGTGTCGACGTCGGGGGCAGCGGCGATGTGCCGGACGGGTAGGCCGGTCAGCGGGCGGGGTACACCCCGCTCCCCGAACACCAGCACCGCCGTCTTGGTCTCGGCCCCGTGCGCCACTGGGATAGTGTGGGTCACCGGCTGGACCACACTAAGCGGAAGACCCGAGGCGGGAAGAGTCATGCCGGCAATCGTCCTGATCGGC
The DNA here is from genome assembly GCF_010723305.1 of Mycobacterium botniense. Classification (NCBI taxonomy): domain Bacteria; kingdom Bacillati; phylum Actinomycetota; class Actinomycetes; order Mycobacteriales; family Mycobacteriaceae; genus Mycobacterium; species Mycobacterium botniense. Next base: position 860,405 of record NZ_BLKW01000002.1, on the reverse strand, counting down.
GCCCAGTGGGGCGACGAGGGCAAAGGCAAGGCCACCGACCTGCTCGGTGGGCGTGTGCAGTGGGTGGTGCGCTACCAGGGCGGCAACAACGCCGGGCACACTGTCGTCTTACCCACCGGGGAGAACTTCGCGCTGCATCTCATCCCGTCGGGTGTGCTGACCCCCGGCGTCACCAATGTCATCGGCAACGGCGTGGTGGTCGACCCCGGTGTGCTGCTCGACGAGTTGCAGGGCCTGGAACAGCGCGGTGTGGACACCTCCCGGGTGCTGATTTCCGCCGACGCGCATCTGCTGCTGCCGTATCACGTCGCGATCGACAAAGTCACCGAGCGCTATTTGGGCACCAAGAAGATCGGCACCACCGGCCGCGGCATCGGGCCCTGCTACCAGGACAAGATCGCCCGCATCGGGGTCCGGGTCGCCGACGTGTTCGACCCGCCCCTGCTCACCCAAAAGATCGAGGCCGCACTGGAATTCAAAAACCAGGTGCTGGTCAAGATCTACAACCGCAAGGCGCTGGAGCCGGCGCAGGTCGTTGAGTCGCTGCTGGCGCAAGCCGACGGTTTCAAGCACCGCATCGCCGACACCCGGTTGCTGCTCAACACGGCGCTGGAGCGCGGCGAAACCGTGTTGCTGGAAGGCTCACAGGGCACCCTGCTCGACGTCGACCACGGCACCTACCCGTATGTGACGTCGTCGAACCCGACGGCGGGCGGCGCGGCGGTCGGCTCCGGGATTGGCCCCACCCGGATCAGCACCGTGCTGGGAATCCTCAAGGCCTATACCACCCGGGTCGGTTCCGGGCCGTTTCCCACCGAGCTTTTCGGTGACACCGGTGAATACCTGGTCAAGACCGGCGGCGAGTACGGAGTGACCACCGGCCGGCGGCGCCGGTGCGGCTGGTTCGACGCGGTCGTCGCGCGCTACGCCACCCGGGTCAACGGCATCACCGACTACTTTGTGACCAAGCTCGACGTACTCTCCAGCCTGCAAACCGTGCCGGTGTGCGTGGGCTACACCATCGACGGCAAACGCACCCGGGAGATGCCGATGACACAAAGCGACCTCGCCCGCGCTCAGCCGATCTACGAGGAGATGCCGGGCTGGTGGGAGGACATCTCGGCGGCGCGGCAGTTCGACGACCTGCCGGCCAAAGCGCGTGACTATGTGTTGCGGCTCGAAGAGCTTGCCGGGGCACAGGTTTCCTGCATCGGGGTGGGTCCGGGCCGGGATCAGACCATTGTGCGCCGCGATGTCCTGGCGGCCCGGCCATGACGGATCAGCCCGAGTCGGTGGACCCCGATTACGAACATCACGGCGGTTTCCCGCGCTACGAGCCCGCAGATCCCGGCCCGGGTTTCGCCCGGTTCGTCACCGCGATGCGCCGTGTGCAGGATCTCGCGGTGTCCACCGACCCCGATAGCGACACCTGGGAGCAGGCAGCCGAGTGGGCCGAAGCACTGGTCAAGCTGCTGGATCCGTACCAGGTGCCGGAGGGTGTCGCGCCGGCGGGCCGGGTTGTCTCGCTGCCCGGTATGGGCAGCCTGCTGATGCCGCCGTGGACGATGACGAAATTCGGTCCCGACGGTGTGGAAATGCGCGGCCAGTTCAGCCGCTTTTATGTGGGCGGCAATATGGCGGTGCACGGCGGGGTGATCCCGCTGGTGTTCGACTGGCTGTGCGGCATGGTGGTGCACGCGGCGAACCGCCCGATCAGCCGGACCGCTTACCTGAAGGTCGACTACCGCAAGGTCACCCCGATCAACACCCCGCTGATTGCGCGCGGCCGCGTCGACTCCACCGAGGGGCGCAAGGCGTTCATCTCCGGGGAGCTCGTCGACGACGCCGACACCGTGCTGGCCGAGGTGCACGCGCTGATGGTGCGGCTGCTGCCCGGCCAGCCCTGAGGCTCTGCGGCCGTCACTGCTGCGGGCGTGCCCCCTATCCTTGGGCAGCATGGGGAGCGCGGGGAAGTGTGTGTGGCAATGACCGACCGAGAGGGTGAGCCCGTGAGCGAGGGCCTGACCGAAGAAGAGCACGAACCCCCCGGCAAGCACGAGGCCTGTGACGCGGCGGAAACGACGCAACTGGCGTCGGGTGAGCGGCTTCGGGATGAGCCTGATGACGAGGACGCTGAGCATTCGAGGCGGGTGATGCTTCTTGGGTCCGGCGAGCTGAGTCGTGAGCTGGTGATCGCCTTTCAGCATCTTGGCGCCGAAGTGATTGCGGTCGATGGGTACCCAGATGCCCCCGCACACCGGGTAGCGGACCACTCGTTGGTGGTTGACATGACCGACACCGACGAGCTGGCGGAGGTGATCGGGCGTGAGCGACCGAATTTTGTGGTCACCGCGACCGACGCGCTCGCGGTCGACGCGCTGAACGCCGCGGCCGAAACCGGATTTGCCCACGTGGTTCCCAGCCCCCGCAGCATCCGGCTCACCGCCGACGTGGAGGGCCTGCGACGGTTGGCTGCCGACGAGCTGGGCCTGCCCACCGCGCCGTTCTGGTTCGCGGGATCGCTCGACGAACTTCAGGCGGTCGCCGCGCATGCCGGGTTCCCACTGTTGGTGCGCCCGGTGGCGGCGGCCGCCGGCCAGGGGCAGTCGGTGCTGCGCCGGCCGGACGACGTCGAGCCGGCCTGGCAGCGCGCGGCAGCCACCACCACACCGGGAGCGCCGAACCGGGTATTGGCCGAGACGGTGGTCGAAATCGACTTTCACGCCACCCTGCTCACCGTGTGCAGCGCCGGCCCGGCGGGGCCGGCGATCGAATTTTGCACACCGATTGGCCGCGGAGGGCCAGCGAACGGTGTCCGGGAATTCTGGCAGCCGCAATCGATGAGCACGGCCGCGCTGGACGCCGGCAAATCGATCGCCGCACGTATCGTCAAGGCACTCGGTGGTCGCGGCGTGTTCGGGGTGGACGTGATGGTCCGCGGCGACGAGGTCTACTTCTGTGACGTGAGCGCTCGTCCCTTCGAGTGCGGGTTGGTGACGCTGCGCACCCAACGGCTTTCGGCCTTCGAGCTGGCCGCCCGGGCTGTTTTTGGCCTGGCGGTGGATACCATCATGATCTCCCCGGGTGCTGCGCGGGTGATCTATTCCGTCCCGGACGCGCTCGGCGCGACGCCGAACAGTGAGGGCGCGCTAGTCGATGCGCTGCGTGTGCCGGAAAGCGACGTGCGGGTTTATCGGCAGCACAAGGCCGACGGGCCACGCAGATTGGGTGTGGCGCTGGCCACCGCGCCTGATGTGAGGGCCGCACGTGACCGTGCCCGACAGGTGTCGGCCGCGCTGCACCAGTTGTGGCAGCCGTGAGCGAGGGGTGAGCGGATGTGCGAAACTCAGCTCAGTGAGCTATGCCGGCGATATTACCCCCGAGCAGGCCTGGAAGCTGCTCCGTGACAACCCGCGGTCGGTGCTGGTCGATGTGCGCACCGAAGCCGAATGGCGCTTCGTCGGTGTGCCCGACCTCTCCAGCCTTGGCCGTGATGTGGTCTTCATCGAGTGGAATACCACCGAGGGCACACCCAACGAGAACTTCCTCGCCGAGCTGCTCGACCGTGTTCCCACCGGTCCCGCGGTCTTCATCTGCCGCTCGGGCCACCGCTCCGCCGACGCCGCCGCGGCGGCGACCGCGGCCGGGATCACTCCGGCCTACAACGTGCTCGACGGTTTCGAGGGGCATCTCGACGCCGCTGGCCATCGCGGCGGTGCCGGGTGGCGGGCGGTCGGGCTGCCCTGGAAGCAGACGTGAGCGCCCGCAACGACGCGCGGCGCAGCGATGAGGAGGAGCGGCCCCCGGTGACGGAAAAGCGGTCGATTCGCACACCGGCGCCGCTGCCCGAGGGCATCAGCCCCGCCACAGTGGGTGTCCGCGGCGGCCTCATGCGGTCGGGCTTCGAAGAAACCGCTGAGGCGATCTATGTGACCTCCGGCTACGTCTACGAGTCCGCCGCGGCCGCCGAGCAGGCATTCGCCGGTGAGACGGACCGCTACGTGTACTCGCGCTACGGCAACCCGACCGTCACCATGTTCGAGGAACGACTGCGGCTGATCGAAGGCGCGGCTGCGGCGTTTGCGACCGCCAGCGGGATGGCGGCGGTGTTCGTCGCGTTGGGCGCGCTGCTGGGTGCCGGTGATCGTCTAGTCGCCTCGCGCAGCTTGTTCGGCTCCTGTTTCGTGGTGTGCAACGAGATTCTGCCGCGCTGGGGGGTGGAGACCGTCTTCGTCGACGGCGACGATCTGGACCAATGGGCGAAGGCGCTGTCGGTGCCCACCCAGGCGGTGTTCTTCGAGACACCGTCCAATCCCATGCAGTCGCTTGTCGATATCGCCGCGGTGACCGAGCTGGCCCACGCAGCTGGTGCGAAAGTCGTACTGGACAACGTTTTTGCCACACCACTGCTGCAGCAGGGTTTCCCGCTCGGTGTGGACGTGGTGGTCTATTCGGGCACCAAGCATCTGGACGGGCAGGGACGAGTGCTGGGCGGGGTGATCCTGGGTGACAAGGAGTACATCGACGGACCCGTGCAGAAGCTGATGCGTCACACCGGCCCCGCGATTAGTGCCTTCAACGCGTGGATACTGCTGAAAGGTCTTGAGACCCTGGCGATTCGAGTCGAGCACGCTAACTCTTCGGCCCAGCGGGTCGCAGAGTTTTTGGAGGGGCATCCGGCCGTGAGTTGGGTGCGCTACCCGTATCTGCCGTCCCATCCCCAGTACGATCTGGCCACGCGTCAGATGTCCGGCGGCGGCACTGTCGTCACCTTCGCGCTCGACACCCCGGCAAGCGCGGCCAAACAGCGGGCCTTCGAGGTCCTCGACAAGCTGCGGTTGATTGACATCTCCAACAACCTCGGCGACACCAAATCGCTGATCACCCACCCCGCGACCACGACACACCGAGCGATGGGCCCGGAAGGTCGCGCCGCGATCGGGCTGGGCGACAATGTGATCCGTATCTCGGTCGGGCTGGAAGATACCGACGACCTGATCTCTGACCTCGAGCAGGCGCTGCGCTAAGACGCCGCTCCGGCAGCGATTTCGGTGACAGCGACCGCCATCAGGTGACGGCGAGATAACAATTTTCACTGAAAACTATCGCGACGCGGCAAGCAAATACCGGGGATATCGCCCCCTGCAAACTATGGTCACTTCGTGTACCGTCGCACGGTGTTGAAGTTGCCGCTACTCGTCGCGGCAGGCACTGTGCTGGCTCATTCGGCGCGGGCTTTCGCCGAGCCGGGGCGGTGGTCTGCCGATCGTGCCAACCGCTGGTATCAGGCGCAGGGTTGGCTGGTGGGCGCGAATTACATCACGTCCAACGCTATCAACCAACTGGAGATGTTTCAGCCCGATACGTATGATCCGCGGCGTATCGACACCGAGTTGGGCTGGGCGCGGTCCCACGGACTCAACAGTGTGCGTGTGTTCTTGCATGATCAGTTGTGGGCCGCTGATCGCAAAGGTTTTCAGCAGCGTCTGGCGCAGTTTGTGGCCATTTCAGCACGTCATCGCATCAAACCGCTGTTTGTGTTGTTTGACTCCTGCTGGGATCCGCTGCCCAGGGCGGGCCGGCAGCGCGCCCCGCGGCCCGGGGTACACAACTCCGGATGGGTGCAAAGCCCGGGTGCGGAGCGGCTGGATGATCGCCGCTACATGCGGGTTTTGTACGAGTACGTCACCGGAGTAGTGGCTCAGTTCCGCAATGACGACCGGGTTTTGGGATGGGATGTGTGGAATGAGCCCGACAATCCAGCACGGGTCTATCGTGACGTGGAGCGAACCGACAAGACCGAGCGTGTGGCTGAGCTGCTACCGCAGGTTTTTCGGTGGGCGCGCTCGGTTGAACCCCGCCAGCCGCTGACCAGCGCGGTGTGGCAGGGCCAGTGGGCGGATCCGGCGCGACGCAGCGCGATCAGCGGTATGCAACTGGACAACTCTGACGTGATCAGTTTTCACTGCTACGACGAGCCGGCCGCCTTCGAAAACCGGATCGGCGAGTTGACGACCCTGGGACGGCCGATCCTGTGCACAGAGTACATGGCACGGACTCAGGGAAGCACCATCGACGGTGTGTTGCCGATCGCCAAGCAGCACAACGTGGGTGCGCTCAATTGGGGTCTGGTGGCCGGCAAGACCCAAACCTACTTCCCTTGGGACTCGTGGGATCACCCATATACGAGTGTCCCAAACGTCTGGTTTCACGACTTGCTACGGCCCGACGGGCGACCTTTTGCGGATAACGAAATTCAAACAATTCGCAGGCTCACTGGTGGGCAGACATAATTCGCGGTGCACAGACATGCATCCGAACACCGTGACCACGGTGCGCGGCTGAATCCGGATCCGACGCCAAACATTACTGCGTGGTTCCGGCGAATTGGGGCATATGTCGACTCGCAAACCGCAGCACTATGAGTGTATCCAGCGATGGCGGGAACTTCTCGCGGCCCCGACTGCATTGGCGTTAAGTCCGGCCTCAACGGTGACGGCAGTCTGCTGCCGTGATTTCACCGCGATGACGAAAGCTCCGCACGGGGCCCGCCACGCCGATGTCTCCGCTCTCGTGGGTGTGAGCCGTGTCCAAGACGGTCGGCGGCGGGCTGTCTGATCGCGTGTGGCACGGTCACGGCGATAGCGTGGCCTGCGATGCAACCCATGCCGCGGAGTGTGCACGGACGACGGTGCCTGGCGTGTCCGGCTGGGGTAGCAGACGGTCGCAGTTCGCCTGATTGCCCGGAAGTGCGCGAGCCCGCAAGAACCCGTGGACCGGGCAAGACGGGGCAGGACAGAACGCCGGCACCGCCACCACGGCGTGGATGTGGCCGTTGTGGGCTCGGCCCTCTGCTCACACGGCTTTTGTCGTGATTGGTACCGCGACCGACGTCCGCGCCGACGCCTGTCACGCGGGCCGGCTCTGCGGATTCGAATCGGGCCACTGATGGGCGGTCCTAGAGCTTACGCGAAGATGCGCGCGAATAGCGCTGGTGTTCTATGCTTTCGCTAAAAGATTGGGTTTTTCGGATCTCAAGGTGGGAGAAGTAATGAACATGGTGAAGCTGTTTTTGGCTGCGATTTGGGCAACCACCTTGATTGGTATGGCCGGCGTTGCACGCGCTGACGACGACCCCCGTGACGCTGCTTTTCTTCAGGCACTGCAAGAAGTTGGGATCACCTATCCCAGCGCGGATCGAGTAATCGCCAGCGGGAAAGCGGTGTGCTCGTACATGGCGGGAGGACACAGCCCTAACGCAACTGTCCAAATGGTCGCAGAGGAGAATCCCGAACTATCGCCGGATCAGGCGCTCCAGTTCGTCGATCTCGCGCGCGGCGCGTACTGCCCCTTACCACCCATGGGCGGTGGCGGCGGCGGCTAAATAATGGCGCTGCGCACCGTGTTGTCGCTGACCGAGCCAGGGTCCGCGGGCGTTATCTGTTAAAGCGGTGTCGCCGACCGGGCGAGAGCGAATCCCGTGATTTCCGGCGCCCGATCGGACGGGCGACATCGGTGATCGGTCGTGACGCGGCCACCGACTAGACGGGCGCGGGGACGGTCCCACCGTATCGGGTGACCACCGGATCGCGCGGCAGAGCCCACGACACGCTAGACGTGTGAAAGATGGTCGACGGCAAGCTGATTAGCCGCCAGCCGGCACCACGTGCCCGATACCGGCGGGGTGCGCCGCGTCCCGGGCCCGGTATCGTCGTGTCGTCGCGATTCCGCCTCTTATCCCCAGGCGGATTGGTTGGCGGCCAATTCCTCTTGCCATTGTGGCGGAAGCGGCAACGGATCCGGTTCCACGCGCCGGCGGCTGTTATAGGCCCACGTTGACGCCAGCCAGCCGCTGGGCGTGATCAAGGCAGCGGCCGGACGCTCCCCTTCCTTCTCGGCTTTCCCCTTTTGGTTCTTGTCATCGCGATCATCGTCATTGCCGTCGCGGCGGTCCGTCACACCGGTCAGCGCGCCCCGCCCCGACATCGTGCCCATCATCGCTTCTTGCAGTGCCATACCCGGAGGCAGGCTGGCGGCGACCAGCGGGGCGGCGTCGGTGGCGGTGGACGTCAGGGAAATCGCCACCGGCTCGGTCTCGGCGGCGGCAGCCCAGCTGGGTGGCACCGACAACGACCCGACCGAGGACGCCTGCCCGACTCCCGCGAGTGGCGCGAGCGCGGCGGCTCGGCCCAGACCCCCGGGCGTCTGCGCCCCGGCCACACCGAACAGGGCCTCGCGCGGCCCCAGGCCTTCGAACGTGAGGTAGCCGGCGATTCCACCGCGGACGAGTATTTCGCGGTAAAAACCGAAACCGTTGGCGCCGACGGTGTAACTGGCAGTGAAGTAGCCCAGCGAGTTGGATGTATACGCTGACGCCATACCGGTGTTACCACCGAACAAGGTGTTCAATTCGTTCAGCAACGACGTCGTCGATGTCTCCGTGGAGCCCGATGTACCCGACGGCGAAACCAACTGGTGCAGCGCGGCAGGCAGCGCCGTGGTCACCTGAGTGAGCTGGTGCACGTGGGAGCCGGTGGCAGTGCCGACGGCCTGGGCCACACTGGCGGTCTGGGCGCCCAACCCGGCCGGGTCGGTGGTCGGGGGTGGTTCGTTAAACGGGCTCAGTGCGCTCGCGTGTGCCGACGCGCCGGCGTAGCCGTACATGGCGGCGGCGTCTTGGGCCCACATCTCGGCGTAGTGGGCCTCGGTGGCCATGATCGCCGGGGTGTTCTGGCCGAAAAAGTTGGTGGCGACCAGCGCTGCCAGCAGCGCCCGGTTGGCCGCGATCACCGGCGGGGGCACCGTCATCGCAAACGCCGCCTCGTAGGCTGCGGCGGCCTCTTTGGCCTGCATGGCGGTCTGTTCGGCCTGGGCGGCGGTGCTCTGCAGCCAGGCCACGTAGGGTGCGGCCGCGGCGGCCATCGCCGCCGAGGTCGGCCCTGACCAGCTTTGGCCGGTCAGCCCCGCGATCACCGAGGAGTAGCCGGCCGCGGTGGTCTCCAGCTCCACAGCCAGCGCGTCCCAGGCCGCCGCCGCCGCCAGCATCGGCCCCGACCCGGGTCCGGTATACATGCGCCCGGAGTTGACCTCCGGCGGCAACAACGCAAAATCCATCTCGTTTTCTCTTTCCCGACTTCTCGTTTCCGTCTTGAAAGTTGTTGTGGCCGTAGATTTCTCGGGATCGACACCTCAGGCCGCCTCGGTAGCGGTGGCGGGGTGCCAGTCGGCCGGGAAACCGGCCGCGCGGGCATCAAAGGTCACCCGGCGACGGGTGAACGCGGTACCACCTTGCGGTTACGTGACACCACGGCACGGGCCGCAACCCCGCCGAGACCCCGGCCGGCCAGCGTGCCCAGCATGGTCTCGCCGAACGCTCCGCCGGGGAAGCCTCCGACGACAGCCGGGACGCTCGGCGCGCCGGCGGCCGGAACGGTGAAGGAGACAGGGGTGATCGCCGAAGCGGGCATCGCCCAGCTCGGCGGCGCCGACAACGCGCCGATCTTGATTGCCTGGCCCATGCCGGCAGCCAGCCCCGAGCCGCCGAAGCCCAGCGCCGCTGGTCCCACGAACGGGGGGTTGAGCGTTTCGAAGAGCCCCGCGGGGTTTTCGGCCAGGAACGTAAACAAACCGATCCCGTTGTTGATATTGCTAATCGCGTTTGCGGCGTCGGCCCAGCTGGCGGTGCCGTTACCGAAGGTCATTGACGCGTAGCTGGCAGCATTGTTGACTGCCGAGCTGATCGTGCTCGTCGACGAGCTTGTCGTGCTCGACGAGCCTGACGACGTGCCAAGGTTGAGCAGCTGCGACAGCACGGATTGCACGTGTGTACCAGCGCTGCTGCCTGTTGCCTGGAGAACCGAGGCGGATTGGGCGGCCTGTCCGGCCGGGTTGGTGTTCTGCGGTGGTTGGCTGAACGGAGTGAGTCCCGACGCGGCCGCCGACGAGCGGGCATATCCGTTCATCGCAGTGGCATCTTGGGCCCACATCTGCGCGTATTGACGCTCGGTCTCCCCGATCGCTGCCGTGTACTGCCCGAAGTAGTTGTGCGCGATCAGTGCGGCCAACAGGGCGCGGTTGGAGGCGATGACCGCCGGAGGCACATGGGCGGCGAGCGCGGTCGAGTAGGCGCTCGCGGCCGCCTTGGCCTGGCCAGCCGTCTGCTCAGCCTGAACTGCTGTGTTCTGCAACCAGGTCACATACGTTTGGGCGGCAGCCGCCATAGCCGCCGACGACGGGCCGGTCCACCGTGTGGTTGTCAAGGCTGCGATCACCGAACTGTATTGGGCCGCCGCGGAGTGTAATTCGGCGGCCAGCTCATCCCAGGCCGCCGCGGCGGCGAGCAGCGACCCCGCTCCGGGACCGGCATACATCCGCCCCGAGTTGATCTCCGGAGGCAATAAACTGTAGTCAAGAAACATCTCGGCTCCCGTTCTCCTTGCTGTTGATGTCTGCGGTCCTAGGTGATGTGGTGGTGCTCGTTATCGGTGTCACCGTCCGGCCTGCCACAGCGGTGTGGCGACGTGCTGATGCACCCTGCGGCCGGTACCAGAGCTGATAACGGGATGCGCCGCCGCATGAGTGCGCCCGCCGGGACAGCGGACACCGGGCCGGGCGGCACCGGGCGGGCGCAACGTGAGGTCCGTACGCCGTGTTTTCTGGCTGCGGAACCTGCACTGATGCGCCTCATCGCGAGCCTCCCTCCAAGCGACCGGTTGCCGGGCCGGGGTTATAACAGCCCGCCGCGGTAAACCGGAGGTTACGGCCGGATGGTCGAAACACTGCCGTGACGGTGAACTGTTGGATGCCGCCGCACAATCAACCAGCCAGCGCGATCCCATCGCGTGATGTGCGAAAGCCATTGCTGCAGAGTTGGTCTCGGTGTGGTGTTCGCCATAAAGTGCGCGCCGCGGCAAGGTGACGGGCAACGTTCACGTGTGGTTCACCTGCTGCACAGCTACTGTTCATCGACAGCGATAACGCTGCCGGAACTATGCAGTATGCGAGATGGCTGTTGATTGCAGCCGGTGCTGTCACGGCAGTCGGCCTGGCCGCGCCGGTACACGCCGATAACACCGACACCGTGTTCCTCGACGAACTCGATCGTGCAGGAATCGAATACGCAGATGCGCAGGATGCCGTGTCTATCGGCAAGGACGTCTGTGACTACCTTGCTGCGGGGCGCCCGGTGAACACCGTCGTGCGCGCCCTGAAAATGCGGAACCACCACCTGTCGATGCATAACGCCGCCCAGTTCGTCGCGATCTCCGCGCAGACGTACTGCCCTGCGCAGCTGCCGGCCGGCGGTATCAGCGGTTGAAACGCGGCCACGAGTTATCGGTCACGGGGCAGTGGGTGAAGCCAGTCATCGCGGGGGTAATCATGGTGCGAACGCCGCGGCGATCGGCACCGGCCTTGCAGGTTGCTGAACACTGCGTGAACACTGTCGACCAAAGCCCTCGCCGGCGTGTTCTCACCGCCAGCCCAGCGATAAACTCTTGGCGTACAAGCCATTTCATAAAAACTGAGTTCGTCAAGTGGCGAACCAGCCGGCCCGTTGTCGTTACGGAGGGACAATGACAGTTATACGATCGCTTCTTGCCGCAGCCGGGGTGGCTGCGGTGGTCGGAATGCCCGCGGCCGCCAACGCCGATCCCGGGGACACGGCCTTCCTCAGCTCGCTCGACCAGATCGGTATCCAGTACCCCAACCCCACCGACGCGGTCGCCAGCGCCCGAGAAGTATGCGACTATCTCGCGCAGGGACATACCACGAACCAAGCTGCACGCGGAGTGAAAAACGCCAATCCGGAATTGTCGCTGACGAAGGCGTCACAATTCGTGGCGATCGCACGGGCAACGTACTGTAATCAGGTTCCTGCCGCGTCATAACGCCGGCTGCGGTGGACCGCACCCCGGTGTCGAGGTCACCGTCGAAATACCGCCAGTGACAGGCGCTGATGTCGGTTGATGCGCCGCCGGTCCCGGGCCATCGGCCCAGTGGGCCGGCGGTGTTGTCGAATCGGCAGATCGGTAGCGTACCGTCGTGGCGAAGCGTCAGAGCCGCGCGACTGTGCCGACGCGGGCCCGCTGCTTGGGTGGGCTCGAGGAGGCGGTCATCATGGACCGCGTGCGGGAGCGCGGCGAGGTCACCACGGTTCGCGCGGTCTTCGACGACGTAGCGCGCGGGAAGAACATTCTGCGGCGGTGATGCGCGACGCCTTCGACGCCGGCGGCGATTCGGACCTGGTTCTGGCATTCTTCATCAACCAGATGGATGAACAAGAAGCAACGCGGGTTCGGGCTGCGCTGCGCCGCATCATCGACAACCGGAACGACGCATGAACACAGCCGTCTTGTTGCTGCTGAACGGCGTCGCCGCGCTGGCGCTGCACACACCACTGGCGGTCGGAATGGCCTGTCGTCTTTGAGAGCACCCGTTTTCAGCGTCTGGTTAGCTGGAATCGCTGGTGGCATCGGGGTGTCGATGAAGCCAGCGGCTCACTGAGCGCCAGCGGAACGCCGCAGCGACGAACAAGGCGGCCATACCGAGCAGTGGCCATACACCGAGCTTGTCGACCTGGTGCACCAGCCAGCTTTGTACGATACCGGCGATGTGGACGACCGGGTCGTCCGGGGCAGCATCAGCGAAATACACCCGGATTTCGTAATAGCCGTAGTAGGTCACGTACAGTCCGGTCAACAGAACGACAACGCCGGCGATACGGCCCACATACGGCAGAATCCTGCGCAGTGCAGCGCCGGCGGACGAACCGGCCAGCGCGACACCCAATGCGGCAGCTCCCACCGTCGCTGTCATCCCGGCGGTGTAGGCGAGGAAGGCCAGGATGCCGGACAGCATCAAACCCTGTTTGAACGTCGTGCTGATGACAGCGAGAAACGGTGCGAGCGTGCACGATAGCGAAGCCACCGCGTAGCTCACGCCATAGCCGTACATCGACCCCAGCCGTCGTGTCGGTGTTCCGCGCGTCAGCTTGGGCACGGCGGCATTGATGTCCTTACCGACCAGCAGCCAGATGGCCATCGCGATCAGCACAACGCCGATGACGACGGTGGCGAACGGCAGATATTTCTCCGCCGATGCGACTGCAGGCGAGATCACCAGGCCGAAAATGCCGAAAACCGTGAGGAATCCGAGCGCCATCATCACGGTGGCCGCCGCCGCGCGGGCCAGCGCCGTGCCGCGCGATATGTCCTGGGCCTCGGCGATCACCAAACCCAAATAACCTGGCAGTAAAGCGAATCCACAAGGGTTGAGGGCGGCGACAAGCCCGGCGCCTAACGCGAAACCCAATGCCGCCGTGTCGATCATTGAGTGACCAGCGCGTGAACCCGCTCGCTCAACTGCGATTCCCGCAGGGAACTTTTGACCACGTCGACACTACCGTGCGAGCTGACGAAAGCATAGGCCGGCTGGTGCGTGACCCCGAACCTGGCCCAGATCGTCCCGTCGGTATCGGCCAGCTGGGTGAACCCACCCAGGCGGTATTTGTCGACGAACGCCTGCATGGCGGGTATCCGGTCATGTCCGGCCACGCCGACAAACGTCACCGCAGGGTTGGCCGCCGCGACCTTGGCGACCGTCGACGCCTCCTGCTGACACTGGGGGCACCACGGAGCCCAAAACCACAACACAGACGGTTTACCCCTCAAGCTTTCTCCGGAAAACGGTTGACCAGCAAGGGTTTTAGCAGAGAACTGCAGCTGAACAGGGGCAGGTGCAGTGGTGTGGGACCAGCCGCAACCCGCCAACAGTAGTGCAGCGGCAGCCAACCACGTGGTCAAACGACGGGGCACGGTGACTCCTTCGGATACGAAACCTCGACAGTGACCAACCTACTGCCTAGGTGCCTAGGCAGTAGATGCTTGTGGCTGGATGTCGGTATCAGACGGGAGTGAGCCGGCGCAGGTGCTCATGCGGACCTAATAGTTCCAGGCGGCGCCACAGCACACTGGTTGGCAGCGCCTGGCTGGGGTGGCAGCGTACCGCCCGGTATTGCTGATGCCGGTCGACCGGTATCACGAGGTCGATATGTGTGCTCGGGTATCCGGCAAAGGACGTGTGGTACTCGTGGTTCAGCGTGTCGGCGACTGCGCTGGGCAGCGTCCAGCCCAGCACAGGCAGGTCAAGGTCAAGTGCGGCGGCCCGTGCAGCAGCGGTCGCCCGCTGATGGTCGGGATGGCCAGTGACACCATTAGAATCAAACGCAAGCACGCCGTCCGCGCCGACTTTTCTGGCGAAATCGACGACCGGAACCGACAGCTCATCGGCGGGCGTCTCAGATAAATGGCCGTCAGGGTAACTGAGCAGTTCGACAGTCGACACGCCGAGCACCTCGGCCGCCGCCGCCAGCTCACGCGCCCGAATCTCGCTCAGATCACCGGCAACACCGTGCAATGTTGACGCCTCGCCGCGGGTCAGGCACAAAACGGCTAATCTCGCTCCCCGTTCGGCGAAGGACGAGAGGACGGCGCCCAAACCGAACGACTCGTCGTCGGGGTGGGCGACCACGGCCAACACGTTTCGCCACGGGGGAAGCCCGTCGCCCGTTGTCAACGCCGGGCCCCCGCTAGGCGACCCGGATGGCGGCTTCGATCTCTTCGGCGGACAGCTTTTTGGTGCACAAAAACCACTCTGTACACTCGACGCCTTCAGCGGTGCCCGCCATACGTTCCTGGGCGGCACCGGTGGTGCCGGGCGCGGCGAGGACGACGGGCTCACCGGGTTGCCAGTCCGCCGGTGTAGAGACCCCGAAATGGTCACACGTCTGCAGGGCCTTGACGACCCGCAGCAACTCGTCGAAGTTACGTCCCAGGCTGAGCGGGTAGTAGATGATGACGCGGATGATGCCCTTCGGATCGATGACAAACACTGCCCGCACCGCCTTGGTGGAATCCTCGCCTGGCATGACCATCCCGTATTTGCGGGCGACACTCAGTGAGACATCTTCGATGACGGGAAAGCTCACATCGACGTTCTTCAAGTCACGAAAGGCGATTTTCTCCTTGATCGTGCGCAGCCACGCGATGTGGCTGTAGAGCCCGTCCACCGACAGTCCCAGCAATTCGGTGTTGTACGCGGCAAACTGCTGCTGCATGGAAGCGAACGTCATGAACTCGGTGGTGCATACCGGCGTGAAGTCGGCCGGGTGTGAGAAGAAAATCACCCATTTGCCTTCGTAGTCGGCGGGAAAGTCGATCTTCCCCCGGGTGCTCACGGCGCTAAATGCCGGTGCCGGATCGCCGATACGTGGCATGGGCGGTGTGGTGGCTGGTGTCTCGGCGGCAGCGGTCATGATCTTCGATCCTCCTGAAGCGGTACTACCGCCGAGTATATACCCCACAGGGTATATGATCGCTGTCGAGTGGCTCCCGCACTCGTCCGGTGCCGCGGCTCAACGCCGATCGGCACCGGCCGAGCGTTGCCCGGTGCACCCACGACCGCGACGGCAGCTCTCCGCATGGCGAGGCGGCGCCACCGAGGTCCAGGTCGAAGGCGGTTAATGGCTGGCCGCGAAATGTCGAGGTGGAGGAAGCGTGATGATGATAACGCTGACAGCTCCGCTATGGGTCGGCGTGATCTTCGGAATGGTGGTCGGAGCGATCGGAGAGATCTGGGGCATCGCAAACCCGGAGACCCTTATCCGGCTGGCCCGGTGGAAAGACCGGCTACTCGTCGGCTGCATCGCTATCGCCTCGGCGGTTGGCGCCGTGACCTTGTACGGTCTTTCCGCGCTGGGATTCTCTATGCATTTTTCGCCGAAACCGATTTACATCGCCGGCGTGATGATCGGCGGGCTTCTTTTCGGAGCCGGAATGGCTATCTCCGGCTATGTCCCGGGTTCTGAGCTGATGGCGCTCGGCGAAGGTCGACGCGATGCGGTGTACGCGTTGCCGGGCGGACTCCTCGGTGCGGCGGCGTGGACACTCCTATACCCGACCCCGGTTGGTCAGTAGCTGGTGAGCACTGGAAATTACGGTGACCTGGTGGCGTCCGGATCTATCCATCATCTTCGGCCGATGTTCACACTTGCGATCGCTGGGCTGTACGCGATCGCACTTCTTGTTGGTACGGCGCTGCTGCCGCGCTACGCGCGTGGTAAAAGCTCTCTCGTCCAAGCGCTTACACACAAACCGGATCCACGCGAACAGGAGCTGATAGCAGACACCGTCGCTTACCTGGCGGAGGGCGGATTAGACCGGGGCACCCTCGGCAGGTTCGAGCGGATGGTCGCCGCCGACGTACCGAACCCCAATTTCTACTCGCGCGCAAAATTGGGGACGAGCGCGCTACTCGGGTTAGTCGTGGTGCTGGCAATTTTCCTTCATCAGATCTTCGGTGAATCGACCACGTATTCGTGGGTTATCGGGTATACGCTGCCTTTTCGGTCCGAATACACTGATGCAGTGAACCAAAAAATAGGCTGGGAGCCGTTCTCGGATATCGGCACTTTCCTGGGCGCCCTCATCGCAGCAGTTCTCGTGAGCCGCCATTTCCAGGGATTCAGGTCAGTCATACCCCCGTCCTGGCGCAATCGGTTCGGAAACAGTCCGGTCAAGCGAGCAATCGGCAGCTTCGGCGGGTTCTTTATCCTGATGTTTGGGACCCGGATGGCCGACGGATGTACCAGTGGGCATATCCTCAGCGGCGGAATTCAAATGGCGGCCAGCGGGTGGTTATTCGCCGTAGCCGTCTTTATCGGCATGATTGTGACAGCCCGTATCACGTATGGAAACGCCACCGACAAGGTAGCGGGATGAAAACGAACGAGAAATGGTTACGCATCGGTGTGGTGGGCGCTGCACCCGCGACCTGTGCAGTCGCGGCGGTAGTGACTCACAATCACACGTCGACGCCGTTGACCCTGGCCCAGGCGCTGGTGACGGCCGTTATCCCACTGGGACTGCTCGGCTACCTTTCGGTGTACTGGCGAGAGCACCGGGTATCCAATGACGATCGGGCCGGCAAAGGCCGGGCCAACCGGGAGCACGACCGATGAGACCAGATCCTGGGGGGTGCGAAACGACCGGGTCGTGTCGCGGCAGAAGGTATGTGGTACCCACCCGCTCGCTGCCCGGGCCGCGACGAGGTAACCCACCGTGTGCAGTGTCCGTCTGGCGGCGATCAGCATGAGCGGCATCGCCAGTGCGGCACTCCTGGGCTTTGTGATCGGTGTCGCGCTCGGAGCCCTCGGCGGCGGGGGTTCCATTCTGGCGGTTCCAGCACTGGTCTACGTGGTGGGTGAGAGAGCCCAAACAGCGATGACGACCTCGCTGGTCGCGGTCGGCGCCACGGCGTTCGTCGGCCTGGCCGGCCACATCCGCACCGGTACGGTGCGAGTCGCGCCGGGGCTGATTTTCGGGATAGTCGGCATCGGCGGCTCGTTACTCGGATCCTTACTGAATCGCATGGTTTCCAGCGAAGTGCTGTTACTGGCATTTTCGGTGCTGATTCTGGTGGCCGCATGGCGGATGCATGTCCGGCAAGCCGAGACATCGTGTCACGCTAGACAATTCAATACAGTGGCTATCGACGGTGACCGTGGCCGACCCGCAAGCGCACGGCGCGTCCGCCCGGCACGGGCCGCTTCGGAAGGGTCGGGGACGGTGTCGGGGGGTGAGCGTCAGCGGCGGGCGGTGCTGGCCACCGGCGCACGTGTGGTGATCGCCGGCACCATCGTGGGTTTTCTCACTGGACTTTTCGGGGTTGGCGGGGGCTTTGTGATTGTGCCGGCGCTGGTGCTGGCACTCGACTTCGAGATTCCTGCCGCGGTGGGGACCTCGCTGCTGGTGATCGTCATCACCTCGGCAGAAGGTGTGATATTCCGTCTACCGGGCGGCGAAATCGACTGGCGGGTGGCGATCCCTTTTACTGCGGCCGGAATCATCGGCGTCGGCGTCGGCACCCTGATCGCCAGTCGGGTACCGGCGGCCCGGCTCACCCGGTGGTTCGTGTGGCTGCTGGTGGCTGTCGCCTGTTATACGGTGGTCCAGTCGATTCGCGGGATGTGACCGGCCAGGAAGTCACGCATTTCTGCGGCACATTGTCCCCGACTGTACTCAGGTGCCAGCCAGACTGGCTGGTGGTTTGACGGTCTTGTGGTTGCGGCCGACGTGGGCTTCGGCGCGCAGTCGGTCCACCATGTGGGGGTAATGCAGCTCGAACGCCGGGCGCTCGGAGCGGATCCTGGGCAGTTCGTAGAAGTTGTGCCGCGGGGGTGGGCAGGTGGTCGCCCACTCCAGGGAGTTGCCGTAGCCCCACGGGTCGTCGACGGTGACCGGTTCGCCGTAGCGCCAGCTTGTGAACACGTTCCACACGAACGGCAGCATCGACACCCCCAGGATGAACGCCCCGATCGTGGAGACCACGTTAAGCGGCTGGAAGCCGTCGCTGGGCAGGTAGTCGGCGTAGCGGCGCGGCATGCCCATGTCACCGAGCCAGTGCTGCACCAAAAACGTGGTGTTAAACCCGATCAGCGTCAACCAGAAATGCAGTTTGCCCAGCCGCTCGTCCAGCAGCCGTCCGGTCATCTTCGGAAACCAGAAATACACCCCGGCGAACGAGGCGAACACGATGGTGCCGAACAGCGTGTAGTGGAAATGCGCGACCACGAAATAGCTGTCGGTGACGTGAAAGTCCAGCGGCGGGCTGGCCAACAGCACCCCGGAGAGCCCGCCGAGCAGGAAGGTGACCAAAAAACCGAACGCCCACAGCATCGGTGTTTCGAAGGTCAGCTGGCCCTTCCACATGGTGCCGATCCAGTTGAAGAACTTGATCCCGGTCGGCACCGCAATCAGATACGAGGTCAAGCTGAAAAACGGCAGCAGCACCGCGCCCGTGGCGAACATGTGATGCGCCCAGACTGTCATCGACAGCCCGGCGATGCCCAGGGTGGCATAGACCAGGGTGGTGTAGCCGAAGACGGGTTTGCGGCTGAATACCGGGATGATCTCGGTGACGATGCCGAAGAACGGCAGCGCCACGATGTAGACCTCGGGGTGGCCGAAAAACCAGAACAGGTGCTGCCAGAGGATCGGGCCGCCGTTGGCGGGGTCGTAGATATGCCCCCCGAGATGGCGGTCGTAGGCCAACGCGAACAGCGCGGCGGTCAGCGGCGGAAATGCCATCAGCACCAAAATGGAGGTCACCAGGATGTTCCAGGTGAAGATCGGCATCCGAAACATCGTCATCCCGGGTGCGCGCATGCACACCACGGTGGTGATCATGTTGACCGCGCCCAGGATGGTGCCCAGACCGGCCACGATCAGACCCATGACCCACAGGTCGCTGCCGGCGCCGGGGCTATGGATGGCGTCGGACAGCGGGGTGTAGGCGGTCCAGCCGAAATCGGCCGCCCCGCCGGGGGTGATGAACCCGGCCAGCGTGATCAAAGCGCCACAGAGAAATAACCAGTAGGAGAAGGCGTTCAGCCGGGGAAACGCCACATCCGGGGCGCCGATCTGCAGCGGCAGCACCAGGTTGGCGAAGCCGAACACGATCGGGGTGGCATACAGCAGCAGCATGATGGTGCCGTGCATGGTGAACAGCTGGTTGTACTGCTCATTGGACAAAAACTGCAGCCCCGGCGAGGCCAGCTCGGCGCGCATCAACAGCGCCATCAGCCCGGCGGCGAAAAACAGTGCATAGCTGGTGACCACGTACATGATGCCGATCATCTTGTGATCGGTGGTGGTCACCAACTGGTAGACCAGCGTACCCTTCGGGCGCAAGCGCGCCGGAAACGGGCGGTGCGCTTGTAACGTTGCGGCAGGTGGTGCTTCGGCAGTCATAGCCCTCCTCAGCATTTCCGCGGTCGGCGGCGGGGAAACCTCAGCGTGCAGACATCGGGGGCGCGGATTGCCCGGAGTGCCCAGTGCTGGACGTCACGACGTGTCTGGGGTTTCGTGTGTCCGGCGCCGCCCCGACTACCTGGATCGGCACAGGGCGGCGGTAGCCTGCGCGCACCACTGCGGGTCGACGTTGGCGGCGAGTGTCGGCATGTGGTCTTTGACCTCCGCCAGGTTCATCGCGTCACCGATGAGCGTGGCGTAAGCCTCGGTGAGGCTGCTAAGGCGTTCACGCAACTCATCGTTGACGGCCATCAGATGCTCGTTGCGCTCGTGGGCCGCCTGGAGTTCGGCGATTAGCTCCCTTTGTTTCTGGTCCATGGCGGACTGGTCAGGACTACCTGATGTCATGAGACTTCCTTCTCCCTTCTTTCTTTTCGGCGTCCCGCACTACCTGGGCACGTCGTTTCGGCAGGTGCATCGCTGACCGGCCGGCACCGACGCCATGACCCGGGCGGCGTGTTCGCCGCAGCCCGCCCAGGTGGTTTTACCGCAGCTCGGGCAACGTACCGGGTAGCACATTGGTCGCTCCAGTTTTGGTGAAAGTCTTTGGGCTGTCGTGGTTTGACGTCTTCCTGCGGGCAGTCGACGCAGCCATTGCCGGGAACGCCATCGGGCTGGTCGGGCCCTTCGGCATCGATCCAGTGCAGGATCGCTGGGATGAGATCCGCCTCACTGAATCGGCACTATTCATCGGGGTGATCCCGCTGCGGTGTTGGTTTCCGCGTCAGCGAATTCGCAAAACGCGTCATACGCCCGAGCACCGTAGATGGTGGCCGGCCCGCCGTGCATGAGGAAGGTGACGCCGATCGCCTCGGCGGCTTCCTCCTTGGAGGCGCCGGCACGCGCGGCGCCCTGAGCGTGTGAAGCGATGCAGCCGTCACAGCCTGCTACCACCCCGATCGCCAGCGCGATGAGCTCTTTAATTCTCTTGTCCAAGGCACCCGACGTCAGCGCGGCATTGCTCAGCTCGGCGAATCCGCGATAGACGTCGGGGATCATGGTGCGCAGCGCGCGGTGTTGAGGGCGAAGCTCATTCAGCACGTCATGGTGGTGGGTGTGTTCACTCATGCCGCCATCATACCAATACCCCTATAGGTATACCACCGAGACGGTCCATGACCTCCCCCGGCGCCGGTTTGTGGCTGCAGCACCGACTCGCACATCACCGACCTGCTGATCCGGGACCGGTGTCGACGCGCGCCTGGGAGGTGCTGCGAGAATCTCGCTGTCGGAGTCAGGACGCCCTGGTGCGCGGGCGTATCGGATCAGTCGTCAGCCAGTAGCCGCGGATAGTCGCCGCGCCGCTCGGGTGCGATCAACGAATTGAGCACAGAGCGGGTCTGCAGGCGAATGTAGTCGTCGAGGCTATAGATCGGGCGGAAATGCCAGTGCTTCAAGGCCCAACCGTGCGCGAGCAGCATGATGTCGAATGCCATCAGATCAACGTCGGTATCACGGAAAACCCCGGCGGCGATACCGTCCGTGATCGCCGCACGTAGCGGGGCGGCGGTGGCGATCTCGAGTTTCTTGATCTGCGCGCGCCCGGCCGCGTCAAGAGTGCGGCTCTCCCGGTAGGTCAACACCACCGCGTCCAGGTTCTCGTCGACGATCTCGATATAGCGACGGATACCGGCGGCCAGCCGCTCGACGACATCCTCGCCTGCGGCATTCATCGCAGGCGCCAGCTGATCGCGAAACGCATCCTGGATCCGCATGATCGTCGCAAGCAGCAGATCTTCTTTGCCGCCGAAGTATGTGTAGATCAAGCCCACGCTGACGTTGGCCTCGGCGGCCAAATCCTGCATGGACATTTGGTGAAACCCAGTCTTACCCATAATTTTGACCGCAGCGTCAAGCACCTGGCGACGCCGCGAACTGATCCGGGCAGCGCGCACCGCCTCCTCGACAGGCAGAGCGCCGTAGTCGGCGACGTCAGTGGCCATCAGATACCCAGATCCTTGGCGATGATCGTCTTCATGATTTCGGTGGTGCCCCCGTAAATCGTCTGGATCCGGGCGTCGACGAACGCCCGCGACACCGGGTATTCCCGCATATAGCCATATCCCCCGTGCAACTGCAGGCAGCGGTCGGCGACGCGTACCTGCAGCTCGGTAGTCCACCATTTCAGCCGTGCTGCGCGAGCCGCGGTCAGCTCACCGGCTACGTGTTCGGCGATGCAGTCGTCAAGGTAGGTGCGCGCCACGTCGAGCTCAGTTGCCAGCTCGGCCAGCAGGAACTGACTGTTTTGAAAGCTCGCGACTGACGTGCCGAACGCGTGCCGTTGGCGAACATAGTCGATGGTTTCGGCCAGCACTCCCTCAGCGGCGGCCACTGCTCCAACACCGAGCGAAAGCCGCTCCTGAGGAAGGTTTTTCATCATCTGATAAAAGCCCTGGCCCTCTTGTTGAAGCAGGTTGTCGACGGGAACCCGCATGTCGGTGAAGGTTAGCTCGCTGGTGTCCTGGGCGTGCAGGCCGATTTTTTCCAGGTTACGTCCACGGTGAAAACCCGGGGTGTCCGCGTCGACCACAAGCAGCGACAGGCCTTTGTGCCGCTCCGGCGACGTGCGCACCGCTACGACGAACAAGTCGCCGTTTTGTCCGTTGGAGATGAAGGTTTTCGCACCGTTGACGACGTAGTGGTTGCCATCGCGAACCGCCGTGGTGCGGATGCCCGCCAGATCACTACCGGCGCCAGGCTCGGTCATCGCTATGCCGAGTATCGTTTCGCCGGTCACTACACCGGGCAGCCACCGTTGTTTCTGTTCTGCGGTCGTCAGCTCGGTGAGATAGGGCAATACGATGTCGTTTTGCAGTGAGAATGCGACTGCCTCGGCAGCTGCCCCGGCCCGTTGCAGCTCTTCGACGACGATCGCATGGTAGCGAAAGTCGTTGACCCCCGGGCCGCCGAACTGTTCGGGCACGGGAAAGCCCAGCAGTCCCAGTTTTCCTGCCTCGGTGAACAGGGATCGATCCCAGCATCCGGCCCGCTCCCAGTCCTCGTGGGCGGGTACGACAGTACGCTGCACGAAATCACGCACCAGTTCCCGAAACTGGTGATGTTCGGGGGAGTGGGCCAGGCGTGACGTCATGACGGTACTCCTGTCAGCGGAAGGCGTTCATACCAGTGAACGCTTGGCCCAGAATCAGTTGGTGCATCTCAGCCGTGCCCTCGTAAGTCAGCACCGATTCCAGGTTGGTCATGTGCCGGATCACCGGATACTCAAGCGATATTCCGTTTCCGCCCAGTATCGTTCGCGCTGTGCGGCAGATCTCCAGCGCTTCTCGGGTGTTGTTGAGCTTGCCGAAGCTGACCTGTTCAGGACGCAGCCCGGCACGATCCTTGAGACGGCCGAGATGCAGGGCCAGCAACTGCCCCTTGTGCAGCTCAACTGCCATGTCGACGAGCTTGGCTTGCGTCAACTGGAATCCGGCGATCGGACGCCCGAACTGGGTGCGCTGGCGCGCATACTCCAGCGCGCACTGCCATGCCGTACGCGCCGCGCCCATCGCGCCCCAGACGATTCCGTACCGCGCCTCGGACAGACAGGCCAGTGGTCCGCGCAGTCCGATAGCCTTGGGCAGCATGGCCTTTTCCGGTAACCGCACATCGTCGAGAACCAATTCGCTGGTGATCGAAGCCCGTAGCGAGAGCTTGTGATGAATGGTATGGGCGGAAAACCCCGGGGCGTCGGCCGGGACGATGAACCCGCGGATACCGTCGTCGGTGGTAGCCCACACGATCGCGACGTCAGCGATCGAGCCGTTGGTGATCCACATTTTTCGACCGTTGAGCACCCAGTCCGGGCCGTCGCGGCGCGCTGCGGTCTTCATGGCGGCCGGGTCGGATCCGACATCAGGTTCGGTCAGGCCGAAACAGCCAAGCAGCTCGCCCGCGGCCATACCCGGGAGCCACTGCTGTTTTTGCTCCTCGGAGCCGAAGTTCCAGATGGCGAACATTGCCAGCGACCCCTGCACCGACACCAGTGACCGGACGCCGGAGTCCGCAGCCTCGAGCTCCAGACAGGCCAGTCCGTAGTGGACGGCTGACGCGCCACTACACCCATAGCCCCGCAGGTGCATACCCAGCAGGCCGAGCTGGCCGAACTGTTTCGCGAGCTCCCGGGCTACAGGCAGATCGCCGGTTTCGAACCAGTCGGCCACGTAGGGAGTGACATGCTCAGCGCAGAACGCGCGGACGGTCTCGCGTAAGGCGATCTCGTCGTCGGACAACGACGCGTCCAGGCTGAGCGGGTCGAGTGGGTGGAAATCTGATGCCGTGCTCATCGATCGATCCTAGTCAGCCCGCCATGGTGAGGCCGCCGCTGACGCTGATCACCTGGCCGGTGATGAAGGATGCGGAGTCGGAGGCGAAGAACAAAACAGCCGCGGCAACTTCCTCGGGCCGGGCCAGCCGACGAAACGGGATCGCCTTGACCAAAGCCTCTTTCAGTTTCTCCGGCTGAGCGTGAAACAGTGGTGTATCAGTGGGACCGGGGCACACACAATTGACGGTGATCTGATGGCGAGCCATTTCCCGGGCCAGCGATTTGGTGAACGCGATGACGCCGCCTTTGGCGCCGGCATAGATCGTCTCGCCGGCGCTGCCGACGCGCCCGGCATCACTGGCTAGGTTGACTACTCTTCCGCCGCCCGCCGCGATCATCCCCGGCAAAAACGCGCTGCACACGTGCACCGGGCCGAGGTAGTTGATAGCGACCACCTTTTCGGCAAATTCTGTTGTGGCGTTAAGGAATTGGTCCGTGCGGTCCCATCCCGCGGCGTTGACGATGATGGTGGGCGCACCGACCTCAGCCTGCGCCCGGTCGCGCAGCAGATCCACCTGGGCGCGGTTGGCGACGTCGACGGGCAGGGCGGTGATCAGCTCGGGGTATTCCTGCGCAGTCGCTTTCGCGGCCGCCTCATCAAGATCAGCGGCGATCACCCGCTCACCATGAGCAGCGAAGCCCAGCGCGACGGCCTTACCGATGCCCGATGCGGCGCCGGTCACCAATGCGATCTTGTCGCTCATCGACGGTTCCCCTCCGGTCGTGACATAGCACCCGTGACGACCGCGGCGCCCTGGCCGACGTCATCGGGGTTCCACCATCGCGGGCACCCGGGCACCGGCGAATGAATCGCCATTCATCGGCGACGAACCTACATTCATCACACGGCGGGGTCAAGGCCCACCGCGGTCGGGGTACGGTCGCGGCATGCGGGCACAGCGCAGCCCGGCTTGGCTGGGCGTTGACGTCATCGGTGTGCTGGTGTTCTGCGTGGTCGGACGGCGTAGCCACGGCGAAGGGCTCAGCGTGGCCGGCGTGGCGACGACAGCCTGGCCGTTCCTCACCGGAACGGCGGCTGGCTGGCTGGTATCACGGGGCTGGCGAGACCCACTGGCGATATTCCCGACCGGTGTCGTGGTGTGGGTGTGCACACTGGTGGCCGGAATGCTGCTGCGCAAGGTCAGTTCTGCCGGTGTGGCGGTGAGTTTCGTGGCGGTGGCCGCGTCCGTCACCGCTGTGTTATTGCTGGGGTGGCGGGGAGCTGCCACGTTGCTACGACGCCGCCGGCGTCGGTGACGGTGACGACACCATGGCACGGACGAAGCACCACAGCGCGGGCCCGGCACTCCGCGTGGACGCCGCGGCAACACTGGTCGCGGCCGCCCGGGCGGTGGCAACCAAGCGCGGGCTGATCACCGACCCATTCGCCGAGCCGTTGGTACGCGCCACGCGGATAGGCTTTTTCACCCGGCTCATCGACGGGGAGCTGGACATTTTTGATCTCGGCGACGACGCTGCGCTGGCGCGGATGATCGAGCTTTTCGCCGTACGCAGCCGGTTCTTCGATGATTTCGTGGCCACGGCTGTGGGGCACGGCATCCGCCAGGTGGTGATCCTGGCCTCAGGATTGGATGCGCGGCCCTACCGGCTGTGGTGGCCGCCGGGCACGGCCGTGTACGAGCTCGACCAGCCCTCGGTGATCGAGTTCAAGACGGGGGTGCTGCGGCAGTTGGGCGCAACCCCGACCGTGAATCGCCGCGCGGTGGGCGTCAACCTCAACCAGGATTGGCCCGCGGCACTGCGCCGGGTCGGCTTCGATGGTGGCGAACCGGGCGTGTGGATCGCCGAAGGGCTGCTGAGCGGGGTTTTATCTCCCGAAGCGCAGGACCGGTTGTTGGACAACGTCACCGCGCTGAGCGCCGCCGGCAGCAGGTTGGCCGCCGACCACATGCCGACTGGTATCCAGTCGTGGGCCGAGCGAGAGCAGACCCTAGCCGAACGCTGGCGCCACCACGGTTTGGAGATCGGCCTGACCGGTTTGACCTACGCGGGCCGGCATCACGATGTCGGGGAATACCTGGCGGCCCGGGGCTGGGAGACGGCAACGAGTAACCTGGCTGACCTGTTCGCTGCCACCGGATTGCCTCGGCTGCGGCGCGAC
This sequence comes from Mycobacterium botniense, assembly GCF_010723305.1. Taxonomy (NCBI): domain Bacteria; kingdom Bacillati; phylum Actinomycetota; class Actinomycetes; order Mycobacteriales; family Mycobacteriaceae; genus Mycobacterium; species Mycobacterium botniense. Next base: position 834,088 of record NZ_BLKW01000002.1, on the reverse strand, counting down.
GACCTCGCAAACATCCCGGTCTCGCAGCGCTACGTCACCGCCACCCGCCGTTCGCGCCACCGCGGCGCGGCTGGAGACGCTGGGCAATCAGCGTGACGGGAATCCCGGCGACATCTCCATGGTTGTTTTGATCACCTTGATATCTCTCGGATATCTCTCGCTGCGACCGGGTGCGGGAAGGGGGCGGCCATGACACCAGCGATGTGTTCTCAGCAGCGTGGGCGGTACGGCGCGGAGTCGGCTGCGGTGAGCATTCCGGTTTCCGGCGGGGTGGTGGGCATAGCGGTCACGCCCGGCGGGCACGTCTACGCCGCCACCACCGACGGCGTCACGGTCATCGACGGCCGGGACCACCGGGTGATCACTACCGTCCCGATTCCCGGGCACCCCAAGAACATCGTGACCGCCGGCGATGGCAGTACCGTCTGCGTCATCGGCTATTCCGGTTTGGTGTCGATGATCTGTCCCACCCACCACACCGTGCGGACCGGTCGGTGCGCCCCCACAGTTGACGAAGTGGCCGCCCCCGACGGCAGCCGTTTTTACCTCGCACACGGCCCGGTCGGCGACGCGAGCCGGCACAGCCGGATCTCCGTCATCGACCCCAGTGGCACCACAATTGCCGCAATTCGGCTCCCCGGCCGCATCGCGAGCCTGGCGGTCAGTTCCGACGGTGCCCGCCTCTATGCCGCCACATCGGAACGATTGCCCCATCACCAGTACGACCAGGGCAGCGTGCTGGTCATCGACACCACCACCTATGCTGTCGTCGACCGGATCCCGATCGGCGTGTGTCCCAGCGCCATGACGCTGGGGCCGGAGGGGTGGCGTCTTTACGTCACGCATCCGGAGATCCGCTGTGTCTCGGCAGTCAACCTCAAGACACGCCAAGTCAGCCTGATCCCGGTGGAGGACATCCCCTTGAGGGTGGTGGTGAGTCCCGCCGGCTGCGCGTATGTGATCACCGTTGGTTCGGTTGCGGTGGTAGACACCGTCACCAATACGGTGCGCACGCACATCGCAGGTGACCTTCCGCGCGGTGTGGCAGCCGACCCGGATGGTCGGTACCTGTACGTCACCAATTTCGGCGGCGGCAGCGTCACCGTGATCGACATGGCCACCCACAGCGTCGTGACCACGATCGAGGTCGGAGGCAACCCGGAAGCGGTGGCTGTCCATCCGGAGGGCCGGTGGCTGTATGTGGGCGACTACTGGGCGGCAACGGTCACCGCACTCGCGACGCCGAGGTCTGCCGACACGAGCGTGCCGCGGACCGTCAACCTGCCGGCCAGGCGAGAAACCGAGGCCGAAACGCTTCCGCTGACCGGCGCCGCTGCAGACAGCGGTGAGCGCTGTGAAAACTCGGGCGGTCACATCAGCGCCCCCGAGCCAGTGCGCTAGCCCGCTCGGCGGCTTCGCGGATCGGGCCGCGCCACAGGTCACCGTGGCCGGGAGCCAGAATCTCGGTCTCCAGCAGCGCCAGCGCCGCCAGGCTGCGCACACAGTCGTCCTGGTTGTGGCTGAACACCGCCGGAAGCAGCTGCGGCCCGCTGCGACGCAGTAACGGGTGCCCGGTCACCAGAGCGTCGCCGCTGGCGAGCACCCCGTCCACCAGGTAGGAGCAGTGTCCGCTGGTATGCCCAGGGGTGCGAATCACCATCGGGTGACCAGGCAACTCGGCGGCGGTGTCGGCGGTCAGCGGCTGCGCAGTCGGGATGCCGTCACGAACGAGGCCGCCCTTGCGGACCACATGTGCAGCCCAGGCCGCCCACCGGGGCCGCCAGACGCGCAGCGCGACCTCGACGGGCGACGCCTGTTGCAGGTATTCGCGTTTGGCGTGCCCCACCTCCTCGGCATGGCAATACACCGGTGTGCCGTGGGTCTTGGCGAACCAGATCGCCGAGCCGAGATGATCGATGTGCGCATGCGTCAACACGATTGCGCACACATCGTCCGCCTGGTAGCCGAGCTGGCGCAGTGAGCTCAGCACGTCGGCACGGTCACCCGGATACCCGGCGTCGATCAGCATGACGCGGGTGTCGTCGGTGACCAGCAGCCAGTTGACCGCGTCACCCTGGGCGAGGTGCACGCTCTCGGTGATCGCAGTGAGCGCCGGTGCCATGCTCGCGAGTGTAGGCAAGGGAGTAGAAACGACAGGGTGGCGGAACTCAAACTCGGATACAAGGCGTCGGCTGAGCAGTTCGGGCCGCGAGAACTCGTTGAACTTGGTGTCGCGGCCGAAGCGCATGGTATGGACAGCGCCACCGTCAGTGATCATTTCCAGCCGTGGCGTCACCAGGGCGGGCACGCCCCATTTTCGCTGGCCTGGCTGACTGCCGTCGGGGAGCGCACCAGCAGGATCCAGTTGGGCACGTCGGTACTCACGCCGACGTTTCGGTACAACCCCGCAGTCGTCGCGCAGGCGTTCGCCACCATGGGTTGTCTGTATCCGGGCCGGGTGTTTTTGGGGGTGGGCACCGGTGAGGCGCTCAACGAGATCGCCACCGGCTATGAGGGTGTCTGGCCGGAGTTCAAGGAGCGGTTCGCCCGGTTGCGCGAAGCAGTGCGACTGATGCGGGAACTGTGGCGCGGAGACCGGGTCGACTTCGACGGTGAGTACTACCGGCTCAAGGGCGCTTCCATCTACGACGTGCCCGAGGGCGGGGTGCCGATCTACATCGCCGCCGGCGGTCCCGCAGTGGCCAAATACGCCGGCCGGGCCGGCGACGGGTTCATCTGCACCTCGGGCAAGGGTGAGGAGCTCTACCACGACAAACTGATCCCCGCTGTCGTGGAGGGGGCAACCGGGGCGGGCCGAAACGCCGACGATATCGACAAGATGATCGAGATCAAGATTTCTTATGACCCTGATCCTGAACTGGCGCTGGAGAACACCCGGTTTTGGGCACCGCTGTCGCTGACCGCCGAACAGAAGCACAGCATCGACGACCCCATCGAGATGGAGAGGGCGGCCGACGCGCTGCCGATCGAGCAGGTCGCCAAGCGCTGGATCGTCGCGTCAGACCCCGACGAGGCCGTCGAAAAGGTCGGCCAGTACGTGGGGTGGGGCCTCAATCACCTGGTGTTCCACGCGCCGGGGCACGACCAGCGCCGCTTTTTAGAGCTTTTCCGCAAAGATCTCGCGCCCAGGTTGCGCCGGCTGGCCTAACCGGTGTGTTGTGCCGACGTCCAGCATCTATATCGCCGCGCCCGAAGGAGACACCGGTAAGTCCACGGTCGCGCTGGGCATACTGCACCGATTGGCGGCGACCGTGGCCAGAGTCGGTGTGTTCCGGCCGATTACGCGCCTCGGCGAAGACCGCGATCACATCCTGGAACTGCTCCTGGCGCATACCAGCACCGCCCTACCCTACGAAAGCTGCGTCGGCGTGAGCTATCCGCAGCTGCACGCCGACCCCGACGCCGCGATCGCCGATATTGTCGACCGGTACCACGTGATCCGGCAGGCCTGCGACGCGGTGGTGATCGTCGGCAGCGACTACACCGATATCACCAGCCCCGCCGAGCTGTCGGTCAACGCGCGCATCGCGGTCAACCTCGGCGCCCCGGTGCTGCTGGTGGTGCGCGGCAAAGGCCGCAGCCCCGACGAGGTGGCGCAGGTTGTGCGGGTGTGCCTGGCCGAACTGTCGGCCCAACACGCCCACACCGCCGCGGTCGTCGCCAACCGCTGCGAGCCCGCGCAGCTGGGCGCGGTCGCCGAGGCGCTGCGCCCGTTCGCCCCGCGCACCTATGCGCTGCCCGACGAACCACTACTGGTCGCGCCGACGGTGGCCGAGTTGCAGAAAGCCGTCAACGGGACGCTGATCAGCGGGGATCCCGCGCTGATGCAGCGCGAGGCGCTGGGTGTGGTGGTCGCCGGGATGACGGCCGACCATGTGCTGGAAAGGCTTTGCGACGGGGCTGCGGTCATCACACCCGGTGATCGTTCGGATGTTGTCTTGGCGGTCGCCAGCGCGCATGCCGCCGAAGGCTTTCCGTCGCTGTCGTGTGTCATCCTCAACGGCGGGTTCGACCTGCACCCGGCGATCGCGGCGCTGGTCTCCGGGCTGCGGCTGCGGTTGCCCGTGATCGCCACCGAGTCGAATACGTTTGACACCGCCAGTGCGGTCGCGTCGACGCGCGGACGGGTCACCGCTTCCTCGCAGCGCAAGGTCGACACCGCGCTGGAACTAATGGACCGATACGTTGATCTCGCGGATCTTCTGGCGCAGCTTGCCATTCCGATCCCGACGGTGGTCACTCCGCAGATGTTCACCTATCGGCTGCGCGAGCAGGCCCGCGCGAATCGTCAACGCATCGTGCTGCCCGAAGGCGACGATGATCGCATTCTGCGGGCGGCGGGGCGGGTATTGCAACGGCAGATAGCCGATTTGACCATCCTCGGCGACGAGTCGCACATCCGGTTGCGGGCCGCCGAACTCGGCGTCAACCTGGACGAGGCGGCGGTGATCGATCCACGCGGCGCTGAATTACGTGACCAGTTCGCCGTCCAATACGCCGAGCTGCGCAAGCACAAGGGCGTCACCGTCGAACAGGCCCGCGAGATCATGCAAGACGTCTCGTATTTCGGCACCATGCTGGTCTACACTTCCCAGGTCGACGGAATGGTGTCGGGCGCGGCGCACACCACCGCGCACACGGTCCGGCCGGCATTCGAGATCATCAGGACCGCGCCGGGTATCTCCACGGTGTCCAGTGTCTTCCTGATGTGCCTGTCGGACCGGGTGCTCGTGTATGGTGACTGCGCCATCATCCCCGACCCGACCACCGAGCAGCTCGCCGACATCGCGATCAGCGCCGCGCAGACCGCTGCGCAATTCGGAATCGAGCCGCGAATAGCCATGCTGTCCTATTCCACCGGTGAGTCTGGTGCCGGTGCAGATGTCGACAAAGTCAGGGCTGCAACCGAATTAGTGCGTTCCCGAGCACCTGAACTGCCCGTGGAAGGCCCTATCCAATACGATGCTGCGGTCGACCCGGCCGTGGCGGCCAGCAAGACCCGCGGTTCCGTGGTCGCCGGGCACGCTACGGTGCTGATCTTTCCCGATCTCAACTCCGGCAATAACGCCTACAAGGCCGTACAACGCAGCGCCGGCGCAATCGCGATAGGCCCGGTGTTACAAGGCCTCGCCAAACCGGTGAACGACCTGTCCCGGGGCGCCTCGGTCGAAGACATCGTCAATACCATCGCGATCACCGCGATCCAGGCGCAGGGCAATCGTGGTTGCTGAACGTGTCGTGCTGGTGATCAACTCCGGCTCATCAACGTTGAAATACCAACTGGTCGAGCCTGACTCAGGTATATCACGGGCCGCTGGAGTCATCGATCAGATCGGCGAACAGTCGTCGGTCGCCGACCACGATGCCGCGTTGCGCATGGCGTTCGCCCGGTTGACCGAAGCGGGGCTCGATCCGTCGAGCGTGGCCCCGGCCGCAGTGGGCCATCGGGTCGTTCATGGTGGCAACGACTTTTACCGGCCCACTCTTGTCGACGATGCACTGCTGGCCAAGTTGAGGGAGTTATCGCCCCTGGCCCCGTTACACAACCCCCCGGCGATACTGGGCATCGAGGTGGCCCGCACGCTTTTGCCCGACATCCCGCACGTCGCCGTGTTCGACACCGCGTTCTTCCACGATCTGCCGGCCACGGCGGCCACCTACGCAATCGACCGCAGGTTGGCGCAGACGTGGCACATCCGTCGGTACGGATTCCACGGCATTTCGCATCAATACGTCAGTCAGCAGGCCGCCGCCTTTGTGGGCAGGCCGGTGGAGGACCTGAATCAGATTGTGCTGCATCTGGGTAATGGTGCGTCGGCGTCGGCGGTCTTGGGCGGCCGGCCGATCGAGACATCCATGGGCCTGACTCCGATGGAGGGGCTGGTCATGGGTACCCGCAGTGGCGACGTGGACCCGGGCGTGATCAGCTATCTGTGGCGCGCCGCGAAGATGAGCGTCGACGACATCGAGTCGATGCTCAATCACTGCTCCGGAGTGTTCGGTCTGTCCGGCGAACGTGACTTTCGCCGCCTGCATGATCTGATCGAATCAGGTGACGTTGCAGCGCAATTAGCTTATGACGTATTCATCCACCGGTTGCGCAAGTACATCGGCGCATACGTGGCGGTGCTGCAACGCACCGACGTGTTGAGCTTCACGGCGGGTATCGGTGAGAACGACGTTGCGGTGCGCCGTGACGCGCTGACCGGGCTGTCGGCGCTGGGCATCGAGCTCGACGAGCGCCGCAACGCCGACCCGCATCCCGGCGTGCGGCGGATATCCGCCGACAGCTCGCCGACGACGGTGCTGGTGGTGCCGACGAACGAAGAGCTGGCTATCGCTCGGGACTGTGTTCAGCTGATTTAACCCAAAAAACCCACACCGCGGCGACCGGGCCCGACCGACGGCGTCGGGTCGCTGCCGAGGGTGTGTGTCAGCAGATCGTAGTAAATGTCTCGAAAGTCCATGGTAGGCTTGAGATCTCCATGGTCAAGGTCGGTGAGGCTGGGTTCCTCTCCGTAGAACCCGCCTCGCACCGGCGCACCGGCGACGAACACCGGGCCGGCGGTGCCGTGGTCGGTGCCGTGCGACGCGTTGGCTGCGACCCGGCGCCCGAACTCCGAATATGCCAGCAGCACAGCATTTTTACCACAGGGATCGGTGGCCATGTTGCGCAGGAACCCGGCTACGGCGTCGTCGAAGGTTTGCAGGAGCCGCTGCTGGGTCGCGCGTTCGTCGGCGTGTGTGTCGAAGCCACTTAGTTGCACCAGGTAGACGCGGGTCGGTACCCGGGCACGCACCGCCTCGGCCACCATAGCGAGTTGGCGGCTGAGCGGGTTGTGGTCCTGTCGGGGCGTTTCGAGGGCTGCGAAGGCGGTGTCGGTGGTGCGTGCGGCACGGTAAGCCGCACACACCGCCGACATCGCCGGGGTGTCATCGGGGTCGTCGGCACCCAGTGCGTCCATCGTCGCGGCGAACCCCGCCTCGGAGTGCGTCCTGCCAGCTGGGGAAAGCGCTGCCGCCGTGCATTTTTCGCCGATCGCGAGCGGAGGGAGCACAGTGCCGATGTTGACCGCGCGCAGCGGGTCGTCGCCGGTGGTGTCCAGCCAACGGCCGATCCAGCCGGTCGAGACGGGCTCAGCCGGGGACGCGGTCTGCCAGATGTCCATGGACCGGAAGTGGCTGTGGTCGGGGTGGGGATAGCTGACGCCACGCACGATGGCCAGCTGACGCCGAGTCCACAGCTGAGCCAGCCCCTTCAAGGCTGGGTTGAGCCCAAGCTGGTCGTCGAGGTGCAAGACTTCTTCCGGAGCGTAAGCGAGTTCGGGGCGGGCGTCATGGTAGGCGTTGTCGGCGTAGGGAACCACGGTGTTGATGCCGTCGTTGCCGCCGTAAAGCGTGACGATCACCAGCACGCCGGTGCCCTCGGCGAGCGGGCGGTCTTGCGCTGCACGCATCAGCTCGGGCCAGGTGACTGCCGCGGCCCCGGACAGCAGGCCGAGCGCGCCGACACCGGCACTGGCGATCAAGAACTGTCGGCGGTTGATCTCGGGCATCGGCATCTCGCTACGCCGTCAGGTATTCGGGTGTGTTGACTGCGGCGGCCACCAGCTGCGGCGGCTTGTGCACCAGGGGGCGAAGCGCTTTCGCGCTGCGATCCGACCACCCGCCGACGCCGATCAGGTAGCCCACCGCGTCGATGCGCTCGCCGGCGGGTGCGTCCTCGACGACCGACAGATCGCCGGCGTGCGCCAGGTTGGTCGCGGCCCGCAGCCGCACCCCGGCGCTGGCGGTGGACAGCCACACCCGCCCGCGCGGCCACCCGCCGACATTCGGCGGATAAAACGGCCGCTGCCCCAGGGCTTTCAGCGTCGCCTCGAGCACCATGACCCGGGTGGAGGTGTCGACCGGCACCCGCAGGGTGCGGATCACCCCCACCAGCCATTCGACTGGGGTGGTGACCAGTGTGGCGCGGCCGGTGGTGAACTCGTCGTCGGTGAGGATCGCGCGGGTGAGGCCCAGCAGGTCGCGACGGGGTCCGTAGGCGCGGGTGATGCGGTCAAGCGCCTGCGGTGACGGCGGGTCATCGGAGGCCAGCTGCTGCCAGAGCCGTCCTGCGATATAGCCCGCCGACCTGGGCTGGGCCAACACGGTGTCGCAGAATCCGGCGGCGTCGAAATCGCGGGTGACGCCGAACAGCGTCTTCTCGGTGTCGTCATGGCGTCGCCGCACCAGCGAGGTCTGCCCACTTGGCCGGATGACCCATCCGGTCAGTGCCCGGGCCCCGGCCCGCACATCGGCTTCGGTGTAGCCGTTGCCATGGCCGAGGGCGAAAAGTTCCATGAATTCGCGGGCCAGGTTCTCGTTGGCGGCCCTGGCGGTGTTGGTCTGCCCGTCCAGCCAGCGCAGCATCGCGGCGTCGGTGAGCATCGCGTAGGCCAGCGTGCGGAAGTCGCCGAGCTTCAACATGCGTAGTTTCTGGTTCTGCGCCGCCATGTACGCCGCGATCCGCACCTTCTCCGCGGAGGTAGCGAAGTGGTTGTGCCACAACAGGGTCAACTTCTCATGGATCGGCTGCCGCACTGCGACCATGCGGCGCAGCCACCACGCCGACAGCTGCGACATCTGCTCGTCCAGTTGGTGGTTGTAGTGACGCTGGGCCTCGGCGCCGGCGTTCTTACCCGGTGGTCGCGGCGGCTCGAGTGCGGGAATCGGGGTGGCGACCGCGCCGGGGTCGGTGTCCGGGTTCGACTCCAGTGCGGCCGCGACGTAGGCCGGCCAATCTTGTGCGACCACCGAGTCGACCTGAGCACCGGTTACGCCGAAGCCGGCCAAGCGCAACACGCGGGCCGTCATCATCCACCGCGCGGACTGTACGGGCACGGTTTCACTGTGAAACGCGGGGCTGGGAATTCACTGAATACCTGCTGTGACAGTGACGTTGATACCCGGCCGACATTGGCGCAGCGCTGAACCGGCACACCATTACCGGGGATGTCTCTGGTGGCCAGGATGCGCGCTCGGTGAGCGCATATCGGCGTCGCCAGCCGCCGGCCCCCGCCTAGAAGGTGCTGATGGGCCGCACCTTGTTGGCCATGTCCACCAGGGTATAGCGGTGTGCCTGGGTCGGTGCCACCCGCGCCAGGCTGCGCAGCGATGCTTCGACTCCCAGCCGCAGCCCGTGTTTGGTGAACGGGAACCCCAGGATGTGGTTGGTGCTGGCCTGATGCCCGGCTTCCAGCCAATCCATCGCGCTGCCCAGCACCAGTGCGCGGATCTGCAGCACCCGCGGTTCGGTGGGGGGAAGCGCCTCCACCCGCCGCGCGGCGTCGCGGATTTGCTTTTCGGTGATCTCACTTGTCGATCCACCCGACACCAAGGTCACCGCACTGGTCAGCCGGGCAGTCGTGAAATGTCTTGAGGTGGGGGGAACTTCATCGAGAGTGCGGACCGCGCCTTCCCGGTCGCCGGCGGCCGATTGGGCCCTGGCAAGCCCGAAAGCCGCCGAGATCACCCCGTCGTCGGTCTTCCACACGGTGCGGTAGAAGCCATGCGTGTCGGTGACACCGGCCAGTTCGGCGGTGGCGGCCAGTGCCAACTTCGGCGCCAGCTCACCGGGGAAGGTGTCCAGCACCTCGGTGAAATGCTTCGTGGCTGCGTCGTAGTCGCCGCTGAGCAGGTCGGCGACCGCGCGGTACCAGACCAGTCGCCATCGCCAGCCGACGCGCTGGGCCAGGTCGTCGAGCTTGCGGGTGGCTTTGGCGACATCGCCGAGGTCCAGCAGCGCGCGGACCTCCATCAGCGGCAGCTCAACCGAGTCGGATAAGTCGATGCCTTCCGACTCCAGTGCGCCGTGGCGGACCGCGCGCAGCGAATCCAGGGTCTGCACCGGCTCGGACAGCACCGTTGCCTGCAGGACCGGCGCGGCGACATCGGCCGGATCGACCAGCGGCACCGGCAGCGCGGTGACGATCTCCTTGGCGGTCAGCTTCTCCGAATGCACCTGCCCGTCGAGGTACACATCGGTGTGCGCCACCAGCAGCTCCACCCCGAACGTCGAGCGGGAGCGGCTGAAAATCGTGGACAACCCCGGCCGCGGCACCCCGGTGTCCTGGGCGACCACCTCGCGCAGCACGCCCATCAGCTGCCCGGACATCTCCTCGGCGCTGGCGAACCGGCGCAGCGGATCACGGTCGGTGGCGCGGCGCAACAACCGGCCGAACGAGTCGTATTTAGCCAGCACCGGGTCGTCGTCGGGCAGACCGTCGACGTAGCGGCCATCGCGGGTGGGCAGGTTCAACGTGAGCGCCGCCAGCGTCCGTCCCACGGTGTAGATGTCGGTGGCCACTGTCGGGCCGGTGCGCACGATCTCGGGTGCCTGATAACCCGGTGTGCCGTACAGATAGCCGAACGAGTTGATCGGTGACACCGCGCCCAAGTCGATCAGCTTGAGTTGCTCCTCGGTGAGCATGATGTTTTCCGGCTTGAGGTCGTTGTAAACCAGACCGATGGAATGCAGATAACCCAGCGCGGGCATGATTTCCAGGATGTAGGCGATCGCCTCGGCCACCGGCAGCTTCTCACCCTTACCCCGTTTGAGCGATTGCCCGCCGACGTACTCCATCACGATGTAGCCGACCGGGTTCCCGTGGCGGTCGGCATGCTCGACAAAGTTGAAGATCTGCACGATCGACGGGTGCACAACCTCGGCGAGGAACTGCCGCTCAGCCATCGCGATGGCCTGCGCCTCGGCGTCGCCGGAGTGCACCAGGCCTTTGAGCACCACCGGGCGGTCGTTGACGTTCTTATCGAACGCCAGATAAACCCAGCCCAGTCCGCCGTGGGCGATACAGCCTTTGACCTCGTACTGGCCGGCCACGACGTCACCCGGATTCAATTGCGGCAAAAACGAATACGGGCTGCCGCAGTAGGGGCACCAGCCCTCGGAGGAAGCCGGTTCGCCATCCGGGCCGGACCGACCCACCGGCCGCCCGCAATTCCAACAGAAGCGTTTGGACTCCGGCACCACCGGATTGGGCATCAGGGCTTTGAGCGGATCGATGTCGGGCACCCGCGGAATCTCCACCAAGCCTCCGGCCAGCCGCCGTACCGGCGGAACCACTCGCGTCGCCGTCGTCACCCGTTCTTGCGGCTCGCTGTCGACTCGGCCGACCGCCACTGGCTCGCTGTCATCGTCGAACTCGGGGCGGAAGATCGCCTGGGTGGCCGCCGCCCGCCGCTGCGCGGACGAGTCGGCCAGCACGTCGGCCGGCTGGGTGCCGGGACCGACGTCGTCCTCCTCAAACTTGTCTCGTTCGGAGTCCATCGGCTCACCCATCAGTCCAAATACCTTGGGGCGGGCGGGGCCGGCGCCGGGCCCAGCACCGATAACCACTTGCGGTATAACGCGTTCCACGTGCCGTCGCGGCGGATACGTTCGAGGGTGCCGTTGACGAACCGGACCAGACCAGTGTTGGTCAGATTGATCCCAATGCCGTAGGGCTGGGTCTCCATGTTGGGGCCGACGATGTGCAGGTAGGGATCTTGAGCAACCAGCCCGGCCAGGATGGAGTCATCGGTGCTGACCGCGTCGATTTCGCGTTGTTGCAGCGCCACCAGGCAATCCGCCCAGTTGATCACTTCCACGATCGATGGTGGTGGTGCGATCTCCCGGATCCGGTGCAGCGACGTCGTTCCCCGGGCCACACACACCCGTTTACCGGGAAGGTCGGACGGTTTGGTGATCGCCGAATCACGCGGGACGAGAATGCGTTGGTAGGCGTCGAGGTAGACGGTGGAGAAGTTGATCTCCTTGCGCCGCTCGCAGGTGATCGTCATGGTTTTGACGACGATGTCGACTTCCGATTTCTGTAACGCGATGATGCGCTCGTCGGAGGAGAGGATCCGGTATTCGACCTGTGCGGGCGTGCCGAAGATGTCACGCGCGACCTCGCCGGCGATGTCCACATCGAACCCGGTGATCTCGCCGGTAATCGGGTCACGGAAGCTGAGCAGATTACTGCCGATGTCAAGTCCGACGATCAGCCGGCCACGGGCCCGGATGTCGGCCACCGCAGCGTCTGCCTCGGCTTTGGTGGGAAAGGGCCGAAGGCTGGCGGTGCGGTCGCAGTGCTCCGCAGCGGTGTCGGGCCGAAGCGGAGGTTGCGGCGGCATCACTTGCATACCGGCCGGTGTGGGGGGCGGCAGCGTCGGAGCCGTCGTGATCACCAAGGGTTCGGTACGCGCGCAACCGGCCAGCACCGTGATCGCGGTGAGCGCTACGCACAGCGACCAGATCCCGGATGCGCGGGTCATCACCGGTACTCGTTCAGCCGGGGCCACAGACCAAGGGCCACCGCGATTGCCGCACCAAGGCTAAGCACCACACCGCCCACCGTGGCGCCGGCCAGCCCACGGCGCGCGTTGAGGATATCGCCGCGCAACTGGCTGCGGCTCTGCTCCATGGTCTTGGTCAATGCGTCTTCGAGCTTGTCGAACGCCGGAGTGGCGTCGTCCTCGTCGTGACCCAACGCTACCTGGGTAGCGGCCCGATAGTTGCCGACCGTGATGTAGGCGTTGATGCGGTCATTGGCTTGCCGCCAGCGGGTCAGCAGCTGGCCGGCGCCGCGCAGGTCGGATTTGTCGACCGCGTCGGGTCGGGACAGGTAGTCGTTGAGCTGCTGTTGCATGGTGTCGATGCGTTGATAGAAGGACTGCTTGCGCACCTCCTCATCGCCGCGGCGGATCAGCGACAGCGTCTGATCGGCCCGTGCCTGCTGGGCGGTGATCGCCAGGTTAGTGACAGTTTTAAGTGACTCTGCCGCAGTGTTTTTGGCGCTGCGGCTCCCTGCCGTGGAGATCGCCAGCGCGGTTCCCACCCAGATCACCATAACCATTATCGCAAGCGCGCCCGCGACAAGGCCCGGGTTGATCCGTCGCCGGGTGCGCCGGGCCAGCCAGCGGTGCGCGAACGCGCCGAACAGCACTGTGGTCGTGACAATCAGGATCACCGGGGCCGGGATCTGGGTCGACGCCGTGGTTTCCGAGTCCACCCGCGCCGACGTCTCCTGATAGAGACGTTGCGCATCAGGCAAGATAGTCGACTGCATCAACGCCGACGCTTCCGACAGATACGAGGAGCCGACCGGGTTTCCGGCTCGGTTATTGGTGCGGGCGATCTCAATCAACCCGGTATAGACGGCCAGTTCGGCGTTGATCCGGCCCAGCAACTGCACCAACCGCTCGTCGGTCAACCCGCTCGATGCCCGCGTCACCGCCACGGCGGCGTCGGTGATCGCCTGCTCGTAGCGCGCCCGCACGGTGCGCGGCTCGGTTTGGGCGATGAACGCGGTGGCGGCGGCCGCATCAGCCACCGAGAGTGTGGTGTAGAGCTGGCCGGCGGCGAATGCCAGCGGCTCGGTGTGGTTGAGCACCGTGGACAGCGCTTGCTGGCGGTGGTTGATTGTCGTCGAGGTGGCAAATGCGCTCAGCACGCCCAGCGTCGCCAAGATCACGCCGATGGTGAGGATGCGGCCCGGAGTGGTGGAGATGAACCACCAGCGGGGGTGAGCCGGTTCCAGCGGCGACCGCGACCCCAACGGCTCGGTCGACGGATGCGCCAGCTCAACGGTCACGTCTTTTCGGACCCCACCTTTCGGCCGTTCACCCCCCGCACTGTATAAAAGAATTCTAAGAGTTTGTCTGGGCCGCTGATCGCGCGGCTCCGCTCGCATCCCTGCCGCCGCGGGCAGGCCCGCTTATCCTGGACGGGTGCGCGGCGACGGTGACGGGTGGGTGGTATCTGACGGGGTTGCCTACTGGGGCCGGTACGGCGCCGCTGGGCTGTTGCTGCGGGCGCCCCGGGCTGACGGCACCCCGGCCGTACTGCTGCAGCATCGGGCGCAATGGAGTCATCAAGGCGGCACCTGGGGTTTGCCCGGCGGAGCCCGCGATAGTCACGAAACCCCGGAGCAGACCGCTGTGCGCGAAGCCCGGGAGGAGGCCGGGCTGCCCGTCGAGCAGCTGTCGGTGCGCGCGACGGTGGTCACTGCCGAGGTTTTCGGGGCCGGCGGCAGCCACTGGACCTATACCACGGTCGTCGCCGACGCCGCCGAGTTACTGCGCACGGTACCCAACCGGGAAAGCACCGAGCTGCGCTGGGTGGGCGAGGACGAGGTCGCGCACCTGCCTCTGCACCCGGGGTTCGCCGCCAGCTGGCCGCGGCTGCGCACCGCACCGGCGACTGTTCCGCTGCGTGACGGTGACGAGCGGCGGCGGCATCTCCCGCGCACCCTGGAAATCGAAGCCGGGGTGTTCGTCTGGTGCATGGCGGGTGCGGCTGACCAGGCGCCGTCCCGGTTGACATCCCGGATCAATTCGCTGCTGCAAGCAGTGACCTGAGCTGTTCCGCGGCGGCACGTGGGTCGTCGGCGGCGGTGATCGCCCGAACCACCACGACCCGTCGGGCACCCGCGGCGATGACCTCGGGAAGCCGCTGTGCGTCGATACCACCGATCGCGAACCACGGTGTGTCCCCGGCCAGCGCAGCGGCGGCGCGCACCAAGCCCAGGCCCGCGGCCGGGCGGCCCGGCTTGGTCGGGGTGGGCCAGCACGGGCCGACGCAAAAATAGTCGACATTGTCGGTGAGCGCGCCGCCCACCTGGTTACGGTCGTGGGTGGACCGCCCGATCAGCGTGTCCGGTCCGACGATATCGCGCGCCACCTCCAGCGGCAGGTCGTGCTGACCCAGGTGCAGCACGTCGGCACCGGCAGCGCGTGCGATGTCGGCGCGATCGTTGACGGCGACCAGGGCACCGTGCCGCGTGGCGGCGTCGGCCAGCACCTCGAGCGCGGCCAGTTCATCGCGTGCCTCCAACGGGCCGAAGCGCTGTTCGCCGGTCGAGCCCTTATCGCGCAGCTGGATGATGTCGACCCCGCCGGTGAGCACCGCGTCGGCGAATTCGGCCAGATCGCCGCGTTCCCGGCGGGCGTCGGTGCACAGATACAGCCGCGCCGCCGCCAGACGCCGGCGCAGCTGGCCCGCGCCGATCCGGGGCGGTGCGCCCAACGGGGGAGCAGGGCGGTCGATACGTGAATGCACACCGCGACGTTAGCGCGCTAGCGTGGAACGCTGAGGTCGTTAAGACACGGGAGTCCCGGGCGCGTGCGGGGCTGAGAGTGGGCACACCCGAAGAGGACCTGCCCTTACCGTCGGACCTGATCCGGATCATGCCGGCGAAGGGAGCAGCGATGTCAGCAGACTCACCGGGGTCGTTGGCCGTCATCGGCGGCGGGATCATCGGGCTGTCGATCGCGCGCCGGGCCGCGCAGGCGGGCTGGTCGGTGCGGGTGCACCGCAGCAGCGAGCAGGGTGCGTCCTGGGTGGCGGCCGGCATGCTGGCTCCGCACAGCGAAGGCTGGCCGGGTGAGGAGCGGCTGCTGCGACTGGGCCTGGACTCGCTGCGGCTGTGGCAGCAGGGCGATTTCGCACACGGGCTGCCGGCGCAGGTGATCACCGCCCGCGAGTCACTGGTCGTGGGCGTCGACTCCGCCGATGTGGCCGATCTGCGCACCGTCGCCGACTGGCTCTCCGCGCAAGGTCACCCGGTGATCTGGCAGTCAGCCGCCCGCGAGGTGGAAC
This sequence comes from Mycobacterium botniense, assembly GCF_010723305.1. NCBI lineage: Bacteria > Bacillati > Actinomycetota > Actinomycetes > Mycobacteriales > Mycobacteriaceae > Mycobacterium > Mycobacterium botniense. The sequence goes on along the minus strand of NZ_BLKW01000002.1, from coordinate 818,427 downwards.
CTTTGCTGGCCCAAGGCATCCGGCACGGCTTTCGCGCTCCCACCGAGTTGGCGGTGGACAACCGGGCGGTGTTGAACGCGCTGCGCACGGCCTGTGAGGGGCTCGGCGTCAGCTGGGCGCCGCCCGTGACAGACCTGTCCACCGTGCCATGCGACGCGGTCGTCATCGCCAACGGTGTCGACGCTCCCGCCCTGTGGCCCGGTCTGCCGATCCGCCCGGTGAAGGGCGAAGTGCTGCGGCTGCGCTGGCGGACAGGCGCTATGCCGGTGCCGCAGCGGGTGATCCGCGCCCGGGTGCACGGCCGGCAGGTGTACGTGGTGCCGCGCGGCGACGGGGTGGTCGTCGGCGCCACCCAATACGAGCACGGCCGCGACACCGCGCCGGCTGTCTCCGGAGTGCGTGACCTGCTCGACGACGCCTGCACGGTGCTGCCCGGGCTGGGCGAATACGAGCTGGCCGAATGCTCCGCCGGGCTGCGCCCGACGACACCGGATAACCTGCCGCTGGTGCAACGCCTGGATGGGCGGACTCTGGTCGCCGCCGGGCACGGCCGCTCCGGGTTTCTGTTGGCGCCGTGGACCGCTGACCAGGTTGTCACTGAGCTGATGGCGGTGGGAGCCCACCGATGATCGTCGTCGTCAACGAGCAGCCGCTGCAGGTCGACGAGCAGACCACCGTTGCGGCGCTGCTGAACTCGCTGGGCTATCCCCACCACGGGGTCGCAGTCGCAGTCGGGCAGGAGGTGCTACCGCGATCTCGTTGGGAGACAAAACTTGCTGAGCTTTCCACCCCGGTGCGGCTCGAAGTGGTGACGGCGGTGCAAGGTGGCTGACACCCGATCGCCGGATTGGTCCCCGGAACCCCGCGTCGCGGCCCGCAGCGGGGCGGAGCAGAAGCTGACCATCGCCGACCGCAGTTTCTCGTCGCGGCTGATCCTGGGCACCGGGGGAGCGACTAACCTGGCGGTGCTCGAGCAGGCGCTGATCGCGTCGGGCACCGAGTTGACCACTGTAGCGATGCGCCGGGTTGATGCCGCGGGCGGCACCGGGCTGCTTGATGTCCTGGGCCGGCTCGGGATCACTCCGCTGCCCAACACCGCGGGCTGCCACACCGCAGCCGAGGCAGTGCTGACCGCGCGACTGGCCCGCGAAGCGCTGCACACTGACTGGGTCAAGCTCGAGGTGATTGCCGACGACCGCACCCTGCTGCCCGACGCCGTTGAACTCGTCCGGGCCGCAGAGCAATTGGTGGACGATGGGTTTGTGGTGCTGCCGTACACCAATGACGATCCGGCGCTGGCCAGACGGCTGCAGGACACCGGATGCGCGGCGGTGATGCCGCTGGGCTCGCCGATCGGGACCGGGCTGGGCATTACCAATCCGCACAATATCGAGATGATCGTCGCCCAGGCCGGGGTCCCCGTGGTGCTTGACGCCGGCATCGGCACCGCCAGCGACGCGGCGCTGGCCATGGAGCTGGGCTGTGACGCGGTGCTGCTGGCCAGTGCGGTGACCCGGGCCGCCGACCCGCCCACGATGGCCGCGGCGATGGCCGCCGCCGTGAACGCCGGCTACCTGGCCCGCCGGGCCGGGCGTATCCCCAGACGCTTTTGGGCCCGGGCGTCCAGCCCGCCGAGGACGGGGGGCGGTCTGCGGTCCGGTGATGAGGCGCGCGATTGAGCCGCTATGTGGCCATGGGCAGCTCGATGGCGGCAGGCCCGGGAATCAGGCCGCGTGCCACAGGCGCGCCGCGGGGTTGCGGACGCTCGGCGCACAACTATCCGCACCTGGTCGCCCAGCGGCTGAACCTCGATCTTGTCGACGTCACATGCTCCGGCGCGACGACCGCGCATGTGCTCAACGATCGCCAGCGCGGCGCGCCGCCGCAGATCGATGCCCTGGACGGCTCAGAAACTCTGGTCACGATCACGATTGGCGGCAACGACGTCGGATACATCCCGCTGCTGATGGCTGCTGCGCTGCTGGGGTCGGCCAGGCGGTTAGTGCCCGGTCGGCGAGGCACGCGCGATCGCCGGGTATCGCGGCTGCTGCCGGTGATCGGTTCGCTGCTGGACCCGGCCGCCCGCGAGCAGGCGCTGGACCATTCCGGCGAGTCCCTGCGCCGGGTGGGCGCTGCGGTGCGCCGCCGCGCCCCGCAGGCCCGCGTGGTTTTCGTCGACTACCTCACGGTGCTGCCGCCGGCGGGAACGTCGGCCGCCCCGCTGGCGGACACCGACGCCGAGCTGGGACGTTACGTCGCGACCCGTCTCGAAGAACTGACCGCGGCGGCTGCGGCGGCCACCGGTTGCATGATCGTGCGCGCCGGCGCGGCCAGCCGAGAACACCACGCCTGGTCAGCGAACCCGTGGACGGCAGGTGCGACCTGGCCGCTGCCGCGGCGTCCGGCGCCGTTTCATCCCAACGCCGCTGGAATGGCCGCCGTCGCCGACCTGATCGTGCAGTCGACCCGGTGATCCGGCGCCCTCCGCAGAGCGCCGGTGATTGAGAATCCCCCACCTGGGGTACCTTGGCGGCGGGCCCCTAGCGGCGCCCCGACGCGGCCACCGATTGGGGGACTATGCCGTCGGCATGACTGGTCACACTGAGCACGGCCTGCTGCACTCCGCGCTGTTTTACCGCTCGGAGCACGAATACGTCGATTCCGTGGTGCATTTCGTGTCCGAGTGGTTGACTAAGGCGTGCCCGGTATTGGTCGCGGTGCCCGGCGCGAAGATGGTGCGGCTGCACAGTGTGCTGCGCCGGGTCGCTGACGATGAGGCTCACGAGGTGGTGCTTACCGATATTTGCCAGGTGGGCCGCAACCCGGGCCGGATTCTGGGGTGGATGAGCGGCTTCGTGCAACGGCACCGTGGTCGGCCGGTGCGGATCATCGGTGAATCGATGTGGCCGGGGCGCAGCAGTGTCGAATACCCCGCCTGTGTCCAGCATGAAGCGCTGGTCAACCTGGCGCTGGAGGGTCAGGACGCGACCTGCCTGTGTTTATATGACGCGGTCCGGTTGGATGACAGCGTGCTTGCCGATGCTCGTCTCACCCACCCCTTGCTGTGGCAGGACGGCGCCCACCGGCGCAGCGCCGAGTACGCCGTCGACGTCGCAGTGGAGCGGGGCAATCAACCGCTGCAAACCCATCCGGCCGCGGTGACCTTTGCGGTGGGCAAGTTGGCCGATCTCAGCGGGGCACGCCAGTGGTGCGCCTGGTACGGGAGTTTGCTGGGGATGTCGGCAGACCGGATCGCGGATTTGCAGCTGGTCGTCACCGAGCTCGCGACCAGTAGCCTGCAGCGCGGCAGTGCGCGGTGCCGCCTGGCGTTTTGGCATCACGACAACCATGTGGTCTGCGAGGCTCGCGGCGGCGCGCACCTGGCCGATCCGCTGGTGGGACGGCGACCACCGTCGGTCGGCGAGGTCAGCGCGTCCGGTCTTTTCGTCGTCAATGCGGTAGCAGATCTGGTGCGCACCTACACCTCCCGAGCAGGCACCACCATTCACGCGTATATCCGGCTCGACCGCTCGCCGGGAAAGGCGGCGTGATGCGCCGCCACGGCTCCGTGCGCTCGGCTGTGGGGTTCGGCCCGTCGGAGCATCTGGGGTGGGGATACGTCAACCGAGCCGAATTCCGGTACCGTGCCGCCGAGTACATCGGCGACGGGCTCGCGCGAAACGAGTGGATCCTGTTCGTCGGTGCGGCCAGTAGGGCAGCATTACGGGCCGAACTCGCCGACCTCGGCTTCAGCGAGGGCGTGCGGTCCGGCCAGATCTGGGTGGCACCGGTGGAGGACTACTACACGTTTCGTCCCGGCAGCGATGTGGTGGATCCCCAGGCGATGATGACCCGGGGTATCGCCACTCTCGAGGAGCTGCTGGCCACCGGCTGCCCGGGTTGCCGCGCCGTGGTTGACGGCACCGCGGTGGCACACACCCCCGAGCAGCGCGATGCGCTCGCTCGTTTCGAGTTCCTCACCGACCGGACCATGACGATGTTGCCCGTTTCAGCGCTGTGTACCTATGACGTCACTGTGCTGGGGGCAGCGGCCAAGGAGCTGCTTTGTCTGCACCCGCTCACCAACGCGGGCGCGGTCGGCTTCCAGCTCTACGCCGAGCGGGACAGCGGTTTCGCCCTGTCGGGTGAGATCGACGCGGACGAGGACCACGCGTTCACGGCCGCGTTCCGCCGGATCTGGCCGTTGATGGCGCAAACGGAATTGGTCATCGATGCCGAGGGTTTGCGTTTCGTGACTCATCGTCAACTGATCGCGCTGGACGAGCAGGCCCGGGCCGACGGCCGGGAGGTCATTCTGCGCACCGGGCAACGGGTCGTCACCCGGCTGGCCGAGCTGCTCGGCCTGGATAACGTGCGGGTGGAAGCTGCGGCCGATCGGCGACACGCGTGACCGGGAATCTCGACGGCGTCTAACCTGGGCGCGATGGCGAACAACTCGAGAACCGCACCGCTGATGGTCGTCGTAGTCGTGGTCACGCTGTTTCTGGTCGGCGGATGCCTGCGTTGGTCGACGTCGTCGCAGTCCGCGACGCAGAATCCCGCCGCTGCCGGGTTCGCCACCGCGCTGCGTGGCCGGGTCAGCACCGAGGCGATGATGGGGCACCTGAGGAAACTCCAGGACATCGCCAACGCCAACAACGGAACCCGTGCGGTGGGCACTGCAGGGTATAGTGCCAGCGTCGATTATGTGGTCAAGACGTTGCAGCGCAGTGGTTTTGACGTGCAGACACCTCAGTTTGAGGCCCGGGTTTTCCACGCCGACCCGGGATCGGTGACGGTTGCCGGCAAGACGGTAGAGGCACGTGCGCTGCAGTTCAGCCTCGCCACCCCACCCGACGGGGTGAGCGGCCCGCTGGTGGCTGCCCCCGTCGAGGACAGCCCCGGCTGCACGGCCTCCGACTACGACGGGCTGCCAGTGAAGGGCGCGGTCGTGCTGGTGGACCGCGGCACCTGCCCGTTCTTTCACAAGGAGGAAGTCGCGGTGCAGCGCGGCGCGGTGGCGCTGGTCATCGCCGATAACGTCGACGAAAAGGACATGGGCGGCACCCTGGGCGAGAACTCGGACGTGAAGATCCCGGTGGTCAGCGTCACCAAGGCTGACGGAGCGCAGCTGCGTGCCCACCCGGGCCCCGCCACCGTCAAACTCAAGGCCAACACGCAAACGTTTCAGGCCTGTAACGTGATTGCGCAGACCAAAACGGGGTCGACTCACGACGTGGTGGTGGTCGGTGCGCATCTGGACAGTGTTCCTGAGGGACCCGGCATCAACGACAACGGCTCTGGAGTGGCCGCAGTTCTGGAAACCGCGGTGCAGCTTGGAAACTCGCCGGCCATTCACAACGCGGTCCGGTTCGCGTTCTGGGGTGCAGAGGAACTCGGGCTCGTCGGATCGCAGAAGTATGTCGGCTCACTGGATTTGGAGGCGCTGAAAGATATCGCGCTGTACCTGAACTTCGACATGCTCGCGTCACCCAATCCCGGCTATTTCACCTACGACGGGGATTTGTCGATGCCGCCTGACCAACGCGGTCAACCGGTGGTGCCGGAAGGCTCGGCGGGTATCGAGCGCGCACTGGTCGCCTACCTCAAGTCCGCCGGTAAGACACCGCAGGACACGGCATTCGACGGGCGTTCCGACTACGACGGGTTCACCCTGGCCGGCATCCCCTCCGGGGGACTGTTCTCGGGAGCCGAGGCGAAGAAGACCAAAGAACAGGCCGAGCTGTGGGGCGGAACCGCGGGTGAGCCGTTCGACCCCAACTACCACAAGAAGACCGACACGCTTGAGCACATCAACCAGGTCCCGCTCGGCATCCTCGGGGGCGGTGTCGCCTACGCGGTGGGATGGTATTCCCAAGATCTCAGCGGCCGCAACGGTGTCCCAGTCCGTGAGGACCGTACCCGCAACGTGCTCACCAAGACATGATCGCTCGACCGGGCGTGGCGCTGCTGGTGCTAACCGGGCTGGTGGTGGCATGCTCCTCGTCTCAACCCGGCCCGCCGTCCCTGCCGGCAAGCCTCGGTTACACCCTGGCCGCCAAGGTGACCGCGGAAGCGATGTTGACGCATCTACGCGCCCTGCAAGACATCGCCACGGCCCACAACGGGAATCGGGCCGAGGGCACACCCGGCTACGACGCCAGCGTCGAATATGTCGTGAAGACACTGCGCAGCAAGGGCTTTGACGTGGCGACGCCGCAGTTCGACCGGTTGTACACCGCATCGCCGGGCCAGCCGACACTGACGGTCGCCGGCCAGAGCTACCCCGTCGACCAGGCGTCACTGCTGGTGCGGACCCCGCCCGGCGGCATCACCGGACCGGTGGTGCGACCGGTCAAACCGGGTGGATGCGCCGCAGCGGACTACCGGTCTGCCCTGCCCAAGGGTGCGATCGCCGTCGTCGACGACAGCGGGTGCTCGATCGTCGACAAGCACAACGCCGCAGCGGCTCGGGGCGCCGCCGCACTGATCGTCACCAGTGAACCCGGCAGCCAGGGCGCACCACCCAAACTGTTTGTTCCCGGCTACTACAACCAGCTGAGGCTTCCGGTGGCAGTGGCCGGTGCGGACGGCGCTGCCGCGTTGCGGCACACGACCTCGCCTATACGCCTTACCCTGGACACCGCGACTGTCAAGATCACATCGCGAAACGTGTTGGCGCAAACCAAAACCGGCTCAACCAAAGACGTGGTGATGGTCGGTGCCCATCTGGACAGCGTGCAGGAAGGGCCGGGTATCAACGATAACGGTTCCGGGGTGGCCGCCGTGCTGGAGACGGCGCTGCAACTGGGCTCGGCGCCGCCGGTGACCAACGCCGTGCGGTTCGCGTTCTGGGGGGCCGAGGAAGAGGGCATCAACGGGTCCATCGACTACGTGTTCGGTCTGAGCCGTGCTCAACTCAACGACATTGCGCTGTACCTGAACGCCGACACCGTGGGCTCACCAAATGCCGGGTTCTTCACCGATGACGGCGACCAGTCGGGGCCGCCGGGGGCGGGCATAGCACCTCAAGACGTGCCCGAAGGATCAGCGGGGATCGAGCGGGTTCTGGCCGGTTACCTGAACTTGGCCGGCAAGCGGCCCGCCGACATGCCGTTGAGCACCAAAACCGATTACCGTCCGTTTCTGGTCGCCGGGGTGCCGATCGGTGGTGTGACTACCGGCGCGTCGCAGCAGAAGACCACCGCGCAGGCCCGGCTGTGGGGCGGCAAGCCCGGTGCCCCGTTCGACCCCAACTACCACAGCGCCCGAGACACTATCGACAACATCAATCGGGACGCGTTGGCCGTGATGGGTTCAGCGGTGGCGTTCGCGGTGGGCAGCTACGCGCAGTCCCTCTCGGGTGTCAACGGCGTGCCGCCCCACGATAAGCGCAACCGCACACCGATGCGGCCGTAGGGATGGCCGCCGGGCGCAGCCGCCGCCCGGGCGCGCCGCGGTCGCCGCCACAAACCTGCACGTCAACCACATCACGTCCGACGAGGGTTTCGACGCGGCATATGATTCCCAGGTCAGCCCGGCAAAGCTGACGCGATGACCGGTGCGCGGCCGGGGAGCGTCGACGGTCGACGGTTCCGGGCAGCGCACTCGACAGGAGGTTGCCGTGAGCAATTGGCCCGATCCGCGGCGCGGCCACGGCGGCCCGGGTGTTGGGCCGCACCAGGGACCCTATGTCGGACCCGAGGCGTTCAGCCAGCCGACGCCCTATCAGCAGCCTTATCAGCAGCCGCCCTATCAGCAACAGCCGCAGCCGCCCTATCAGCAGCCGCCTCTGCCCCCGGTGCCACCCGCGGCGCCGTGGCCGGCGGGGGGTTTTCCCGGCCCGCCCGGAGCTGCGCCGCCGTTCCTGCCGCGCCGTCGCCGGCGCACCCCCTGGATCCTCGGGATCGTGGCGGCTGTCGTGGTCACCGTTGTGGTCGGTGTCGTGGTCCTGGTCTCCACGAGCGGCGGAAACCGGAAAGGGACCGGCGGAGATGCGGTCAAAGGCTATTTGGAGGCGCTGGCCCGCGGCGACGCGAAAGCTGCGCTGTCCTACAGCAACGATCAGCCTGCGTCCACGGAGTTGCTCACCGACGAAATATTGAAAAAGCAGATCGCTCAATGGCCGATCACCAACATTAAGATCCTCAACGAGGATTCCCGCTTCGGCGCGGGAGAGGTTCACGTGGTAGCTAACTTCGGCAACCAAATCTCCGATACCACCCTGCGCGTCAAGCGCACCGACCGCGGGTGGAAATTGGAGCAAGCCGCCATCAAGGTTGATCTGAGTAACCAGAACACGGAGAACAAAGCGCTCAAGACCGTGACATTCTTCGGTAAACCAGTGGCCCAGTCGGGGATTTACCTGTTCCCCGGCTGGGACGACGTCGGTACGTCTAATTCGAACCTGTCTGTGACCGCCAAACCCCTCTTGCTCGACCGTCTCAGCTCGTACGGTGCCGGGCTGTATGGTTCGGACTTCACATTCGAACTCAGCGACACCGGAAACCAGGCGGTGATGTCCGCGGTCGAGGACGACCTCGACCAGTGCACCAAGTCGAACGTGGTGGACCCCCCGAATTGCCCGGTGCGGGTGGAGGATCCGTCGATTGTCGACGGGACTGTCCGGTGGGGTAAGCCCGATCTCAGTGATCTCAAAATAAGCTATTTCGACCCGTACCGACTGACTGCTTCAGTCATGGGAAGCGCCAGGTACCCGATTTCGGCCAACGACCGTGCCGGCGGTACGACGACCGGCACCGCCACCGCGTTTGTGTCGGCCACTGCCGACGTGTCGAAGAGTCCACCGGAAATCAACTGGCGCTAGCGCTTGCCGACACCTGTGGTACTGGTGGGCGAAGCAACGGCCGCTGGAGTGGATCACGGGAACCGCAGGTAGCACTGGGCCTCGGTGCCCACGACCCCGGAGCGGAAGGCGGTGATCCGGGTGAAGCCGGCCGGCACCGTGACACCATTGACATCGCTGGCGACCAGGTGATTGGTGAGCAGCCCGGCGACGGCTTCGTCGAGATCACCAGCGGTGAGAACCAGGCTTTTGCCCGACGGTAACGCCAGGGGCTCAGCCATTTTACGGTGCGCCACCCCAGTCAGGCACGCGGTGCGCAGCGCCGCCATCGCCGAGTCCAGTGGCAGTCCACGTTCGTGTTGCACCGCCAACACGTACCGGGACATCACGATCGAGAATGCGGTGTCGTCACCTTGCACCAGAACGTGTTCTTCGCTCTCCTGTGCGGGCGTACCGATTTTCTGCAGGGCCGGCAGGTCAACGGTAATGACGTTGGTGGCCGGGCAGTAGGACGCGGGCGTGCTGGTCTCGGCGTCGGGACATTTCGCGGGATTGAAGGACAGCCGGGGAGGCCGTTGGGGCGAAAAGATCTTCCCCAGTACCTCGACCAGCGTCGACAACGTGTCCTCATCGATCGCGATATCGCCGGTTTGGAGGTCGCCGGTGGGGTTGATCTGCAGTGACATCGGCATGTCACCACGCCGCTGCTTGATCTCTTGCATATCGATTCCGGCGCACGTGGTTGCATCACCGGCAAAACCCATTTGAAATGCACTGACCCGATCAAGCGCCGTGCCGTGCCCCTCGTCGACCAACTCCCGGTCCTCCGGGGTCACGACGGGGTCACGCAGCGAGATCAGTCCCGCCAGGACGTGGTCGAGTCCCTCGCCGGTGCTCAATGTGAATCGGCGGGACTGGTTTTCGGCCACCCAACGCATGAAGACACCGCCGAAACAGTCCGCCTGTTGTTCGTAGACGATCCCGGGTGTCTTTTTGTCGACCAGTTTCGCCATCCGCTGCACCGCGTGCCCATACTCGTGCGCCAAAACACCCGGAATGGATATATCACCGAAATAGCGTCGGCCGGCGGGCAACATCGCGCCGCGATCCCAGGCGATCAGCGTGCAGCGCGGGGTGAAAAAGGCGTTGACCAAATGGTAGGTCCGGCGCCCGCACACACGCGGACTCGCGGGGTCAGTGGAGTCGTAGGAAACCAGCTTCTCGACAGGGGTGAAGGTGCCCTTCAGGTATTGGCTGTAGGTCTGGGCCCAGAACTCTTCGATGTCGTTGATCGAGAGCAAAGCCAGTGTGTCGATGTCGCCGTGGTCGGTGTGCTTCACCTTGCCGGTCGGCGCGGGCGCGTTCTCGCGCGGACCGCTTTTACCGTCGGACACCGGCAGTCCCGCGACGTGGAACGGGTCGTAGAGCATAGACACGCCGTGCCCATCGATCAGATGCGCGCAGCCGGGAACCGAAACTGCCAGCCATCCGCAGATCATGACAATCGTGGTTGACGTGATCACGTTGCGGCGCCGGCAGCGCTGCGGCTGCGGGCGTATCCCGCGGCGAAGATCCATGTCCCGACCTCTTCTGAAATGCCTGCGCGACGTCTTAATTACCACGACTGCACGGATTCACGATACGGTCCAGTCACCGCGTGTCACGACGGAAGTCTTGACGTCGGCGTGTCCACCGCGGTAACCGGCGGAAGCCCGGGCTGCCGGTAGCGGGACGGCGGCCGGTGTCACCCAGGTTGACCGGTCCGGTGCCCCCGCGCATGGGACCGGTCGGACTGATCAAGGGTTGTGGCTGTGCCCGCCGCGCTGACGAGGTTCACCCGATTTCGGCGAGTCTGGGTATCAGTTCGTCGCCAAGTCGGCGGACGAAGCCAACCGGGTCGGGGTTGCCCCGGAGGGGTCCGACGTTGATCAGACTCACACCCAGCTGTGCGTAGCGTTCAATGGTTTTCAGATACCCGGCCGGGTCGCCGAACGGATCAGCGAAGAGGCCCACCGTCTTGCGGATTGTTGCCGGGTCACGCCCGATCGGTTGGCAATGCTGAGTGAGCACCTCGATCTTGTGGGTGAGCTCGTCGACTTCTGACACCGTGGTGTTCCACACGTCGGCGTATTGGGCAACCAGCCGCAGCGTCTTCTTCTCACCCGAACCGCCGATAAGGATCGGTGGCCGCCGAATCGGCTGCGGTTCGCAGATCGTCTCGGCCAGCTGATAGTGCTTGCCCTGATACGGCCCGTTGTTGTTGCTCCACATCTGCCGGCAGATCTGCAGGGTTTCTTCCAGCATCTCGAACCGCTCGCGCACCGACGGATACGGAACTCCCAGACCGAGGTGCTCACGCTCGTACCAGGCGGCCCCGATACCGAACAGGGACCGGCCCTGGGAGAGCACGTCGAGCGTGGCGACCGTTTTCGCCAGCAGCCCCGGATAGCGGTAGGTCACCCCTGAGACCAGCATCGCCAGCGTGATCTTCTCCGTCTGCCCGGCGAGAAAACCTAATGAGGTGTAGCCCTCGAGAAACGGGTCTTCAGCACGCCCCACGCTGTCCATCTGGAAGAAATGGTCAGCCAGGGTGAACATCGCGGCACCGGCTTGTTCGGCGGCTTTGGCTGCCGCGGCCAGTGTCGGACCTAGCCGTGCCGGGTCACCTGGCAGAAAATCGATGAAATGAACTCCTAATTCCATTGTGCTACCGTACCGTTCACTGCCTGATCGAATATTTGAGGCAGGACCGCGGGTCGGGCGCCGGCCCGGGCCGCACACCGGCGAGGCCTTTCCCGGGCCTGGCGAGGGCGGTCACTGCGGTCCCTGCCGCGGGGTTGCGGGGCCGGAGGCGTCGTCGTGTCCCTCTTTCCGCGACGTGCCATGGACCCGCACCACCAGCAACCCGGTGAGTACCAGCCAACCCATGACGACCGTCGGAATCGCCCAGGCACGCCGGATAAGCAAAGCGGTCCCGCAATGCGCCACCAGGCCGTTGCCGTTGGCCTCCGCCGCTTGGGTCAGGTTGGCGCTGAAACCGCGTCCGCAGCTGATCTGCATACCGTATTGGTCGTACTGGTTGAGATAGACCGGGAACTCCAGCGCCAGCAGACCCACCGCCACCAGCGCGACGCCGGCAACGGCAAGCGCGAAATGACGATTATTCACGTCGGCCCGGCACTTCGGCGCCAGTGAGCGGGGCGGGAACCCCCGTATCGGGTGCACCGGTTCGTCACATCGGTGATTGCCATCCGACAGGGATTCCCTGATCCCGTCGTGTCTACACGGGCGGGAACTGACACGGCTGAGTTACCCGCGCCGCGGGCTCGGCTGGGTGCTGGCCGCGCCCGACCCGGGGGCCGCCCGCTTGCAGGCCGTCTTGGACCCGCTTTAGGCAATCGCGTAGTCACTCAATGGGAAGGTCGAGCCCTCCCGCACCGCGTTGCGGGTGGACGTCGGCCTTAGCAGCGCCGCTTCACCGCTGGGATTGAAGTAGTAGGAACGCGACGTGGCGCAGTCACCCCGATAGAACACCGAATCATCGAGCAGTTCGGTCATCCGGTCCAGGAAACGGGCATTGGCTTCTTCGGTCACTTCGAATGTCGTTGCCCCCCTGCGTTTTACCTCACTGAAGAGACGATCCATGTGCCGCATCTGGTATTCCATGGTGTTGAAGAACGACAACCCGGAAAATCCGTACGGGCTCGCCAGGCTGAGGTAATTAGGGAAGTAGGGGATCGAGACACCCTGGTAGGCTTGAAACCTGTTCTCCCGCCACCACTTTCCCAGGTTTCGCCCCTCTCGCCCGACGATCTCGATGGCCGGGAAGTTAGCTTCCCACAAATCGAATCCGGTGGCCAGCACCAAGGTGTCGATTACGGTCTTGCGCCCGTCGGCGGTGACGATCCCGTCCGTCTCGATCCGCTCGATCGAACCGGTCTCCAAATGCACGTGCGGTTTGGTGAAGGTGCGGTAGTAACTGTTAGACCACGTGGGCCGCTTGCAGCCGAAGTCATAGTCGGGCGTCAGCTTGCGGCGCAGCTCCTTGTCGCGGACCGAAACAAACCTGTTGATCTTGGCCAGGTCCGCCGCGGCGATGTTCAATCGCCGGAATCGCCGGTAATGCAGCACCCCCGTGACGATCATCAGCTCGAAGACGGTGTCGGTTACCAGCCGGAAGGCACGGTGCACCAGCGGGACCCGCGCGAATACGTGCTGCAGCCACACCGGGATGGCGAAGTCGATTTTGGGCACCACGTGGATCGCGGTGCGTTGGTAAACCGTCAGGTCGGCGACCTGTTTGGCCAGTTCGGGGACCAGCTGCACCGCGGTCGCACCGGTGCCGATGACTGCGACGCGACGACCCCGGAAGTCATAGCTGTCGTCCCAGGCTGTGGTGTGGATCACCTTGCCGTCGAACGTCTCGATACCCGGGATGTCGGGGGTGTGCGGTTGGGACAGGAAACCCGTCGCGGTGATCAGGAACCGCGTTGCCAGCGTTTCTCCACCGGCCAGCGCCACCTGCCACAGCTGGGCGTCCTCGTCCCAAAGGGCACTTGCCACGGTGGTGTTGAACCGCATGTAGCGGCGCACGTCGTACTTGTCGGCGACGTGGTCGGCGTAGCGTTTGAGCTCCGGGCCCGGCGCGAACAACCGTGACCAGTACGGATTGGGTTCGAACCAGTAGGAGTAGGTGGTGGAGGGGATGTCGACGGCCAGGCCCGGATAGCGGTTGATATGCCAGGTCCCGCCCAGATCGGCCTCGCGCTCGAGGATGACGACGTTGTGGTAGCCGAGCCGCTTGAGTTGGATCGCAGCGCCGATGCCGCCGAAGCCGGCGCCCACGATGACGACGTCATAGGGCGATGAGTCCACAAACCGACGATACAATACCGGCGGTACCGGCCAAATTTTCTCGGCGGCTCGGCATGTCAGCTCAGCAGCCGCAGCGCCGCATCTACCGCCAGCGCGGGCACGTCGAGGGTTGTCGCGGCCAGGTTGTGGCGGGCGCCGCTGACCTCGACAATCGCAGTCGGCGCCGATATCAGGCCGGCTGCGGCCCGCAGCTCCTCGACTGTGCCGAACGGGTCAGCGGTGCCGTGGGTAAACACCGTCGGCACCGTGATGGCGGGCAAGTGCGCGGTGCGGGCGCGTTCTGGCTTGCCCGGCGGATGGAGCGGATAGGAAAACAACGTCAGCATCCGCACCGGTGCGGCGCCCTCGGCGACCACCATCGAGGTCAGCCGGCCGCCGTAGGAGTGCCCCCCGGCGATCAGCGGCCCGCGGACCAGCCCCCGGCACACCTCGATGGCTTCGACGATGCCCGCGCGGTCGCCGGCTTCCGACCCCGACGGCGGGCCGGTGGGACGGCGCCGCCGGTACAGAAGGTTGTAGCGCACCGCCAACCAGCCCCGCCGCGCCCACTCGTCGCACACCCCTTGCAGCAGCACCGAATCCCGGCTGCCGCCGGCGCCGTGAGTCAGCACCACCACGCCCGCCGGTTGACCGGCAGGTTCATGCGCGACGCCGGCGATCTGCTGGAGTGTCATGCGCGGAGCCGGAATAGCGGCGACACCGGGCCGTGGCCATGCCCCAGCGGGTAGGCGGCGCGCAGGCATTCGGTCACCCATCGCTTGCCGAAACGCACCGCGTCCGTGACGGTGAACCCGTGGGCGAGCGCACACGCGATGGCGGTGGCCAGAGTGTCCCCGGCTCCGTGGTCGTGGATGACATCCACCCGCGGCGTGTCGAATTCGTAAAAGTCGGTGCCGTCGAACAACACATCGGTGCTGGTCCGTGACGGCCGCAGATGGCCGCCTTTCACAAGCACCCACATGGGTCCCAGCGCATGCAGCGCCCGGGCGGCCTGGCGTTGCGACTCCGAGTCGACGACCTCGATGTCCACCAGCAGCCGAACCTCGTATAGATTCGGGGTGACCAAGGTGGCAAGCGGAAATAGTTGGGTGCGAAGTGAATCCAACGCATCCGGGTGCAGCAGCGGATCACCGTGCATCGACGCGCACACCGGGTCGACGACCAGCGGTACGGCGGGGCCGTGGTCCCGCCACGCCCGGGCGACGGCGACGATGATCTCGGTCGAGGCCAGCATGCCGGTCTTGGCGGCCTGGAACCCGATATCGTCACACACCACCTGGATCTGCGCGGCGATGACGTCATCGGGGATTTTGTGAAAACCTTTGACGCCCAGCGAGTTCTGGACAGTCACTGCGGTCACCGCGCACAAGGCGTGCACACCGAGAAGCGCGCAATTACGGATGTCGGCCTGCAAGCCCGCGCCCCCGCCCGAGTCTGAACCGGCAATCGTCAGCACCCGCACCGGCGTCTCGCCCGGGTGCGGCAGCGGCAGATAGTTCACGTGACCGGGACGTACACGCGGTTGCCGTGCTCGGCGAACTCGCGTGACTTCTCGGCCATGCCGGCCGCCAGCACGGCCTCGATGTCCTCTGCTGTCTCCAGGCCATGCGCGGCGGCGTAGTCGCGCACGTCCTGGGTGATGCGCATCGAGCAGAACTTCGGGCCGCACATGGAGCAAAAGTGTGCGGTCTTGGCCGGTTCGGCGGGCAGTGTCTCGTCATGGAACTCGCGTGCGGTGTCGGGGTCGAGCGACAGCGCGAACTGGTCATTCCAGCGGAACTCGAAACGCGCTTGGGAAAGGGCGTCGTCACGCTCCTGGGCGCGCGGATGGCCCTTGGCCAGATCGGCGGCGTGGGCGGCGATCTTGTAGGCGATCACCCCGTCTTTGACATCCTTGCGGTCGGGTAGGCCCAGGTGTTCCTTGGGGGTGACGTAACAGAGCATGGCGGTGCCGGCCTGGGCGATGATAGCCGCGCCGATCGCCGAGGTGATGTGGTCGTACGCCGGGGCGATATCGGTGGCCAGCGGGCCCAGCGTGTAAAACGGGGCTTCCTCGCACAATTCTTCTTCCAGCCGCACGTTCTCAACGATCTTGTGCATGGGGATATGTCCCGGCCCTTCGATCATCACTTGTGCACCATGAGCTTTGGCGATCTTGGTCAGCTCCCCCAGGGTGCGCAGCTCGGCGAACTGGGCGGCGTCGTTGGCGTCGGCGATCGAGCCGGGCCGCAGCCCATCGCCCAGCGAGAAGGTGACGTCGTAGCGGGCGAAGATCTCGGCGAGCTCCTCGAAATGGGTGTAAAGGAACGACTCCTGGTGATGCGCCAGGCACCAGGCGGCCATGATCGACCCGCCGCGGGACACGATCCCGGTCACCCGCTTGGCGGTCAGCGGGATGTAGCGCAGCAGCACACCGGCGTGCACGGTCATGTAGTCCACACCCTGCTCGCACTGCTCGATCACGGTGTCGCGGTAGATCTCCCAGGTCAGCTTGGTGGGATCGCCCTTGACTTTCTCCAGCGCCTGATAGATCGGCACAGTGCCGACCGGCACCGGGGAGTTGCGCACAATCCACTCCCGGGTTTCGTGGATGTCCTTACCGGTCGAGAGGTCCATGACGGTGTCCGCACCCCAGCGGGTGGCCCACACCATCTTGTCGACCTCCTCGGCGATCGAGCTCGTCACCGCCGAGTTGCCGATATTGGCGTTGACTTTGACCGTGAACGCCTTGCCGATGATCATCGGTTCACACTCGGGGTGCTTGTGGTTGGCGGGGATCACCGCGCGCCCGCGCGCCACCTCGTCGCGCACCAGCTCGGCGGGCATACCCTCGCGGGCGGCGATGAACGCCATCTCGGGGGTGATCTCCCCGGCCCGGGCGCGCTGCAGCTGGGTGCCGCGGTCCCCGACCACACCGGCCCGGGGTGGTAGCCCGCGGTGCAGATCGGTCACCGCGTCCGGGTCGGTATAGGGGCCGGAGGTGTCGTACAGGTCGAAATGCTCCCCGTTGGACAGGTGCACCCGCCGGAACGGCACCCGTAAACCCGGCCAGCCGTCCAGGTCTTGGTAGACCTTGCTGCTGCCCGTGATCGGTCCGGTGGTTACGGACATCGGCTGAGCGGATGTGGACAGATCGGTCATGGACATCTCCCTACGACGGCATTACCCGGTCAGGTTCATACGGTCGACGGCCCCAGCCGTCCTCTCAGCGCACTGGGCGTGCGCTCCCGCGCGTGGACTTGTGCGTCCACGCTAGCGCAGCGGTTCGGCGGTGTGCAGGCCTATCCGGCCGAGTTGGTGCGCGGGCACAGGCACAACTGCGCGTGGGCGCACACACGCCGGGCCGGGTCCGGGCACACCTCTCGTTGCCGGTGAGAAGAGGTCGCATCAGCCCGTCACGCCGCGGCAGGGTGCTGTGCGCGGCCGGTCACGCGCTGCTCTGTTGGCGCAGCGGCGATAAGGCCTGCGCCCATGATTCGACCTCAGCAAGCATTGTTTCCAAAGCAGCAACGTGGAGTTCTTTTGGCTTGAACACAGTCAGGTTTTCGAAATCGTAGAAAAGGTTCAGTCCCACACTGGTATGGACGTCAGCAATACCAACTGCAGCCATTACCGACCGGAGCTGCTCGACCGCGCGAGCACCATTCGAGCTGCCATACGAGACGAACCCGGCGGCCTTGTTCTTCCACTCCTTGGAGAGGTAGTCGATGACGTTCTTCAAGACGCCGGGCATCGAGTAGTTGTACTCGGGTGTCACGAAAACGAAGCCGTCGAACTGCGCGATGGTCGCGCCCCATTTTCTGGTGTGTTCGTTTGCGTACTGGTCAGACAACAGAGCCGGGACCGGCTCGTCGAGGTGCGGCAGCAGGTGATCGCGCAGGTCCACAAGTGCATATTCGGCGCCGGTTCTCCGGGCGGCGTGTTCCATGACCCAGTGGGCCACCGCTTCACCGCTGCGGCCCGGCCTGGTGGAGCCCAGAATGACAGCGATTTTGACCATAGTGTTATCTCCCATTACTTGTTAATACGTTGTGTTGTAAGACGATTCAGGCGAGCCAGGGTCAGTTGCAATGGGGGGGCGTCGCCGTGCTGCGCAACTGAGTTCATTGGCCGGGCCGCGGCGAAGTGGGCTGGGAAGCCGTGCGCCGGATTCGGGTTTGGCGCCACCAGCCGCTCAGGCCTCCGCCGCGCCGGCCATGGGCGGCGCAAAAAGTGCTGAGTTGTCAACGTAAACACGCAGTGAATGGATCAGACCCGAAGAATTGCGCTCGATGACAGCGAGACCGGGGACGGCCAGCTCGTTGTGCGCGCGAGTCTTATACCGCACGTGCGTTTCAAAAATGGTAGTGCGGTCGTCCACCGACCATCGGTTACGCGCCGTATGGCGGATGCTTTCGATGGTGGAGTAGAAGTCGTTTAAGGCCCGCCGGATTGCGGTGTGACCAATTGCGGCTGGCTGGTTCGCGAAGACGAACTCACCGTCTGGTGCAAAATGCTCCACAATCTCGTCTATTCGCATGGCGTCAACACTTGAGTAAAAGTCGTCGAGCCAGTCCCCGTTCACGGAGGTCATTGGTCTCCCCTGGGCATCATTGGGCGATCCCTGGTTACTGTATTGAGTTTCAAACACGAGTCAAGTAACCCCGTTGACTCGGTGAAAATGTCGGCGTTTTCGCCTTCGTTTTCTCAGGTGAGAATGCCCGTCGACGGCGTGTCGCCCGAATGTCCGAGCGGGTTTGCGTGAGCGCCGGCGAAGGTGGGCGAGGAACCGAGGTTGGCGAGGGAAAGTGCACGGTGGCGACGGGGGCGATCGCCGCGCACCGCTACCGGACGACACGTCCGCTAGGGCGGTGATCGGCGATGAGGTGCGCGCACCACGCGGTGGCGTCGCGGCCGTGCGCGGCGCGGCCGTGCGCCATCGGGTGCTGGGTGGGGAAAGACGCGGCTATTAGCGGCTATTGGCAGCTATCAGCGGCTATTAAATGTCTTCCATCGCCTCGCCGAGTTCTTCGAGGATCTGATTGTGATGGTTGTTGGCCAGGATGTGCCCCGCGGCGATGACGAGCGCGACTGGCCAGTCGATGAGTTCGAAAGCGGCCAGCGCAGCCAGACCACCGTAGTAGGCGAGCTGCTCCGGTCGCGGGACCATGATTTGCCCGATGATCGGCAGGTTGATCGCGAAGGTTTCCCCCTCACGGATCCGCTTCACCGCCTCGCTCTGTGACGCGGCTCTGGGAGACTTCTTTTCGGCCATCGTTTGCCTTTCGGTAACGGAGGGTTTGCCGTTGAGCTGGGTCATGCGGTCACTGTCGGGCATATGCCGACGACCGACGCTCTCGCCGACCCGCTTGCTCGGGTGCTCGCTCAGCTGCTGATCGCGCCGTTCCTCCAGCTGTATGCGGTGCTGTGGCGTCTTGGTCTGGTGGAGATTCGGCAGCACCGGTCGAAGACGTCTCCGCCGACGACTCCAACTCAGGTATACGCCGAGCAGCGACAAGCCGGGTAGAAACCGCCACAGCAGCGGTTGCGGCGGTAGCTGCGCCCAGCCCCTGCGCCCACGCCAACGGCCCCAGCGGTGTGCAGCCGAGCAGATGGCTGATGCCGGGGATGCTGATCAACGTCGCCATCACGGCCAGCGACCCGCCGGCGGTGATGACGACCAGCGGGGCGTGCGAGTCCAGCAAGGTCTGGCCCAGCTGGGCCGTCACCAGCGCAACCAGTGCCGTCGTGGAGGCACGTTGTGGTCGTCCGGTGAGCGAGGCCATCGCCCAGGCTGCCGTGGCCGCAGCCGCCGTCGTCGCCCCGCGAATACCGACCGCACGCCACAGGGCGGGCTCGTCGGGCCCACGCCCGCTCCGGTCACCGGCGCCGGTGGTTGGGCTGACCGCGAGCGCAGCGGCCGGCAGCGCATCGGTCAACATGTTCACCAACAGCAGCTGCCGGGTGTTCAGCGGTGAACGTCCGGTAATCGCGCTGCCGATGATGGCGAACGCCACCTCGCCGGCATTGCCACCGAGCAGCACCGACACCGCTGCTTGCACCCGCCGCCACAGTTCACGGCCTTCCTCGATCGCCGGCAACAGCGACTCGATCCGCCCGTCCACCAGCACCACGTCAGCGGCCACCCGCGCCGGGTCGCTGCCCCGGGAAACCACACCGATCCCTACGGTGGCGGCCCGGATCGCGGCCGCGTCGTTGGAGCCGTCGCCGACCATCGCGCACACGCTGCCGGTGCGTTCCAGTGTCTGCACGATTTGCACCTTGTTCTCCGGTGACATCCGGGCAAAAACCACCCGCTCGGCAACGGCGCGCTCCTGGTCTTTGCGGGACAGCGCGTCCCATTCCGCTCCGCTGATCACCTGCTCGGGAGTCACCGGAATGCCCAACTCGCGTGCGATCGCCGTCGCAGTGATCGGATGGTCACCCGTGATCAGCCGGATGGCCACGTCGCGTTGACGCAGCTCGGCGAGTAGGCCCGCCGCCTGGGGCCGCGGCGTGTCCGACAGCCCGAGCAAGCCCACCAGGGATAACTGGCTGGCGCACAATTGCGCGACGGCCTCGTCGGGGTCGTCATCGACTGCGCGCATCTGGTCAGGGGTCAGCTGCCGGCGCGCCACCGCGATCACCCGCAGGCCGCTCGCCGCCAGCCGGCGCACGTTGTCATCGACACCGGAGCCCACGTTGGTGCAGCGCGCCAGCACCACCTCGGGGGCGCCCTTGACAGTCAGCTCGTCGTCGGTCACCGACGCCGAGAACGACCTGCCCGACCGGAACGGCAGATGCGCGTCGGGTTCGTCGGCAGGACCCGAGCCGTCAGCGGACATCGCCGCCTCGATGATCGCGCTGTCGGTGGCATGGATCTGCGGGGTCCCATTCGACGTCGGCGCGGCATGTGCGGCGCAGCGCAGCACCTCCTCGCGGGAGTACCCGTCGACCGGATGGACCTGTGTCACCCGCAGCCGGTTCTCGGACAGCGTTCCGGTCTTGTCGAAGCACACCACATCGACGCGGCCGAGTGCTTCTACCGAACGGGGAACACGCACCAGCGCACCGAAGTTCGCCAGCTGCCGTGCTGACGCCTGCTGGGCGAGAGTCGCCACCAGCGGCATGCCTTCGGGTACCGCCGCCACGGTGACGGCGATCCCGCTGGCCACCGCTTCGCGCAAACCTCTGCGCCGTAACAGTCCCAGTGCGCCGACCAGGATGCCGCCGGTGGCGCTGATCGGCCAGGCCCGGTTGGTGAGCTGACTGAGTTGGTGTTGCAGCCCGATTTCGGGGAGCTCGGTGGACACCAGCTCGGCGGCACGGCGAATCTCGGTGTCCGCGCCCACCGCGGTCACCAGCGCGACCGCGGTGCCTGCCACCACAGTGGTTCCGGCGTAGAGCATGCAGCGCCGCTCGGCCAGGTCCGCGCCGGGTGTGGCATCGACTTGTTTGGCCACCGACAGTGATTCGCCGGTGAGCGTGGATTCGTCGACCTCCAGGTCTTCTTCGTCGATCACTCGGGCGTCGGCGGGCACCACCTCATGAGTGCGTACCTCGATCACATCACCGGGGCGCAGCTGTTCGGCGATAACGTCGGTGTAGACCCGCGTCCCGTCTGCGCGGATGGTCACTTTCCGGGCGGGCGGGATCTGTTGAGCCAGCAAGCGGTTGAGCCGGCTTTCGGCGCGCAGCCGCTGGCTCGCCGCCAGGATGGAATTACCGGTCAGCACCGAGCCCACCATCACCGCGTCGACAGGCGAACCCAGCACCGCGCTGGCCGCTGAGCCCAGCGCCAGCACCGGGGTCAACGGGTCGGACAATTCGGCGCGGACTGCTTTGAGGAACTGCCAGACCGCTCGGCGCGGCGACCCCGCGATTTCGGCGCCGCGCTGCGCGGTTGCCAGTGCGCGCGCGGCCCTGGGCCGGGCACGCACCTCGCCGGTCTCACCGGCGTCGGGGGGCGGCAGCAGTTTGCGTACTTGCTCGACCGGCATCGCATGCCACTCGTGGATGGGCGCCGAGGGGGGAGTGGGTGCCTGAAGCACGTTGCGCGCGAGAAAATACCCGGACACCAGGCCCGCTGCCGCACCGGTGGTCACCGGGCCCGGACCGCGGCCGCGGACACCGGGCAGCATAAAAAGCGCACCCAGCGCGGACGCGCCCGCCGCGATCTCCATGCCGCGCCGGGTCGCAGATTTGGCCGCCGGAAAAGCATGCAAAATCCGCCACACGCCGGCCAGGTCGGGCACCAGTAAATCCGCGTACCACGGCGGCGGCTGCGTGTCACCGGCCGGCATCACACCCAGCGCCAAGTCGGCCGCCGACAGGGCTTGCGCGCCAACAGACGACAACACGGCCACGGTCTGCCCGCTGAGCTGCCGGGCGGTCACCGCGTCGCAGAGTGCATCGTCGACCGATCCGTCGCCCAGGGGCCGGATCTCGTCGAACGCGTGCCGCAGCTCACCGAGATCCTCGGTGTCCAGCGAGATCAGCTCTACCCCGCAATGGCGTGCCTCGGTGACTACCGCCGACGCCAACGGGTGATGGGCCGGACACACCAGCGCCTGAACACCTGCGGATTGGCCGTCGGGGCGCGGCCAGTCCCCGGGAACCGGATGCCAGCCCGCACGCACATCGCCGTCTTCCAGCAGCTCCTGGGCGCGGGCCCATGCCTGGGGAAACTCGTCCTCGTCGGCGCCTCGGACGCGCACCACCCGCAACCGGTCAGTGCACAACACGCGCGGGTCGATGACCAGCGCGTCAACCTTGTCCAGTTGGCGCAGGCTTTCTAAGTGCAACGGCAATACCGCATGCTGGTCGGCCAGTCCGCGTCCAAGCGTCGCGGCGAACGACTCACGCGTGGTGCGGGCCGCCTTCGGCACGGCAACCAGCGCCGCGGTGGCCGCCCGGTCGAGGCTGCGGGTGGCCGCCCCGACCAGTGCGGCACTGACCGCCTGGACCAGTGCGCTGCGCTCGGTGTGACGCTCGACGGGTCCCGCCGGCGGCGGAACCGGGCGTACCCGGGCGTGGGTGATCCGGTGGTCGGCGTGCGGCGCCAATCGCGGTTCATGCCGCGACCAGGCCCGGGCGGCTGCCCGGCACTCGGCGGCCTTGAGGGTGTGTGTCACCACGTCCACGGCAAGCGAGGCAGGCGACAAAGTCAGGGTTTCGGCGACGGCGGTGGCCAGCGACAGCACGGTGTCGGTGGTGGGTTTTCCCAGTTGCTCTTCCAGCAGGCGGCGCACCCGCGGCTGCCAGTTCGCCACCGCAACGGCCGCCATCACCGTGCTGGGGAATCGCGGCCACCGCAGCGCCCGCCCGGTGAGGGCGATCCCCAGTCCGGCGGCGCTGGCACCCACCTCCACCATGCGGATCGCCAGCAGCGCCCCATCTCCCGGCAGCGGGGCCGGGCGTGCGTCGCGCGGCTGCTTCCGCTCGGCGCGGGCCCGCTGCTCGGCATTCTCGACCGCGCGGCAAAGATCACGCAGCGGCGTATCCCCGTCGAGGCTGACCACCACCCGCGACAACGGGTAATTCAGGCTGGCCGAGGTGACCCCCGGGTGGGCTCGAACCGCGTCCAGCACGACTCGGCCCAGTTCGGCACCGTCGGCACCCTCGAGGCCGCGCACCTCGATCCAGGCCCGCTGATCACCTCGCCAGCAATGTCGACTCAGCGATTCTGGCGGGAACGCCTGGACCCCCGCCCGCAGCGGCAGGGTGGCGATGTTGATACCGGCCGCGGCCACCGATGTCGCAGCGGTTGCCGCTGTCTGGACCGATGCGCCGACGAGCGCGGAGGTCGCCTGGATGCCCAGAGCGACAGCGCGCAACGGTATGAAGTTTCGCACGAATCTGACGGTACTCAACGCGTCGGCGGCACCGATTAACCGCGGGTCTGGCCACGCGGCCGACGCGCCGGTGCCCGCTTGGCTGCCTCCGGTGCCTTTTTCGGTGGTGCTTGAGCCGGCGCCGATGCGGGTGCCGCCGCCTGGCGCTGCCGAGCGTCGGGTTGGCCGTTCAACTGCCGCAGTATCAGCGCGGCACCGCCGACGGCCAGCACCACCGGCCACTCCACAAGGCCGCTGGCCCCCAGCGCACCCAACGTCAACGCGGCCGCCGCCGTTGAGTGGCTCCCGCTGCTGAGACCACGCTGCACCCCGGCGGCGGCTCCTTTCACTCCCCCGATCACCCCGTTGACCGCGGCGCCGCCCACTGCACCCGCGGCCGAGGTGGTCATCGTCGCTGCTCGACCGACCGTCCGACTCACGCTGCGTACCGCGTTGTCGACGACACCCATGATCACTCCTGCGCCTTCGTTGGCCCTAGTCGCTCCGCCACCGTCTGGGTGAGCGACGTTATACCCGCAAACGGGCAATGTTCACAAAACCAACGATATTCCGTTCAACTGGCATTAATCGAGACCCGCAGCGAAGAAAGGTTGTGCTAATCCACCGCTGTCTACCAGTGAACTCGGGGACCTCAATCCCGGCGCACGTCGACGAGCACCGGAGCGTGGTCGCTGGGCGCCTTGCCCTTACGCTCCTCGCGCACGATCTGTGCGTGGGTGACCCGGGCCGCGAGCGCGGGCGAGGCCAGGATGAAGTCGATGCGCATGCCCTGCCCCTTGGGGAATCGCAGTGCTGTGTAGTCCCAGTAGGTGTAGACGCCGGGTCCGGGCGTGAAAGGTCTTACCACATCGGTGAATTGGGCATCGAGGATAGCAGTGAAGGCTTTACGCTCCTGCGCTGAGACGTGTGTGCAGCCGCGGTAGAAATCCGTGCTCCAGACGTCGTCGTCGGTGGGTGCGATATTCCAGTCACCGGCCAGCGCGATCTGCGCCAGTGGATCCTCGCGCAGCCAGCTCTCTGCTGTATCACGAAGCGCAGCAAGCCAATTCAGCTTATAGGTGTAGTGCGGGTCGTCGAGGGCGCGCCCGTTGGGCACATACAGGCTCCACACCCGAACGCCGCCGCAGGTGGCCGCCAAGGCGCGAGCCTCCGCGGTGGCCTTGACCCCGGGGCTGCTGCTCCAGGTGGGCTGACCGTCGAATCCCACCTCGATATCGTCAAGCCCGACGCGGGAGGCGATCGCCACACCGTTCCACTGGTTGAAGCCGACATGGGCAACTTCATAGCCGAGGTGGAGGAACGGCAGGCTGGGGAACTGGTCGTCGGCGCATTTGGTTTCCTGCATCGCGAGCACGTCGACGTCGGCGCGGGCCAGCCAGTCGAGCACGCGGCCCAGGCGTGTGCGAATCGAATTCACATTCCAGGTCGCGAGCCGGAGCACGCCGCCGGGCATGGTTACGACCTTACGTGGGGCGCGCCGCCAGGTAGCGGCCGCGATGGTGCAGCCGGAAACGCAGTGACCCGAACAGCTGGGCGGAGGCGGTATCGTCATCGCACACCCGCACGTAGCCTCGGGTTGCGCCGCGGCGTGCGCCCCAGTCCAGCAGTGTTTCACACAGCCTGGCCGCCTGCTGGCCCCGGCCATGCGCCTCGTCGGCCACCCGCACCGACGACAGACCCACCCAACGGGTGCCGTCCGGGGCGTCGGTCACCGCCGCACGCCCGACCGCCACGCCGGGGAGCGAGCCGAACACCAGCTCGCCGTCCACAACGGAGGTCAGCACGTCGACGGGCACGTCACGGTGGTAGCAGCGCAGCCAGCCCTCGTCCGGGCGGTCCGCGAGCCTGACCGACGGGTCCGGCCCACCGTGTGACACGTCGCGCACCAGCACCCGGTGTGGGCATTCCGCTGCACCGGACAGCCGCAGGAGCCGGTCGGGGATCGCAAGCCGCGGCGTCAGTCCACGCTGCGTATACCAGGCGACAATTGCCGGGATGGCGTCTATTGTGGCTGAAATATCCAGTGGCACAGCGGAATTAGCGCACAACGTGGCACCCCTCCCGGCGCGCAGCAGCCAGCCGTGCACCCACTGCTGTTCCACACCCGGCCAGGCCAGCGCCGCGGCGTGCTCCAGCGCGCGGATATCAGCGGTGCGGACCGGCACATCGGTCAAAACGCGCAGCGCCACCACATCGGCAGGCGCGATCTCGGCGATCCCCGCCGTCTTGGTCTGCACCCGCACCACCGGGTCGACCGTCAGCAGATGGCCCACCACGTCGGTCAGCGGCGGCATCGACCCGGCGGGTAGGCGGTACCGTATCGTCACCCGCGTCCCCGGCTCCGGCCACGCGATCATCCGTGACCGAACGGGTCGGGCCCCTCGCCCGGTGTCCACGAGAGCCCCGGAACCCCCCAGCCGTGGGCTTTCACCGCCCGCTTCGCGGCGCGCGCGTGGCGGCCGATGAGCCGATCCAGGTACAAGAATCCGTCCAAGTGTCCGGTTTCGTGCTGCAGCATCCGCGCAAACAGTCCGGTGCCCTCGATCGCGACCGGGTTGCCGTCGGCGTCGAGCCCGGTGACCCGCGCCCATTTCGCGCGTCCGGTGGGGAAGGTCTCACCGGGCACCGACAGGCAGCCCTCCACGTCGTTCTCCGGGTCCGGCATGGTCTCAGGGATCTCCGAGGTTTCCAGCACCGGATTGACGACCACGCCCCGGCGCCGGGCGGCCTGCCCACGCTCGTCGGCGCAGTCGTAGACGAATACCCGCAGTCCAACTCCGATTTGGTTGGCGGCCAGGCCAACCCCGTATGCGGCGTCCATGGTGTCGTACAGGTCGGCGATCAACTGGGCCAGATCCGCCGGTAGTGAACCGTCGGCGGCGACAGGCACCGGTTTCGTGGGAGTGCGCAAGACCGGGTCGCCCACGATGCGAATAGGTACGACTGCCATGCTCGGCAAGCTTAGGCGTGCCGACGATGCGCGCCGCGCAGCGGCGGGGGGAGGAGGCGCGCGGTGGGGTGGTGCGTGCCGACGATGCGCGCAGCGGCGGGGAGGAGGCGCGCGGTGGGGTGGTGCGTGCCGACGATGCGCGCCGCGCAGCGGCGGGGGGAGGAGGCGCGCGGTGGGGTGGTGCGTGCCGACGATGCGCGCCGCGCAGCGGCGGGGGGACAGCGACTCGCGGGCGTAGATTACGACTCAACAGTTGAAGCCGTGGTTGAATATTCGCCGAAACTAGAGCCGTATTATGACAATTCGCCGGAAGGGTCCAGGAGAAGCGATATGGATAGCGCCATGGCGCGGGCAAACCAATCAGGGGACGACTCTGAAATCGCCGATGGGCTAACTCGCCGCGAACACGAGATCCTCGCATTCGAACGCCAATGGTGGAAATACGCCGGCGCCAAGGAAGAAGCGATCAAAGAGTTGTTTTCAATGTCGGCGACGCGCTACTACCAGGTGCTTAACGCGCTGGTCGACCGGCCCGAGGCGCTGGCCGCCGACCCGATGCTGGTGAAACGGCTGCGGCGGCTGCGGGCCAGTCGGCAGAAGGCGCGGGCCGCACGTCGGCTCGGTTTCGAGGTCACCTGACGCCGCGCCCCGCCATTCCGGCTTCTCTCCCCACTTCTCGATACAGTGGGCTCGATGAGCGAGCGTGTTCCAGACTCATCTGGACTACCCCTGCGCGCCATGGTGATGGTGCTGCTGTTTCTCGGTGTCATTTTCCTGTTATTAGGTTGGCAGGCGATGGGCTCCGGCGGCAACAGCGACGAGGACTCGGCCGCGGTGTCGACTGTGACCACGGCCACCACGCCGCGGACATCGACTGCCACGGCGGCCGCAGCTCATGAGTCAGCCGTGCGCGTGTACAACATCTCCGGGCAAGAGGGTGTCGCGGGCCGCACCGCCGACCGGCTTAAAGCCGCCGGTTTCACCGTGACCGAAATCGGCAACCTCTCCTTGCCCGATGTGTCCGCGACGACGGTGTATTTCACCGACGCCGATGGTGAGCGGGCGACTGCCGAGGCGGTGGGCAAGCAGCTCTCGGCGCGGGTGGAGCCGCGGATTCCCGAGGTGGCCGACCAGCCGCCGGGGGTCATCGTGGTGGTGGCGGGGTAACGGTGGCTCCCTGGTCGTGACGCTGTGACGTGCCCGCAGGGCCGGACTCTGCCCGCCCGTCCGGCGTCCGGGCCGGAGCCGCCGATGCCGCTCCGCCTCGGGTCTTTCCGGCCCACAGTGGCGCCGGGATAGGCTCTCGATATGCCAAAGCCTGCCAGCAACGTTGTCGCTGCCGTCATGTCACTCGCAGTCGTGGCCGCTCCCGCTGTGCTGCTCAGCGCTTGCACACCTAACGAGCCTCCGTCGTCGACACCTGGCACCACTCCGTCGATCTGGACCGGCGCTCCCGCCCCGACAAAAACCCCGCCGCGTGGCGGGCCGATACCGCCGGAAAGCATCACGACCCACTTGCGGGCACCCGACGGCGTCCAGGTCGCGACGGCCACGTTCGAGTTCAACCACGGCTATGTCACCGTGACCGTGCAGACGACCGGTGTTGGTCTGCTATCACCCGGCTTTCACGGGCTGCATATCCACAAGGTGGGCAAGTGCGAACCCGACTCGGTAGCGCCGACCGGCGGCCCGCGCGGCGCATTTCTTTCTGCCGGTGGGCATTACCAGGCTCCGGGGCATACCGGGGTGCCGGCGAGCGGTGATCTGACGTCGCTGGAGGTGCGGCAGGACGGCGCAGCGCTGCTGGTGACCACCACCGACATGTTCACCAAAGAGGACCTGTTGGCCGGCCAGAAGAAGGCGCTGATCATCCACGGGGGTCCGGACAACTTCGCCAATATCCCAGCGGAGCGCTACACCCAGGTCAACGGAACACCCGGTCCCGACGAGACGACGATGACCACGGGTGATTCCGGCAAACGGGTGGCGTGCGGTGTCATCGGTGCCGACTAGCCCGCCGGTCAGCCGGGCCGATGCCCACATCGAGTTCGCCCGCTCGCCCCGGCCGACCGTCGGTGTGGAATGGGAGTTCGCGCTGGTCGACGCCCAGACCCGCGACCTGAGCAACGAAGCCCTTGCCGTGATGGCCGAGATCGGCGATAACCCGCGCGTACACAAGGAACTGCTGCGCAACACCGTCGAAATTGTCAGCGGTGTGTGCGAGTGCACCGCACAGGCGATGGACGATCTGCGCGACACGTTGCGTACCGCGCGCCGCATCGTCCGAGACCGCGGCATGGAGCTGTTCTGCGCGGGCGCGCACCCGTTCGCGAAATGGTCCGCCCAGAAACTCACCGACGCGCCGCGCTACGCCGAGCTGATCAAACGCACCCAGTGGTGGGGCCGGCAGATGCTGATCTGGGGGGTGCATGTGCACGTCGGGATTCGCTCGGCGCACAAGGTGATGCCGATCATGACGGCGATGCTGCAGTACTATCCGCATCTGCTGGCGTTGTCGGCGTCGTCACCCTGGTGGGCCGGCGAGGACACCGGGTACGCCAGCAACCGGGCGATGATGTTTCAGCAGTTGCCCACCGCCGGGCTGCCGTTTCATTTCCAGACCTGGGCGGAATTCGAAGGTTTCGTCTATGACCAGAAGAAGACCGGGATCATCGACCACATTGACGAGATCCGGTGGGACATCAGGCCATCGCCGCATAAAGGCACCCTGGAGGTCCGGGTCTGCGACGGGGTGTCCAATCTGCGTGAGCTGGCCGCGCTGGTGGCGCTCACGCACTGCCTGATCGTCGACTGCGACCGCCGGCTGGATGCCGGTGAGACGCTGCCGAATATGCCGCCCTGGCACGTGCAGGAGAACAAGTGGCGGGCCGCACGCTACGGGCTGGACGCGGTGATCATTCTGGATGCCGACAGTAACGAGCGCCTGGTCACCGACGACATTCCTGATCTGCTCAGCCGCCTGGAGCCGGTGGCCAAAACATTGCACTGTGCCGACGAGCTGGCCGCGGTCGCCGACATTCCGCGACTGGGCGCGTCATATCAGCGTCAGCGCCGAGTGGCTGACGAGCATGACGGCGACCTGCGGGCGGTGGTCGACGCGCTGATCAGTGAGCTGGAAATCTGATCGTGGCTGCGCCAGGTGCCGAAGAGCTGGCGATGTTTCCGCTCGAATCGGCGCTGCTGCCGGGCGAAGACCTGCCGCTGCGGATCTTCGAGCCGCGCTACACCATGCTGGTGGCCGACTGCATGCGCACCGACGATCCGCGCTTCGGTGTGGTGTTGATCTCGCGGGGCCGCGAGGTCGGCGGCGGCGATTCGCGCTGTGACGTGGGGGTGCTGGCCAGCATCAGCGAATGCGTCAACCTGGGTGCGGGCCGGTACCGGCTGCGCTGCCGCACCGGGGCACGGATCCGGGTGTGCGAGTGGCTGCCCGACGATCCCTATCCGCGGGCGATAGTGCGGGTCTGGCCCGACGAGCCGGGCGAGCCGGTCGCCGACGACCGGCTGCGCGAGCTGGAAGCGCGGGTGATGGGGTTGTTCGAGCGGATCGCCGCCGCCCGCGGCGCGACGCTGCCCGGCCGTGATGTGCTGTTGGGTTCCGGTCCGTACGCCAACGCCGGGGATCGCCTCTACGCGCTGGCGTCACGGATCCCGATCGGCCCGGCGGACCGCTACGCGGTGTTATCGGCACCCTCGGCCGCCCAGCGGCTGGCCGCGCTCAGCGACGCCGTGGATTCCGTCGTCGCGATGGTGGAATTCCACCTCTCGGATTAACCGCGCAACCGGCCCTCGACCAACACGCTCGGCGCGCTCGCGTGGTCGACACCCTCGCGCGCCACCCGCCGGTAGCGGACCAGCAGCTCGGTGATCGGGGTCACGGTGACCGCCCAGCCTTGCTGCCGCAGCCGGTCGACGAGGCCGGCACGCTGGTCGGGTAACGCCTCGACAGCTACCCGGCTGCTGGGGGCGCTGAGGCTTCGGATGCGGTCCAGCAGCGAGCCCAGCGCGTCGGGAGGCAGCCGTGCCAGCAGCTCCTCGGTGCACCAGGCGGTGGGTAGCGATGGATCGAAACCGGCGCCGCGCAAGCCTGCGGACCAGTCCGACTGGGGGTCGATCGGGACACCGACATATCTGGCGGCGGGTTGAGCCCGGCAGGCGGTCAGCGTCGCGCGTTTGAATTCCAAGATTTCCGGACAGTCGATGTCAAAGACCACGCTGTCAGCAAGCCACGGGAGCCGCCAGGCGCGAGCGTCCAGACCCGAGCCCACAAGCACCGCTTGTGTGATCGCGACAGCCCCTGCGGCGATGAGGAACTCGTCACAATACTTCGTCCGTGCCGCGGTGTAGTCCGACAGGGCGCGCAGCCGCTCGGCCAATTCCCCGGAGGGTGGGCGCCAGCCGCGCTGGATCGCCGCATCGACAAACATCGGGGCGTACGGATCGGTGAAGAGCGGACACTCGGACGTGGTCTCGGTGGCCCGCTGGAACGCCCGATTGAGCGCCGCCGCACCCGCAGTGCCGGTGATGTCGTGGTGATCCGTGGTCGCCATGGCGTTGCTCACTTCGGTGCTGGTCGGTGTTCGGCCGCCGCCGACGGGGACTTACCCCGTGGTGTTCCCGATCTGCGGGTGATTCGACCCAATGCGCCAGCACGGCCGTAGTGATAAGCGCCACAGCCGCGACGCGACGGGTGAGCCTTGCGGCCCGGCCCGCAACGCCGCCTCACCCACCCGGGCAGTCCGCTCGTTGACAGCAAACCTGTTGCGCGGTTGGCGATCTCACGGTGCACCGCCATCTCAGACACCCGGCTTGCGCAGCCCCAGCCGGGCCACCGACCGGCGGTGAGGTTGCGCGCGGCGGCTCGCGCGCCGCACGGCACGGCGTTGTGTGGATTTCTCGCCCCGGGCCTCGGGATGCTCAACCAGCCAACGGTGGCTGCGCACAGCGAACGGGATGTGACACAGGTAGGCGGCGATACCCGCCATGAGCAAAACGTAGGGTGCAACGACCGCGGCCGCCGCGACGATGGCCAAGACCGCCAGCAATAGCGCCGCCAGGTTCGGCGGCACCGAGACGGTGTGCATCTTTTTCATCGGGATGCGGCTGACCACCAGCATCGAACAGCCCAGCAGCCAGGCGCAGACCAACCCCGGCGTGGTCCACCAGCCCTGGCCGAACTGTAGTGTGGCGGCCAGCGGGCCGAGCGCGGCGATGGCGGCCGCCGGGGCAGGCATGCCCACGAAGAATTCTCGCTCGTAGGCGGGCAGGTTGGCATCGCCGAGTAACGCGTTGAACCGCGCCAGCCGCAGCACAATGCAGACCGCGTACAGCAGCACCGCCACCCACCCGGTCCGCGAGGTGGACAACATCGACACATAGACCACCATCGCGGGCGCCACCCCGAAGTTCACCGCGTCGGCCAGCGAGTCGATCTCTTCGCCCATCCGCGTCTGGGCATCCAAGATGCGGGCCACCCGTCCGTCCAGCCCGTCGAGGATGGCGGCAGCGGCGATCAGCGCAATGGCGGCGTGCGGCTGGTGTTCCAGCGCGAACCTGATCGAGGTGAGACCCGCGCAGATTGCCAGTACGCTCATCGAACTGGGCAGAATGCGCAGGTTGACTGCCCGCCTCCCACGGGCCCAGGTGGTCATCGCAGCTCGGCCAGCACAGTTTCGCCGGCGAGTGCGCGTTGCCCCTCGGTGACCAGCACCTGTGCGCCGACCGGCAAATAGGTGTCCAGCCGCGAGCCGAACCGGATCAGCCCATAGGTGTCACCGACCGACAGCCTGTCGCCGGTACGCGCATCGCAGACGATGCGGCGCGCCAGCAACCCGGCAATCTGGACCACGACGACGTCGGCGCCGGTCTCCGTGCGGATGTGCATGCTGGTGCGCTCGTTATGGTCACTGGCGGCGCCCAGATCGGCCGGGCCGAAGCGGCCCGGCCGATGCTCTACGGTGATCACTTCACCGCCGACCGGGGCTCGCTGCACGTGCGCGTCCAGCAGCGACAGGAAGATGCTGACCCGCGGCCGCGGCGCGTCGGGCAGCGCCACTTCGGCCGGCGGGGGCGCGGAGTCGACGCGGCAGATCACCCCGTCCGCCGGTGCGACGACGACACCGGCTCGGGTGGGCGGGACCCGCGGTGGGTGGCGGAAGAAGCCGGCGCAGGCCCCCGCCGCCAGCAGGCCCACCTGCCGCAGCCGCCGGTGGTTGCGCCCGGCGGCGGCCACGGCCAGACCGGCCATGATGAAGGGCATCCCAGCCGGATGTATCGGCGGGACGGCCAACCGCGCCAGCCCCAGCAGGCGCTGGCGGCTGTCCCGCGGCGCTCGGCTCAGATCCGCAACCGCGGGGCGGAGGCGTCGTGCCACGCGGTCATCTTACGGAGCCCAGATCCCAGATCTGCAGTTGTGTTCCGGCGGGCACCTCCAGGACATCCTCGGGTATGTCGAGCAAGCAGTTTGCGGTGGCCAGGTAGCGCAGATGGTGTGACCCTGGTGGCCCGTAACCGCTGACCGTACCGGTGGCGGGGTCAAACAGGCCGCGCCGGAACTGGCGTTTCCCGCGCGGCGAGCTCAGCGTCTCGGTCAGCGTCGCGGTCCGCCGGGGCCGCTGCGGGTCCGGTAATCCCATGGCGCGCCGCAGCGCCGGCCGGATGAACACCTCGAACGACACCAGTGCGCTGACCGGGTTGCCGGGCAGTGTGACGATCGGGGTGCCGGCCACCTGCCCGATACCTTGGGGCATCCCTGGTTGCATCGCCACTTTGACGAACTCCACCCCGCGGTCGCCGCTGCGGCCGAAGGTATCCTTGACCACCTCGTAGGCGCCCGCGCTGACACCGCCGCTGGTAATGATCAGGTCGGCATCTGCGGCGTATCGGTCGAGCACCGCGGCAAACTGGGCGACGTCGTCACCGGCGGTCGGCGTGGCGACCACCGCCGCACCCGCGTCGCGCACAGCGGCGGCCAGCATGACCGAGTTCGACTCATAAATTTGCCCGGGCCGCAGCGGGGCGCCTGGCGGCACCAGCTCCGATCCGGTGGAGATCACCAGTACCCGCTGACGGGGAATCACCGTCAGCTCGGCTAATCCCAGCGCGGCGGCCAGGCCCAGCATGGCCGGGGTGATGACCTGCCCGGCGCGCAGCACCGTGGTGCCCGCGGGAACGTCCTCACCGGCGTGGCGGATGTGCCGGCCCGCGGCGGCGGGGACCCGAATGGACACGGTGTCAGTCCGCCCGTCGGTGTCTTCGACCGGAACCACCGCCGTCGCCCCGACCGGCAGCGGCGCCCCGGTCATGATTCGGTGCGCGGTACCCGGTTTAAGCGTGGGAATGTCAGTGCGTCCCGCGGGAATGTCGTCGGCAACCGGCAGGGTCACCGGCCGCTCAGTGGTCGCCGAGACGACGTCTTGGGCCCGCACCGCGTAACCGTCCATCGCGGAGTTGTCGAACACCGGCAGCGGTACCGGCGCGGTCACGTCGCGCGCCAACACCAGACCGTGTGCGTCGGTAAGCGGCGTCGCGGCGGGTGCATGCGCGGTGATCAGCTCGGCGACCGCGCGTTGGTGTTGCTCAACCGAACGCATCCCGCCATTATCGGCCGAGACGCGGCGCGTATTCAGACCGGGAATGTCACGCCGGTGAGTTCTTCGGAAACCGCCCACAGCCGCCGTTGCAACTCCGCGTCATGCGACTGGGCGCTGGACTCGACGAGCTTGGGGTGGCCGCGCTGCTCGCCGAGCCCGTCGGGGCCGTAATACTGCCCGCCCTGCACGGACTGGTCGGTGGCAGCCCGCAGCGTCGGCAAGGCACCCCTCGCCGCGCTCTGGAACAGCAGCGGGCCCAGCACCGTCACCGCGGGCTTGACGATGGCGGGCAGGTTGCGGGTTAGCTCGGTGTTGGAGCCGCCGGGGTGCGCGGCGACGGCGATGGTGTTCATGGCCTGCGCCGCCAGTCGACGCTGCAGCTCGTAGGTGAACAACAGGTTGGCCAGTTTGGATTGCCCGTAGGCGGCGATCCGGTCGTAGCGGCGTTCCCAGTGCAGATCATCGAAGTGGATGCGTGCCCGGATCCGGTGCGCCTGGCTGCTGACCGTCACCACGCGCGACCCGCGCACCGGCAGCAGCCGGTCGAGCAGCAGACCGGTCAACGCGAAATGACCGAGGTGGTTGGTGCCGAACTGTAACTCGAAACCGTCGGTGGTCACCTGTTTGGGCGTCCACATCACGCCGGCGTTATTGATCAGCAAGTCGATACGCGGGTACGCCGAGCGCAGCGCGTCGGCGGCGGTGCGCACCGAGTCCAGGGCGCTCAAGTCGAGTTTCTGCAGCGTGACATCGGCCTGGGGGTTGACGGCCTTGATGCGCGCAAGGGCGGCGTTGCCCTTCTCCAGATCGCGCACCGCCAGCACGACATGCGCGCCCCGGTGGGCGAGCACCGCGGCCGTGTGGTAGCCGATACCAGTGTTAGAACCGGTCACAACCGCTACGCGCCCGCTCTGATCCGGGACGTCCGCTGCGGTCCACTTGCCGTCGGAACTCATCGCGGGAAACGATACCCACCGGCCCGGCCGCGAGGTAGGAGCCGACGTTCACTGGGGGAGGCCGGGTTTTTGGTGTGCGCCGGTGCGCATCGTCACCCGCCCCGTGCAGGTCCGCGCTGCAGCCCCGCCCTGCCGCGCAAGGCCAGACGTGACCGCCCACGACGGGGCTTTAGCTGCCCCCGGTCCCGCCAGCCCCGCCGTCCCCGCCGGCGCCGCCGGTTGCGTCGGTGGGCGTCACTCCGGGCTGACCGGCCTGGCCGGGCTCCCCGGCCACGCCGTTGCCGGTGCCTCCGTGGCCACCCGTGCCGCCGGTGCCGCCCGTGCCGCCGATACCGCTGGATTCGGTGGCGGCACCGCCGGTGCCGCCGGTGCCGCCGGTGCCGCCGTCACCCCCGACAGCGGTACCGGTGCCGCCGACGCCGCCGGTACCGCCCATACCACCGTCGGCGCCGAGCGTGGTACCGGTGCCGCCGGTGCCGCCGGTGCCGCCGTTACCGCCATGTCCACCGGTGCCGCCCGTCCCGGTCGCCTGGCCCCCGGCCCCGCCGGTGCCGCCGAGCCCGCCGGTGACCGCCGTCCCGCCGGTGCCGCCGGTGCCGCCGTTACCGCCATGTCCGCCGGTGCCGTCGATGCCGGTCGCTTGACCCCCGGCGCCTCC
The DNA here is from genome assembly GCF_010723305.1 of Mycobacterium botniense. Lineage (NCBI taxonomy): Bacteria > Bacillati > Actinomycetota > Actinomycetes > Mycobacteriales > Mycobacteriaceae > Mycobacterium > Mycobacterium botniense. The sequence continues at coordinate 782,736 of NZ_BLKW01000002.1, read as the reverse complement.
GGTGCCGCCGGCGCCGGCGACGTTGACGTCGCCGACGCCTCCGGTGCCCCCATTTCCGCCGGTGCCGCCGGTGCCGCCAGTGCCCGTTGCGTCGCCGCCGGTTCCGCCGGTGCCCCCGGCGCCGCCGACGACGCTGCCGGTGCCCCCGTCACCGCCATTTCCGCCGGTTCCGCCGGTGCCGCCGTTACCGGTTGCTTCGCCGCCGGCCCCACCTTCGCCGCCGAGCCCGCCGGCGGCACCTTCGCCGCCGGCCCCGCCGGTACCGCCGGTGCCGCCAGTACCACCGGTCACGGCGGTGGCGCCGCCGAGCCCGCCGGCCCCGCCGTCGCCACCGTTGCCGCTGTCGCCGGCAGCACCGTTCCCGCCGAGGTGGCCGATGGGTGTACCCAGGCCCGCAGACCCGCCGGTGCCGCCGGCCCCCCCGGCCCCGGCGTTTCCGCCCTGACCGCCGCCCCCGCCATTTCCGGCGGTGATGCCGGCCCCGCCGGCCCCGCCGGTGCCGCCGAGCCCGCCGTCCCCGCCGGCCCCGCCATATCCGCCGTGACCGCCGCCGCCGCCGGCCCCGGTGTTGCCGAATAGGCCGCCGGCCCCGCCGTTGCCGCCGGCCCCGCCGTTACCGCCGTCCCCGCCGGTGCCGCCGGCCCCGCCATATCCGCCGGCCCCGCCGGTGCCGCCGGCAGCGGTGCTGCCACCGTCATATCCGGCTCCGCCCACACCCCCGGTACCGCCGAGGCCCCCGGCACCGCCGTCGCCGCCGTTACCGCCGGTGCCGCCGGTGCCGCCGTCACCGATAATCAACCCGGCGGCCCCGCCGTTACCGCCGGGTCCCCCGAGACCTCCGGTCCCTCCGGTCCCGCCGGCTCCGCCGCTGCCGCCGGGCCCGCCCGCACCGCCGTGAACACCGCTGACGCCGTCAGCACCGGGCGTGCCTTCCGGACCTGGTGTCCCCGTCGCGCCGGCCCCGCCGGCCCCCCCGATACCGCCGTTGCCGAACAACCCAGCGGCTCCGCCGTCACCGCCGGTGCCGCCGGTGCCGCCGTCGACCGCGGCGGCACCACCGGCGCCGCCGTTACCACCGTTGCCCAGCAACAGTCCGCCGGTGCCGCCGTCTCCGCCCGGAGCACCGGGAGCGCCGGCTCCGCCCGTGCCACCGTCGCCGATCAGTCCGGCCGAGCCGCCGACCCCGCCGGCCCCGCCGTCGACCCCCGTCACCCCGGTGGTCCCGGTTCCCCCGTTTCCGGCAAGGAAGCCACCATCGCTGAGATTGCCGAAAATCCCCGAACCACCGAATAGTGAATCGTTGGCCCCGCTGAAGTCGTTGATGCCGTTGCCGATCAAATCCCGCCCAAACAAAAACACCGTGGGCGCGTTGATAATCGGATCCAGCGCTTGGCCGACCGGGCCGGTGATCCACTCCTGGACCAGCCCGTTAACCGTGCTGTTGAGGACGCCGACGGTATAGACCAGCGCCGAATCCACCGGGTAGAGCGTGGATGCGGGGACGGCGGCCGCCGTATCGGTGGCCGGCCCGACCACATCGGGAATCCCGGAGCCGGCCGCCGCCATGCTGATCAGCGGGTCGAGAATCAGATCGAGCACATCGGCGTCGGCCGGCGGAATCGCCGGGGCCAGCACCGCTGCGGCCATCGCACCGGCGGCTGTGGTGCCGGCTCCGGCAAATCGTCTGACACCGCGCGTAGCGGAAAAGCCCCGCCGGTGGGAGTTTTTTGCCATGGGTGGGCACCTTCCACATAGCAAACCGCTGACCTGCTGCGCTGAGCATAATCTGCTCTGACGCTGCGCAGGTGTCGATCAGCGCGATCGGGCTGAGCGGAGGGGACCTCAGCGTCGGCGAGCCACACGCTCACCGAGCGGATGGGCGGCGGGGCCCGACGGCTAGCAGAACCCCGGGTCCTGCCCGCCGCAGTCACCGCCCGGTGCCGCAATCGAGGCGAAACGGTAACCGCGCCGTGTCCTCGCTGCGACGAAAGTTAATCAACGTTGCTGACGTTACTGAAGTGCCGGAAGCATACTTCAGTCAAGCGAGGAGTGCCAACCAAGGAATAGCGCCAACCGAGGAATAGTGCCAACCGAGGAATAGAGCATGCCGACCCGCGAGAAGTATCGCACCAGCATGACGCCGATGCGCTGGTGGTGGCGCGCTGGTGCCGTGGGGGGAGTGTGCGTGCTGGTCGTCGGCGGTGTGGGTGTGGCCGGGGCTGCTCCGACCGCCGCGACCGCGGTGTGGCGTGTCGGCACTTATCACGGGATTCCCGGGCAGTTCTCGAGCATCCAGGCGGCAGTCGACGCCGCCCGACCCGGGGACTGGATACTGATTGGACCCGGCGACTATCACGAGACCGGCAATCGCGTGCCCCCGGGGCTGCCTGATACCACACCGGGGAGTGCCGTGCTGGTGACCACGCCCAACATCTGGATCCGCGGCATGGACCGCAACACCGTCGTGCTCGACGGCACCAATCCGGGGGCGCCGCAGTGCAGCTCCGCGCCGGCCGACCAGAACATCGGCCCGGGTAACAAAGGGCGACAGGGTATCCAGGTCTACGAGGTCAACGGGGTCAGCATCGAGAACATGACCGTCTGCAACTTCCTGTCCGCACCCAATGCTGGCGCGGGCGGTAATGAGATCTGGTTTAACGGCGGCCATGAGACCGGCACATTCAACATTGGAAGTTGGCGCGGCGCGTACCTGTCGGCGACCTCGACGTATTGGGCCGGCGCCAGCCAGCCGACGGCCACCTACGGGCTCTTCGCCAACAACACCTACGGGCCGGGACTGTTCACGCAGGTGTACGCCAACAACCAGAGCGACTCGGCGTTTTATATCGGCGCCTGCCCGAACTGCAACTCGATCCTCGACCATGCCCACGCCGAAAACTCGGCCGAGGGCTATGCGGGAACCAACTCCGGCGGGAATCTGGTCATCCAGTACTCCGAGTTCAACAACAACAGAGCGGGGTTCTCCACCAACAGCCAAAACGACGCCGACCCGCCATCGCCCCAGGACGGCTCGTGCCCCAATAACGGGACCGGCCCGACCGGGACGCATTCGTGCTGGGTGTTCTGGCACAACTCGGTGCACGACAACAACAACCCCAACGTGCCCGCTGTCGGCGAACCCGCCCACGTTCCCATCGGGACCGGGGTCCTGGTCTCGGGGGGCCGGTTCGACACCATCGTCGACAACACCATCTACAACAACGGGTCGTGGGGCGTGCTGCTGGCTCCGGATGTCTCCACCCGCGCCTACGTGTCCTACTCCTCCAACTGCCATGGCGGCGTCGGTGCCCGGGTGCTGCATTTCTGCTACTACGACGACTGGGGCAACGAGGTCGCCAACAACACGGTGAGCGACAACGGCACCTTCGGCAACCCGAGTAACGGCGACCTCGCGGAGATGTCCAACCTCCACATTCCCGGCAACTGCTTTCACGGCAACGTCGACAGCTCGGGTGCGGCCGTCAACGCCAAGAGCATCCAGGTCGGCACCAAACAGGTCACCACCGCCCCGCCGCTTCTGCAGTTCTTCCCGCACAACATCTGCGGGATCCCGGATTTCGGCGCACCGCTGCCCAGCATCCTCGGTGTGGGGCTGCTGTGTGCCTCGCAGGAGTTTGGCCCGTGCCCGACCACCCCGTTCACGAACTACCCGAAGCAGACGGTGGTCCAGATGATGCCGTTACCGCCACAGCCGAGCATGCCCGACCCGTGTGTGGGTGTGCCGCAAAACCCGTGGTGCCCCACCAACCCGGTCACCCAGCCGCCATATCCCGTGCCGGGATCCCCCGTTTCCTGACGCGGCAGGCGCGGGATCCGGTGGCGCAACCAGCGACGTGATCGCAGTCTGCCCAATCAATCAGTCAATCCCGCTGCCCGGTTGCCTTGCACTCGCCCTGGCCGAGTGCTAAGAATGCAGTTGGCACTCGCGACCGGTGAGTGCTAGGTCGGGACGGTGAGACCCAGCTCAGGGTCGTCCGTCGCGGGCACTGCACCCGGCCACAGACGTGTCATCCGCTATCCGGAGGAAGCACTTCGCAATGGCCAAGATAATTGCGTACGACGAAGAGGCCCGCCGGGGCCTCGAGCGGGGTTTGAACAGCCTCGCCGACGCGGTAAAGGTGACGCTGGGCCCCAAGGGCCGCAACGTCGTCCTGGAGAAGAAGTGGGGCGCTCCCACGATCACCAACGATGGTGTGTCCATCGCCAAGGAGATCGAGTTGGAGGACCCCTACGAGAAAATCGGCGCTGAGCTGGTCAAGGAAGTCGCCAAGAAGACCGACGATGTCGCCGGCGACGGTACGACGACGGCCACCGTGCTGGCACAGGCACTGGTGCACGAGGGTCTGCGTAACGTGGCCGCCGGTGCCAACCCGCTGGGTTTGAAGCGCGGAATCGAGAAAGCCGTCGAAAAAGTCACCGAAACGCTGCTCAAGACCGCCAAGGAGGTCGAGACCAAAGAGCAGATCGCGGCCACCGCGGCCATCTCCGCCGGTGACCAGTCGATCGGCGACTTGATCGCCGAGGCCATGGACAAGGTCGGCAACGAGGGTGTGATCACCGTCGAGGAATCCAACACCTTCGGCCTGCAGCTGGAGCTCACCGAGGGTATGCGCTTCGACAAGGGCTACATCTCGGGCTACTTCGTCACCGACGCCGAGCGTCAGGAAGCTGTCCTCGAAGATCCTTACATTCTGCTGGTCAGCTCCAAGGTGTCGGCCATCAAGGATCTGCTGCCGCTGCTGGAGAAGGTGATCCAGTCCGGCAAGCCGCTGCTGGTCATCGCCGAGGATGTCGAGGGCGAGGCGCTGTCGACATTGGTGGTCAACAAGATCCGCGGCACCTTCAAGTCGGTGGCGGTCAAGGCTCCCGGCTTCGGTGACCGCCGCAAGGCGATGCTGCAGGATATGGCGATCCTCACCGGCGGCCAGGTGATCAGCGAGGAGGTCGGCCTCACCCTGGAGAACGCCGATCTGTCGCTGCTGGGCCGGGCCCGCAAGGTCGTGGTCACCAAGGATGAGACCACCATCGTCGAGGGTGCCGGTGACCCCGACGCCATCGCCGGGCGGGTGGCCCAGATCCGCACCGAGATCGAGAACAGCGACTCCGACTACGACCGGGAGAAGCTGCAGGAGCGGCTGGCCAAGCTGGCCGGCGGCGTCGCGGTGATCAAGGCCGGGGCCGCCACCGAGGTGGAGCTCAAGGAGCGCAAGCACCGCATCGAGGACGCGGTGCGCAACGCCAAGGCCGCCGTCGAGGAGGGCATCGTCGCCGGCGGGGGTGTGACGCTGCTGCAGGCCGCGCCGGCGCTGGATGAGCTCAAGCTCGAGGGTGACGAGGCCACCGGCGCCAACATTGTCAAGGTGGCGCTGGAGGCCCCGCTGAAGCAGATCGCGGCGAATTCCGGGCTGGAGCCGGGCGTGGTCGCTGAGAAGGTGCGCAACCTGCCTGCAGGCCACGGCCTGAACGCCCAGACCGGGGAATACGAGGATCTGCTCGCCGCCGGTGTTGCCGACCCGGTCAAGGTGACCCGGTCAGCGCTGCAGAATGCGGCGTCGATCGCGGGGCTGTTCCTGACCACCGAGGCCGTCGTCGCCGACAAGCCGGAGAAGGAGAAGGCGGCGACCCCGGGCGGCGGTGGTATGGGCGACATGGACTTCTAGTCGGCCGGCAATGCGCGCTGCGGCGCGCGGGCAAACGGGACAACCCAACAGAAGTCCTTAGCTCACGACAAACCCGATCCCTTCGCGGGATCGGGTTTGTCGTCGCCAAGGCAGGCTGCGGCGATCATCAGTCGTGGCGGTTTGCCATCAGCCGGATCAACGAACCGCACACTCGGCGCGTTTTGCGGATCCCGGCCCGCGCGTCGGTCGAACCGCAATAGTCCGGACGGGCACACGGTCTGGGACGCCTTGGCGCGGAGGTGATGTGCCGGGTTGTTGTACGTTGACGGGGGAGTTACTGCAGGATTCCCCCGAAAAACCTGGACGAAGGGACCACGGCTATGAAATCGTCCGCGACTTGGGTAGGGCGCTTCGCGTGGAGCACAGTAGCCTTGGGTGTTCTTGGCGTTGTGGCCGCGGCGGCCACCGTCTCGTCAACAGCTGATGCCGCGCCCGCGCCGTGCACAGCCAGCGGGTTCGCGACCACGGCCAGCGGAGTGCTCAGCGCGGCCGGCGGATATCTGGACAACCACCCGGATGCCAACAATGTGCTGACCGCGGCGGTCAACCAGTCGCCGGCGGAGGCGCGCTCATCGGTGCGCGGCTATTTTGTGGCCCACCCCAGCGAGTTCCTGGACCTGCAGAACATCGCACGGCCGCTGACCGACCTGCGCAGCCAGTGCAACACGTCGGTGTCCCCGGCGCAGTTGGCTGCACTCGTCGACGCCCTGACCGGGTGATGGTATCGGGGGTGGGTCCGGGTCGGCGGGCAACTCTGGATCGGGCAGTCCACCGGGACGGTCAGCGCCCAGAAAGCACCACACAGTCATGCAGGCAGCCTTTGGCGGCTGCAGCGGAATTCGGATCGGCGTTGCGGTGCAACAGCGCGCGGGTCGGGGTGATCGCAAGCTGAACGGTCTCGTCATCTGAGCCGGTGATCCGGGCCCGCCCGTCCACGATGAGCGAGTAGCCACCCGGCTCACGCGGGGGCCAGAGCAGAGTGGCCTCGCCGCGGTTGGTGAGGTTTTTGCGGGTACGCCCCCCGATCAACCCGACTTCCACGACACCGCCGCGCAGTACCGGCTCGACTGTCACCGTGTGCACGTGATAGTCGTCGCCGACGGTGAGGAGGTAGGCAAACCCGTAGTCATGCAGGGCGGCTTCCAGACGGTCGAGGTCAACGTTCGTCGCGCCCACATCACCATCCTAGGTCTCGTCGCCGGCGCGCGGTGTAGGGCCCGGGGAGCCGACCGCACCGGTCACGGTCATCAACGTCCGGGTGGGATACCGCCGGTGCGCCGACGGCGACCTACCCGGTCGGCACCGGTCGCCGGCCGCGGATCAGCCTGCCCGGACGGGCATTTGTGGGCACGCCGTTCTCGGCGATCACCTGACCGGAGACGATGGTGGCGACATAGCCGTCGGCGGTCTGGTCGAGCCGGCGCCCGCCAGCGGGCAGGTCATAGGTGATCACCGGCTTGTGCAGGCGAAGCCCCGCGTGGTCGATGACGTTGAGGTCGGCCTTGTAGCCCACGGCGACCCGCCCGCGGTCACCCAACCCCGCCACCCGGGCCGGCACCGAGGTGAGCTCGCGGACCGCTTCAGGCACCGAGAACCGCCCGGAGGCCCGGTCACGCGCCCAGTACGCCAGCAGGTAGGTCGGGTAGCTGGCGTCACAGATCATTCCGTAGTGCGCACCGCCGTCGCCCAGACCCAGCACCACATCATCGCGGTGCAGCAACGCGCCGACGGTGTCCAGCGAATAGTTCTCGAAATTGCTTGTGGTGACGAGCAGCATGGCGTGCCCGTCGTCGTCGAGCAGCCGGTCGTAGGCCTCCTCGATCGGTCGGACACCGCGAGCGCGGGCCCGGGCGGCGATGCTGTCGGAGTGCCGCGGCTCGTAATTGGGCTCGTCGCCCAGCGGGAAAATCCAGTTCCAGGCCTGCGCCAGATAGATCAGCGGGTGACCCTGCCCCGGCTTGTCGGCCAGAATCCGTTCGCGCACTTGGGGTTTACGCATCTCGGCGACGCGTTCAGGCAACGGCAGGTCAGCGATCTCATGGTAGCTGGGGTAGAGCACGAACGGGTGGGCACTCAGCTCCAGCCCGATCACCAGCCCGATCGGGCGCGGTAACAACTGGGCGGTGAACGAGCCCGCGCCCACCCTCTTGTTGGCGTTCTCGGTCATCGTGATCGCATCCGGCCACGTCGGCTCGCCGGCGTTGCCGATCGCCAGGGTGTACGTCACCGGCAGGCCGACGTCCTCGGCGACATCGAACACCTGCTGCAGCACCGGCTGATACCCGCCGGCGGGAACGTCGGGCACGAACTGGATCAGCCCGCCGCCGCCGTCGACGACGCCCTTGGCGATCTCGAGGATCTCCTCGCGGGCGGCGTCGTAACTTGGGATCGGCGCCCCGCTCGCGGTCTTGTGAATCATCAGCCGCGACGAGGCAAAACCCAGCGCGCCGCACTCGATGGCCTCCCGGGCCAGGGCCCGCATCGTGGCCAGGTCTTCGGGCGTGGCGGGTTCACGATCGGCGCCGCGTTGGCCCATCGCGTACACCCGCAGCGGCGAGTGCGGCAGGTAGACGGCCACATCGATATCGCGTTTGCCCGCATCGAGCGCATCCAGGTATTCGGGGAAGGTTTCCCAGGTCCACGGCAGGCCGTCGGTCATCACGACCCCGGGAATGTCCTCGACACCGGCCATCACGTCGACCAGCACGTCGTGGTCTTCGTGACGGCACGGCGCGAAACCCACCCCGCAGTTGCCCATCACCACGGTCGTCACCCCGTGCGCCGAGGAGGGGTTCAGCCGATCCGACCAGATGGACTGGCCGTCGTAGTGGGTGTGCAGATCGACAAAGCCCGGGGTGACCAGCAGCCCGGTGGCGTCGATCTCCCGGATACCGCTGCCGTCGACGCCTCCCGGCGCGCCGAGCGCGACGATGACGCCGTCTTTGACGGCCACGTCGCCGACGTACGGCTCACCCCCTAACCCGTCGACGATGTTGCCGTTGCGGATCACCAGGTCGTAGCTCACCTCAACAATCTACGACCGTGCCGGGGGCGGGTGCCAGGATCAATCGCGTGACCGTCGCGGCAGCCCCTGCGCCGCCCGGGCCGCTGCAGGTGCGGCCGGCGACCCTGACTCCCGCCCGATGGCGACAACCGCTGAACCCGTCTTTCCCGGGGCTGGGGGTGGCCCGTAATGTCGCGGTATGGCCGATACCGCCGCCGCAGCCCGGGAGGTGCTCCGCGACGCGTTCACCCGGCTGATCGAACACGTCGACGAGCTCACCGACGGGTTGACCGCCGAAATGTCCGGCTACCGGCCGGCTGCGCGCGCGAACAGCATCGCGTGGCTGATCTGGCACAGCGCCCGGGTGCAGGATGCGCAGGTCGCTGATATCGCCGGTGTCGAGCAGGTGTGGACCCGCGACGGCTGGGTCGACAGGTTCGCGTTACCGCTGCCGCGTGAGGACACCGGCTACGGGCACAGCGCGCAGGATGTGGCCAAGGTGCGTGCCCCCGCCGAACTGCTCTCCGGGTACTACCACGCAGTGCACACGCTGACCCTGGACTACATTGCCGGCATCAGTGCTGGCGAACTGTCCCGCATCGTCGACCGGCGCTGGGATCCGCCGGTGACGGCCAGTGTGCGGCTGGTCAGCATTATCGACGACTGCGCGCAGCACCTCGGGCAAGCCGCCTACGTGCGGGGGATCCTCGGGTAGGAGGGTTGCGAACCGCCGCCGCCCTGCTGTGCCCGGGCGCCATCGGCGGTCCACGCGGCACGGGATCGCCTCGATCTCTCACACGACGTCAGGCGTGCTCAAGACGTTGCGCTGCAGTGTGATTGCGGTGCAATCAGCAGGACCGCGCACGTTCTGCCCGCGTCGAGGCGGTCGTCGAGCCCCGGACCGGTGTCGGCGCGGCCCAGCCTCGCAGCACACCGGGCCCACGGAGCCGGCCCCCGGATGGGTGCCGGTGGCCGCGTCGTACCGCCGAAGAGCGCCCGCGGTCGGTAGGTTCTGCCACGGGACGCGCCATCATGTGTGCGTGAGGAGGGCGGCGTGCGGTTCGCGGCGACGGTGCTGTTATGGCTGGCCACCACGGTGGCGCTGGCAGTGACGATCCCCATCGCATGGGCGCAGAAAAATGTCGTCGACGCCGACGGTTACGCGGCGATGGCTCAACACGCTGCTGCTGACCCCGCCTTGCGGTCGGCGATGGCATCTGAACTATCCACTCGTGCAATGGAACTCATCACTAACCGGGGTTATACCGTCGACAGTTCGCTGGTGCAGGGTGTGGCCGGCGCATACACCGCGAGCCCGCAATTTCCGGTGCAGTTCGCGCAGGCAAACAGGACCGCACACGCCTGGATTTTCGCCGGCGCGCCGCCGGGGCAGGATTGGGTGGTCGATGTGGCCCCGATGCTGCGCGACCGCACCTTCGCAGAGTTGTGGAACGTTTTCCACCTCCAGGTGCCCGCGACGGTGACCGTCCCGTTGACGGTTGACATGCCGAAAAGGTTGCGAGCCGGAAAACTACGCCCGCTTACCGCCTGGGGCCCATGGCTGAGTGTCGGCGCGACGGTGCTGACCGGTGTCAGCGCGCTGCTGACGCTGGCCGTCGCGCGGAGCCGTGGGAAGGCGCTCAGCAGCCACGGTGTTTCGGCGCTGCTGGCGGGCGCGGCGGGCTGGGCAGGCATCGAGGTGGCCCAGCGCTACATCAACGACGCGCTCGACCACGCCTTCGGTGATATCCGCCTGATCGCCGAGGCGATGACCGGCACCGCGGAAAACAGCCTGCACCAATGGCTGAACCTCACCCTGGCCGCGGGCGGTGTGCTGGTGGTGTTCGGTGTGTTTGTTGCCATGCTGGGCGGCTTACGCAGAGCCGGCTAGCGTCGTCGAGCGGGCCTTCTGCCGGTGTGCGTGCCGAGCGTATTGTCTGCTGATGCGCGCCGTCAGCTGAGCGGCAAGGTGGCGAGGATCGCCCCGGTCGGCTGGGGTGAGCCGGGGCCGGGTTCGACGGTGAACGCCAGCGCGGTCGAGCCTTTCAGGTTGGACACCACAGCGGTCGCCGACGGCGCCAGCGCGCCCATCGTTCCCGCCGACCTCGGCCCGTGGGTGCTGACCAGCCATATCTGATAGACCTTTCCCGGTGACGGCGGCGGGACATTGTTCATCACCAGCACACCCGCATTGCGGTCGCGTGAGAACACCAGCGTGGCGGTACCCGAACCCAACGCCCCGGACACGGTACGGACATCCGGAGCGGCCAGCACCTGTTCAGCGACCGGGGGAGCCGGCGACGGCCGCAAGGCGATCCCGATGCCAAACGCGGCCAGGCCCACCACAATCGACGCAGCAGCAGCGAAAAACACTGTGCGCCAACTGAAATTTCGATGGTTTCCCGACTTGGCCGCAGCCAGTATGCGCGCGCGCAGATGCGCCGGTGGGTCGGCGGTGGTTGCTGCCGAAACCGCCGCCATCGTCTCGCGGACCGCGCGGACCTCGTCCCGGAAAGCCTGGGCGACCGGGGGCGAAGCGGCGGCTAGCCGCCGCTCGATGTCGGCCCGCTCCGCGTCGGAGACCGCGTGCAGGGCATACGGCGCGGCCAGTTCGAGCAGTTCGAAGTCCGCGGGCTCGGTCATGGCACACCCAGGCATTTACGCAAGCTGCGCAGCGCCTCGCGCATACGCGATTTGATCGTCGACAGGTTAGCCCTTAGCTGCTGCGACACTTCGGGATACGTCAAACCACCGTAATAGGCCAGTTCGATGCACTGGCGCTGCGTGTCGGTTAACGTGTTCAGGCACTCGCTCACCCGCCGCCGCTCGTCGCTGGCGATCACCGAATCCGCCACGACATCAGCCGACGGGTCGAGGTTAACTGCGCCGTAACGCGATTCGCGGACACTGCCGGCTTGTTCGGCGCGTACCCGGTCGACGGCGCGTCGGTGCGCCATCGTCAGCACCCACGCCAGCGCGGAACCCTTGGTGGGGTCGTATGCCGACGCGGTACGCCACACCTGCAGATAGACTTCCTGGGTGATCTCGTCGCTATAGCCGGAATCACGAACCACCCGGGTCACCACGCCGTATACCCGGGCTTTGGTCCGGTCGTAGAAGGCGGCGAACGCGTCTGAGTCGCCCCGCCCTACCCGGCACAGCAAGGCGTCCAGGTCGCGTGGTTGCCCCGGCACTTCGATCATCGAGCGGTAGCCTATCCCGAGCGGTGCCGCCACTGCGCTTGGTCGGCAACCGTCATGAGCCGCGAGGATCATCGCGGTGCCGAACGGGTCGGTGGTGCACGGAAAGCCTTCTGCCGCAATGGGAGTTGCCCCACCGGGTGTCGATGTCGTTTTCGGGCAAACGTGCGCTGCCGGCGTGCACCGGCGAGGAGGTCCTCCGCGCGCGCGAGCCCGTCGGCCGCCGAGAGCCGGGCGGCATGTGAAAGCGACAACGGTGCATCGGTGCCGGGCCAGCTGCGGCCTGCGGTGGCTGGATCTGTGTCATGGTTGGCACCCTTTCGTGTCGTCAACCGGGGTGTGGTGACCGCTTCTGCGCCGACTTGGTCTTGGTCACGAGGTATTCGCAGCCGACGCCCCGGCGGTTGGTCGTTCGGACACCGCGTTGCGAGCTCACGGACAGTATCGGAGCGGGATCCTGGCTGGGGGCATCAACGGTGGTGGGGCCCGCCTCATGATCCGCGCGCTGAACCGCGATCGCGTGGGTTCTCACCACGCCGATGCGGCCGGCCTTGCGCTCGCCGTCAGATACGCTACTGTCTACGATACTTAGCGTAGCGAAATTCCTTCTCGGCGGTACGGGAGGGGCCGGTGGCCGCAACACTCGGGCAAACCGTTCACATCGGTGGCGGCGCCGGGCTCAACGTGGTCGATCACGACGGGAACGCCCAGCGCCGACGGCGATCCGCTCAGTGCTGCCAGTGTCGCGGGACCCGCGTGGCGCTCAGACATTAGCGACGCTAATGTATAGCGAGCACTACGTTAGATGGACTAAGCTATGCCCACAGTGAGGAGGACGGTCGACATGTCAGGGACCGGGCCCACGGGGAGAAAACCATGGGCCGACAGGCTTTTTAGGTCGCATCGCAGTGGCAACCGCAACCATGCCGCATCTGAGCGGACCCGCTGACGTAACGGACGATCTGATGACGCCGGTGCGTGCACGGGGGTCGCTGGTCGATTCCGTCGGCCGGCGCGGGGGGAAGCGCGCGGGTACCGGCGTCGATGTCGGCGACCAAAGCTAGCGAAGAGGGGCGTGGTTTCCGATGTTCGGTGTTCTCAAGCGGGTGTGGATGCCGTTGCTCATCGTCGTCGTCGTCGTCATCGCCGGGTTCGCGGTGTACCGGGTTCGTGGGTACTTCGGTGCGCACGGCAACGCTGGGGGCTCGTCGGTCAGGTTCGAAGACACCAAACCGTTTCGCCCCAAGGTGGTGATCTACGAGATCTTCGGCCCGAACGGAGCGGTGGCGGACATCAATTACCTGGATCTCAACGCCACACCCCAGCGGGTGGACAAGGCGCCGCTGCCGTGGTCGCTGGAATTGTCGACGACCGACCCGGCGGTGAGCCCCATCATTGTGGCGCAGGGCCGCAGCGACACCATCGGCTGCCGCATCACCGTCGATGGTGTGGTCAAGGATGAAAGGATCTCCAACGGCGTGAACGCTCAGACCTTCTGTTTGGTGAAATCCGCATGAGCGCGACGACGAGCGACGCGCCCACCGACATCCTCCCGGCTCCGGTAGAGGTGGTGCGATCGCGTCTGCCGTTATGGATTCACCGGCTGGCGGTGCCGATCATCCTGGTCTGGCTGGCGATCACCGTCCTGCTTAATGTGCTCGTCCCTCAACTGGACGAGGTGGCGAAGATGCGCACGGTGTCGATGAGCCCCCAGGATGCGCCGTCGATGATCGCGATGAAGCGGGTCGGACAGGACTTTCATGAGTTCAAATCCGACAGCTCGGCGATGATCGTGCTGGAAGGTCAGAAACCCCTCGGCGACGCCGCGCACCGCTTCTACGACACGGTGGTCGCCAAGCTGCGGGCGGACACCAAACACGTCGAAAACGTCCAGGACTTCTGGAGTGACCCGCTGACCGCGGCTGGGTCGCAGAGCCCTGACGGCAAGGCCGCCTATGTGCAGGTGTATCTGGCGGGCAACCAAGGGGAGAGCCTGGCCAACGAATCCGTCGCGGCGGTGCAGAAGATCGTCAACAGCGTCCCGGCGCCGCCGGGGCTGAAGGCCTATGTGACCGGGGCGGCCCCGCTGCTGGCCGATCAGCGCATCGCCGGCGACCGCAGCCTCAAGCTGATCACCGGGCTGACCTTCGTCGTCATCATCGTCATGCTGTTGTTCGTCTACCGCTCGATCGTCACGGTCGCGCTGGTGATGGCAATGGTCTTCCTGGAGTTGGCGGCGGCCCGCGGCGTGGTCGCGTTTCTGGGCTACTACAAAATCATCGGGCTCTCGACGTTCGCCACCAACCTGCTGGTGATGATGGCGATCGCCGCGTCGACGGACTACGCGATCTTCTTGTTCGGCCGCTATCAGGAAGCCCGCACCCTCGGCCAGGATCGCGAATCGGCGTTTTACACGATGTATCGGGGGACGGGTCATGTGATCCTCGGCTCGGGCCTGACGATCGCCGGCGCCACCTTCTGCCTGCGCTTCACCCGGCTGCCGTACTTCCAGACTCTCGGTGTCCCGCTGGCGATCGGCATGCTGGTCGTCGTCTTCGCCGCCCTCACCCTGGGGGCGTCTGTCGTGGTGGTGGCCAGTCATTTTGGTTTGCTGGAGCCGAAGCGGGCGATGCGGATCCGCGGATGGCGGAAAATCGGTGCAGCGGTCGTGCGCTGGCCGCTGCCGGTGCTGGCCGCGACGGTGGCGGTCGCGTTGATCGGACTGATCACGTTGCCCAGCTACCGACCCGGCTATGACAATCGCAATTACATGCCGGCCGATATTCCGGCGAACCTGGGATACGCGGCCGCAGACCGGCATTTCTCCCAGGCCCGGATGAACCCGGATTTGCTGTTGCTGGAAACCGATCATGACATGCGCAATCCGGCTGATTTTCTGGTCATCGACAAAGTAGCCAAGGCGGTTTTCCGGGTGTCCGGCGTCGGGCGTGTGCAGGCCATCACCCGGCCCCTAGGCACCCCAATTGATCACGCGTCGATCCCGTTCGCGATCAGCATGCAGGGCACCACCCAGCAGCTCAATATGCAGTACATGCTGGACCGCATGAACGACATGCTGAAAATGGCTGATGACATGCAGCGGATGATCAACACGATGGAGAAAATGCTCGGCCTGATGCGCGAGATGTCGCAGACCACCCACAGCATGGACACCAAGATGCACGGTATGTTCGCCGATATCGAGGATTTGCGAGATCAGATCGCGAATTTCGACGATTTCTGGCGGCCGATTCGCAGCTATTTCTACTGGGAAAAGCACTGCTATGACATTCCCATCTGCTGGTCGCTGCGATCGATTTTCGACGCGCTCGACGGTGTCGACACGATGACCGACGACTTTCAGACTCTGTTGCCGGATATGGACCGGCTGGATTCGTTGATACCGCAGATGCTGACGTTGTTACCGTCGATGATCGCCACCATGAAGACGATGCGGACCTACACGCTGACTATGCAGCAAACCATGGGCGGCTTGCAGAATCAGATGAAGGCGATGATGGAAAACCAGTCGGCGATGGGCCACGCGTTCGACAAGGCGAAAAACGATGACTCGTTTTACCTGCCCCCGGAAGCCTTCGACAACCCCGATTTCAAGCGCGGTATCAAGATGTTCCTGTCACCGGACGGTCACGCGGTTCGGATGATCATCTTCCACGAGGGCGATCCCGCTTCGCCCGAAGGGATTTCGCGCGTCGAACCGATGAAGCACGCGGTGCATGAGGCGATCAAGGCGACCCCGCTGGAAGGCTCGAAAATCTACCTCGGTGGCACCGCGCCCATCTACCAGGACATGTCCACCGGGGCCATGTACGACCTGATCATCGCCGGAATCTCGGCGCTGTGTTTAATTTTCATCGTCATGCTGGTGATCACGCGCAGCGTGATCGCCGCGGCGGTCATCGTCGGCACCGTGTTGCTGTCGCTGGGCAGCGCCTTCGGTTTATCGGTGCTGATCTGGCAGCACCTGGTCGGGCTTGATGTGCACTGGATGGTGCTGGCGATGTCGGTCATCATCTTGTTGGCGGTCGGCTCGGACTACAACCTGCTGCTGGTGGCGCGATTCAAAGAAGAGATCCACGCCGGGCTGAACACCGGCATCATCCGGGCGATGGGCGGCAGCGGGTCTGTTGTCACGTCGGCCGGCCTGGTGTTCGCGTTCACCATGATGGTCATGGTGGTCAGCGATCTGCGCGTTATCGGCCAGGTCGGTACCACGATCGGCATGGGCCTGCTGTTCGACACGCTCGTCGTGCGCTCGTTCATGACGCCGTCGATCGCGGCGCTGCTGGGACGGTGGTTCTGGTGGCCACAGCGGGTACGCACCCGGCCTCCCCGGCATCACGGAGCGCCGGCCCGCGCAATCAGCCGCGAGCTCGCGGAAGCGCGGACCTAGCGCGCCTGCTTTTCGCGCGCGGCACGCCAACACCCCGCGGCGCCGTTAGTTGCGCGTACCCAATTGACCGCTCAGATAGAGGGCGCGGCATGCACGACGGGCTAACTTTCCGCTGGTGGTGCGCGGGACCGTGCCCGCGGTCACCAGTCGTATGTCTGCCACCGGTAACCCGTGCCGGCGCGACACCGCGGCCCGGATGGCCTGGACCACCGGTTCCGGGTCGACGCGGCCCGCGCCGGGTGCTCGCTCGGCGATGATGACCAGGCTCTCGGCGCGGTCGTGTCGTGTTGTGCCCGGAATCTCGTTGGCCGGCACGGAGAATGCTGCGATATAACCCGATCGCACGGCCGGTGATGCTGCGGCGGCGGTGGCCTCGATGTCCTGCGGGTAATGATTACGGCCGTCGATGATGATCAGGTCCTTGATGCGGCCGGTGATGTAGAGCTCGCCGTCGAGGTACACACCGAGATCACCCGTTCGCATCCACCGCCCATCGATCGGCGCGCCCTCAGCGTGGCTGCCGACCGGCAGCCGCGACTGCAGCGTGTTGCCGAAAGTTTCCCGTGTTTCCTCGGTCCGCGCCCAGTAGCCGCGACCGATATTGTCGCCGTGCAACCAGATCTCACCGATCTCGCCGTCGGGTAATTCCGCCCGGGTCTGCGGGTCGACGATCACCGCCCACTGGCAGCGCGCGACCCGACCACACGACACATAGGCCACGGCGTTGGGATCATCCGGGGTGACGCGCACAGCGTGCCCGGCGCCCAAGTGCTCTCGGTCGAGGTAGACGGCCGTCGCCTCGGCGCTGGGATCGATGGTCGAAACGAAAAGCGTCGCCTCAGCCATACCGTAGGAAGGCTTGATCGCCGTTTTCGGCAGCCCGTACGCTTCGAAAGCCTTCGTGAACTGGTTGATCGAATCGATCTTGACTGGCTCGGAGCCGTTGATCAGGATGACATTGCTCAAATCGATGTTCTCGCCCTCGGCGGGCAGGCCACGCTGTGCGACCAATTCGAACGCGAAGTTGGGTGCGGGTGAGACAACGCGCCCGCGGCGCGAACCCGCCGACAATGCGTGAATCCACCGTTGCGGCCTGCGGACGAACGCCATCGGCGACATGAAGGTGAGATGTCCCCCGTACAGCGCCGGGAAACCGATCATCATGAGGCCCATATCGTGGTAGAGCGGCAACCAGCTCACACCATGGATGTCGGTGTTATCCAACCGGATCGACAAGATCATCTGCAGCAGGTTTGTGCCGGCAGCACGATGAGTGATCTCCACCCCCATCGGGGTTCGTGTTGAGCCCGAGGTGTATTGCAGGTACGCGATGTCGTCAGTGGCCAGTGCGACAGGTGCGAAGGTGGCAGCGACCGAATCCGGTATTTCATCGATCGCAATAACCCGCGGCCTGCGGGCATGCGGGATCATTCGGACACACGCCTGAACCGCTTCGCTGGCCGCGGCAGTCGTCAAGAAAACGGTGGGCTGTGCGTCCTGGAGAATCGCATTGAGACGTTCAGCATGGCCCGGCAACTCGGGCGCGAATAACGGCAGGGCGATATTTCCGGCCATAATCGCGGCGAAGAACCCAACGACGTACTCCAAACCCTGCGGTGCCAGTACTGCGACGCGTTCGCCGGGCGATGTGACCTGCTGCAGGCGTGCGGCAATTGCGCGCGTTTTGGTGCCTACCTCCGCCCAGGTCAACTCGACGCCGGTGCCCTCCGCATGGTGGGTGTAATCCAGGTAGCGATACGCGACAGCGTCGCCGCAATAGGTGATGCTGCGGTTCAGAAATGTGATCAGGCTGACGCCATCCGGCAGGGCGATGCGACCATTGGCATCGAGATAGTCTTCCGCTCTCGGCGGATTTTGCATGCCACCGGCATCGCATGCGAAAGTGCTCATGTGTGAAAATTCTAAGAGATACCCTAAGAGATCGTGTCCCGCCTCTCGGGTAAGTCCGTAAAGTCTGGGCACCTGAGCGGCCTGTCATGCCGGGGTAAAAGGTCGTTTCGGCTGTCAGGTGGTTTGCTGGCGGGTTGGGGAAAGCCGATGTGCCCGACGTGTCCGCCGCGCCGGTACGCGGGGCTACGGGCCTCGGTGCGCGTTATGCCGTCGGACGATTTCCGCATGGCGCGGTTTGCCGGATTTATGGGCGATCACCGCACGCCGACGTTCGGTTGATCGCCGGCACGGGAGAGGTTAAACCCGCCACTTTTCACACAAGTCACACAAGCGGACAGCGGGTCACCGGAGTTCGCCGCACATCGGGCGCTTTGCTGACCAGCTGGTGCGGTCCGCTCAACCCGCGAATCAGGTCCAGCCCCACACCGACATGTCGCCGGGGGGATACTGCGCGCAGTTGTCGGTCTCCTTGGCGACCACGCCCTTGTTGTTGAAGAAGATCTTCATGTGGTTCGGCCAGGCCAGCCACAGCGGGTCAGCGACGGGCGCGTAAAAGTTCTCCGAGTAGTTCCGGCGCTCCTCCGGCGACAACGAGTAAAACCAGTGCACCTTATCCTGGACTGCCTGCTGAACGTTGGGGTGATTGTTGTAGTCGATCATGTAACGCTCGAAATACACCGGGGCATAGTCTCGCGCGGCGGCCAGTATCTGCTCGGCTGTGCAGGTGGTCGTAATCATCCGGCGAGGTATCGGGAAGTCCTCGGTGGAGTCGGCTGTGGCCGTCTTCGGGAATGCCAGAGCGGCGATGCCGAGGGCGAGGGCTGCCGCACCGGTCCGCAGAATTCGATGCCGCATCATAAGCACACCCTAACACTGCGTCACCCGTCACGGGCGGCGAGGTTCTGTTGTCCGTGCAGGTCGGCCGATGAAATCCGAGCCGGCATTGCTCGGTGCCGCGCTGACGGGGCTCAGTCCCCGGGGGTGAGCATTCGCGACAGAAACGAAAAGCTCAGCGCCGAGTTGAACGCGACCTGGGCGTTGTCGGCCGCACCGGCGTGCCCGCCTTCGATGTTCTCGTAGTACCAGACGCGGTGCCCCGCCGCCTCCAACGCGGCGGTCATCTTCCGGGCATGCCCCGGATGCACGCGGTCGTCGCGGGTGGACGTGGTGATCAGCACCGGCGGGTAACGGACCTCCGCCGAAATATTGTGGTAGGGCGAGTATTCGGCGATGAACTGCCAATCGGCCGGGTTGTCCGGATCACCATATTCGGCGACCCACGACGCCCCGGCGGAGAGCAGATGGAACCGGCGCATATCCAGCAGCGGCACATGGCACACCAGCGCGCCGAAAAGCTGGGGGTATTTGGTCAGCATGACACCCATCAGCAGGCCGCCGTTGCTGCCGCCTTGCGCGCCCAGCTGCCCGACGGTTGTAATCCCGCGGTTCACCAGATCGGTTGCCACCGCAGCGAAGTCTTCGGCCACTTTGTGCCGTCCGGCCCGCATCGCCTGGGTGTGCCACCGGGGACCGTATTCGCCACCGCCGCGGATGTTGGCCAGCGCGTATGTGCCGCCGCGACTGAGCCAGAGCCGCCCCAGCACCCCGTCGTATCCGGGGGTTCGCGACACCTCGAATCCGCCGTAGCCGGAAAGCAGCGTCGGCCCCGGCGCAGTCGCATCGGCCGGCCGCACGACGAAATACGGGATCGGCGTGCCGTCTGCGGAAGTCGCGAAATACTGTGCCACACTGAGGTTTCGGGCATCAAAGAAGGCCGGCCCGGACTTGATGTTTTCCAGCGGCTCGCCGGGGGTGCCGCGCAATAGCCGGGACGGCGCGTCGAATCCGCTGGAGTCGAGGTAGAACTCGTCGCCGGTGTGGTCGGCGGCGACGATCACCGTGTTCGTTGCCGCGGGAATGCCCGGCACCGGCTCACGCACCCAGTCGTCGGGTGTGACGATCTCGACACGGCTGGCCACGTCGGCCAGTGTGACCAGCAGCAGCCGATCGCGGGTCCACGCGTATTGATGCAGGCAGGTGTGCTCGTCAGGTTCGAACACGACTTGCACGTGAGCTGTGCCGGCGAGGAACTCGTCATAGGGGGCGGCCAGCAGTGAGCCAGCGCTATATTCGGCGGCCCCGGTGACCCAGTCGGTGCGGAGCTCGATCAAAAGCCATTGCCGATGCACAGACACCGTTGCGTCGGTGGGGGCGTCGATACGGATCAGCTCCGAGCCGCGCAGCTCGTAGACCTCGTCATTGAAAAAGTCGAGGGCGCGCCGCAGCAGGGTGCGTTCGAAACCGGGTGTGCGGTCGACAGAAGCCGCGACCATGACGTCGGTGCGGGCCCCTTCGAAAAGCGTCTCGGCCTCAGCCAGCGGCTGGCCGCGCCGCCACCGCTTGACCAGTCGCGGATAACCGGATTCGGTCAGTGAGTCGTCACCGAAGTCGGTGCCCACCAGCACGGTGTCCGGGTCGGCCCAGCTGATATAAGTCTTGGCCTCCGGCAGCACGAACCCGTCGGCGACGAATTCGCGCGCCACCATGTCGAATTCACGGATAACAACGGCGTCGGCGCCACCACGCGACAGGCCGATCAGCGCGCGGGTGTGGTCAGGTTCGAGGACCGTGGCGCCGGCCCACACCCAGCTCTCGCCGTCAACCCGGCCCACGTGATCGACGTCGATGAGCACGTCCCAGTCCGGGGAGTCGCTGCGATAGCTGTCCAGTGTGGTGCGCCGCCACAGCCCGCGCGGGTGCACGGCGTCGCGCCAGAAGTTGTAGAGGAACTCACCGCGGCGGCGCACGTAGGGGATACGCGTATCGGTATCGAGCACCTCCAGCGCTTCGGCGCGCATCCGCTCGAACTGCTCATCGCAGTACTCCTTCAGCGTGGGCGCGTTGTGTGCGCGCACCCAGTTCAGCGCCTGCTCACCGGTGATGTCCTCCAGCCACAGGTAGGGGTCGTCGAGCTGGTCAGCGGTCACTGGAAGTCCAGAAATGCGACATGTAGTCATTGTGGCTGCGGCGGTAGTGTGAGCGGTATTACATCAAAGGAACGAGGAGCTGAGCCGATGACCGTCTACGCACGACCGGGCTCCACCGGCGCACTGATGTCGTATGAATCCCGCTACGACAACTTTATCGGGGGCGAGTGGGTGCCGCCCGTGCATGGCCGGTACTTCGAGAACCCGACACCGGTGACCGGCCAGATATTCTGCGAGGTGCCGCGCTCCGACGACGCCGACATCGAGAAGGCGCTCGATGCCGCGCATGCCGCGGCTCCGGCCTGGGGCAAGACCGCGCCGGCCAAGCGGGCACTGATCCTCAACGAGATCGCCGACCGCATCGAGGACAACCTCGAAGCGCTGGCCCTGGCTGAAGTCTGGGACAACGGTAAACCGATCCGGGAGGCGCTGAACGCCGATCTGCCATTGGCGGTCGATCATTTCCGCTACTTCGCTGCCGCGATCCGCGCCCAGGAAGGATCACTGTCGCAAATCGACGAGCACACCGTCGCCTATCACTTCCATGAGCCGTTAGGGGT
Source organism: Mycobacterium botniense (assembly GCF_010723305.1). Classification (NCBI taxonomy): domain Bacteria; kingdom Bacillati; phylum Actinomycetota; class Actinomycetes; order Mycobacteriales; family Mycobacteriaceae; genus Mycobacterium; species Mycobacterium botniense. The sequence continues at coordinate 760,958 of NZ_BLKW01000002.1, read as the reverse complement.
TGTCGGTCAGATCATTCCGTGGAACTTCCCGATCTTGATGGCGTCGTGGAAACTGGCGCCGGCGCTCGCCGCCGGTAACACCGTGGTGCTCAAGCCCGCCGAGCAGACACCGGTGTCGATTCTCTACCTGATGTCGCTGATCGGCGACCTGCTGCCGCCGGGTGTGGTCAACGTGGTCAACGGGTTCGGCGCCGAGGCCGGTAAGGCGCTGGCCTCCAGCAACCGCATCGCCAAGGTCGCGTTCACCGGTGAGACCACCACGGGCCGGCTGATCATGCAGTACGCCAGCCACAACATCATCCCGGTCACCCTGGAGCTCGGCGGTAAGAGCCCCAACATCTTCTTCTCCGACGTGATGGCCGCACACGACGACTTCCAGGAAAAGGCGCTGGAAGGGTTCACCATGTTCGCCCTCAACCAGGGCGAGGTGTGCACGTGTCCGTCGCGCAGCCTGATCCAGGCCGACATCTACGACGAGTTCCTGGAGCTGGCAGCGATCCGCACGAAAGCCATTCGCCAGGGCGATCCGCTAGACACCCAGACCATGATCGGCTCGCAGGCCTCCAACGACCAGCTGGAAAAGGTGTTGTCCTACATTGAGATCGGCAAAAGCGAGGGCGCCACGATCATCACCGGCGGCGAGCGCGCCGATTTGGGCGGCGACCTGGCCGGCGGCTACTACGTGCAGCCGACGATCTTCACCGGCGACAACGCGATGCGCATTTTCCAGGAGGAGATCTTCGGGCCGGTGGTGGCCGTGACGTCGTTCCGCGATTACGACGACGCCATCAGCATCGCCAACGACACTCTCTATGGGCTGGGCGCGGGAGTGTGGAGCCGCGACGGCAACACCGCCTACCGGGCCGGCCGCGACATCCAGGCCGGCCGGGTATGGGTCAACTGCTACCACGTCTACCCGGCCCACGCCGCGTTCGGTGGCTACAAGCAGTCGGGATTCGGGCGGGAGAACCATAAAATGATGCTCGACCACTACCAGCACACCAAAAACCTGATGGTGTCCTATTCCGAGAAGGCTCTCGGATTGTTCTGATGGTCGCCCGGGTGTTGATCACCGCTGCCGCGGCGGCGCTGTTGAACCAGCTGCAGGAGCGCCACGGCCCAGTGATGTTCCATCAGTCCGGTGGCTGCTGCGACGGTTCCTCGCCGATGTGTTATCCGGACGGGGAGTTCATCGTCGGCGACCGCGACGTGTTGTTGGGTGTGCTCGATGTGGGGCCAGACGGTGTGCCGGTGTGGATTTCCGGACCGCAGTTCGAGGCCTGGAAACATACCCAGCTGATTATCGACGTGGTGCCCGGCCGGGGTGGCGGGTTCAGCCTGGAAGCGCCGGAGGGCATGCGGTTTTTGTCCCGCGGGCGGGTTTTCACCGAGGCGGAGAACGCGCAGCTGCACACCGCTGGCCTGATCACCGGCGCGGACTACGCGCGCGGTGCGCGGCCCGCCGGGCGCGCTCCGGTGGTGGCCGAGGCGGCCGATGCCTGCCCGGTGCCGGCGGGCGCGCCGGGCATATCGGGTGCCGGCGGGCCGCGCGCCCCAGTAATCTCGTAGACCGTGATCCCGCTGCCGCGTCCGTGGTTGTTGACCAGCGCCATGCTGGTGGGCACCGCGGCCGGGCTGGTGGCTGGGGTGGCAGCTACCCTGCTGGTGCATGCCCGCATCCGGCCCGATATCGTCATTGCGCTCGTCGTCGGTGTGCCCACCGCGATCGGGCTGGTGCTGCTGGTGTTCTCCCGGCGTCGCTGGGTGACGGCGCTGGGCGCGTTTGCCGTGGCGGTGGCGCCCGGGTGGTTTGGTGTGCTGGTCGCCATCCAGGTGGTGTTCGGTGCCTGACGAAGCTTCCGAGGACCGGGAATCCCAGCCGACCACCGAACCGTACACCCCGGTTTTCGACACTGGCCAGCATCGGCAGCTGCCGGAACCGGCGGACACCGGAGAGCAGGCGCCGCCGGCGTCGACGCCGATTCCGCGCACCGAACCCGAGGACGCCCACCGTGACGCACCGCGACGTGAGCCAATCCCCCCGGTGGCGCTGTCGGTCACCGTGCCCGGCCGATATCACTACCTGAAATGGTGGAAGCTGGTGCTGGTCATCGCCGGGGTGTGGGTTGTCGCGGCGCCGATCGGTCTGGGCCTTTTCTACTGGTGGTATCACTCGACCGACAAGACGCCCACGGTGTTCGCGGTGCTCGTCTACGTCGTGTTATGCACCGTCGGCGGGTTGATGCTGGCGATGGTGCAGGACAAACCGCTCCTTGCGGCGCTGGCAATCGCGGTGATCTCGGCGGTGTTCGCCTCGCTGGCCGCCGCGGCACCGCTGTATGGCTACTACTACTGCCAACGAGTGCCGCATTGTCTGGCCGGGATCATTCCGTATTGACCCGGCGGATTCCAGTGAACGTCGCAACACCAAGGCTCTGCGGAGGTTGCGGTGGGAGCACAGCGAAAGACCCGACACGGCGACGTGGAGAAGCAGCAGTGGTTCGGTCGGCTGATTGCCCAAGGGGTCAGCAACCGCCAAGCGTGCCGGATCGTGGGAATCAACCGCAGGACCGGGACACGCTGGCGCTACGGGCGCACAATCCGCAACACTGCCGGCGAGCCGGTGCACTATCCACCGGTGAGTCTTGCAGCACCCAAGCCGCGCCATCCTCGATATTTGTCGTCGGCGGAGAGGACGATGATCGCCGATTTACACCGCGGCGGTGTCAGCGTGCGCGGTATCGCCGAGGAGCTGGGTAGGGCGGCCTCGACGGTCTCGCGGGAGCTACGCCGCAACGCCGACGATCAGGGCCGCTACCTGCCGGCTACGGCGGAGCGGCTTACTGTCGAGCGGCAATCCCGGTCGCGGACGCGCCGCGTAGCGCGTGATGAGCAGCTATGCGCTGTGGTGGCCGAGCTGTTAGGCAAGCGGTGGAGTCCTGAACAGGTGGCTCATGAACTGCCGGTGCGGTTTCCTGACCAGCCCGAGCGCCATCTGTGTACCGAGTCGATCTACCAGGCGATCTATGATCCCAAGACCGCGTTAACCCGTCCGGCCAAACGGCGGCGCCGGCGGCGCCGACGCCGGATCCAGGGCCTGGAACGCCGTGGTCGGCTCACCGCTATGACGATGATCGCTGATCGACCGGTCGAGGTCGAGGCCCGGGTGCAGGTTGGGCATTGGGAGGGCGATTGCCTCATGGGTGCTGGAAACCGGTCGGCGATCGGCACTCTCGTCGAACGCGTCACGCGCTTTGTCATCCTTGTCCACGTGCCCACGAGCCGACCGACCGCGGAGGCGATGCGCGATGGCGTCATCGACGCACTGGGCGCTCTTCCCGCCCATCTGCGCCGGACGCTGACCTGGGATCAAGGCAAAGAACTTGCGCTGCATCAACAGATCACCGCCCACATCGGCACACGCGTGTTCTTCTGTGACGCGCACTCACCGTGGCAGCGCGGCTCCAACGAGAACACCAACGGCTTGCTGCGCGACTACTTTCCCAAAGGCGCTGACCTGGCCAATATCTCACCCCAGGAACTGCAACGCGTCGCCGACGAACTCAACGACCGGCCCCGCAAAACCCTCGACTGGGCCCGACCCGCCGACCTGATCACCGACGCCGTCGTCGTCACGGGCAGGACCGCATAAGCCGCATGGTTGATCAGCCCCAAAAGATCGCGGTGGGATCACGATCCACCTCAGCCAACAACTCCTCGACACCGGCAGTGGGCGACACCAGATCATAGATGTGGAAGCGCAGGTTGCGGTCCCGCCAATACAACGACCACATGCCGGTGGTCTTCGTGTAGCGCAGCCGAGCGATCGGGAACCGGGTCCACTCCGAGCCCTTATCCGCCCGCCACGACCGGCGGCACTCCACGATCGTCAGATGACGCTCAGCAACGTCGACCTCAACGCGGACCCCGTCACGGATCTGGGCAGGCACCCTGTCCCGACACCACCGCCGCACCCGCGCCACATCCATCTCCGGCAGACCCTCCACTCCACTAGTGTTGCAACCGTCCCGTTGCGACGTTCACTGGAATCCGCCCCCTTATTGACCCTTATTGACGCGCTCGCCGAGGATACCAACGGTGTCCGCGCCGCGGGCACGGTCAGTCCACGCGTTGTGGTCGCGCTGATGGGTGGTCACAACAAGCAGCCGATCGCAACTGGTGGGCTGCTGTTTCCGCACAACAAACGCTGCCGCGGCATCCGCTGCTGCGCCGGTGTAGAGCCGACGGCAAAGATGTCAGGTCAGGCGCGCGGCGCGCAGGTCGTCGAGCGTGCCGGTGAGGTCGTCGGCGTCGAGGCGCCGAGCGCGCCACATAGTCGGTGGCGATCGGCGCATGTTTACTCCGTGTCCGTGAGCTCCCGGGGAGCCGGTGCGGTCGCGGTGGCCGCGGGTGCCGGGGCGGCGGTCTGCAGGGCAGGCCACCAAATGGGCGGCCCGATCATGGTGAACACCGCGGGAACCACTAATGTGCGCACCACGAAGGTGTCCAGCAGGATACCGAGCCCCACGATGATGCCCAGTTGGGTCAGCACGATCAGCGGGAGCACGCCGAGCACGCAGAACACCGCGGCCAGCACGATTCCCGCGCTGGTGATCACCCCGCCGGTGGCCGACACGGCGCGGACGATGCCGTCGCGCGTGCCGTGCTGGGGGGTTTCTTCGCGGGCGCGGGTGACCAGGAAGATCGTGTAGTCGACGCCGAGCGCGATGAGGAATAGCAGCGCGAACAGTGGCGTGGTCTGGTCCAGCGCGGGGAACCCGACGACATGCACGCTGGCCCACCCGCCCAGGCCCAGCGCCGCCACCGCGCTCAATGCGGTGATCGCAACCAGGATCGGCGGGGCCAGTGCCGCGCGCAGCAGCGCGGAGAGCACAGCGAGCACAACGGCCAGAATGGCCGGGATCACCACCAGACGGTCTCGGGTGGCCGCGTCGCGGGTGTCCAGGGCGGCCGCGTCCGACCCGCCCACCAGGGCGTGCGGGTCGGCGGCTTTCACCGCCGCTCGCAGAGCTCGAATAGTGGTGAACGAGCGCCCGGAGGCGGGGGCGGCGTCGATCACCACCGACCATTGGGTGAGGCCCTGGGCGGTGTGGCCGGCGTTGGTCACCGATACCACGCCGGGCGTGGCGGTGATCGCGCGTTGGATCGCGGTCGCGCGGTCGGTTGCGCCGATGACGACAGCGGGATCGCTGACACCGCCGGGAAAATGCGCGGCCAGTGTCTCATAGCCGGCGACCGAGTCGGCGCGCACCCGGAACTGCTGGGTCTGGGTCAGGCCAAACGGGGTGCCCACCAGCCCGGTGGTCAACAGAGCAAGCGCGGCAATCGCGGTCACTGCCACCCGAACCGGGTGGCGGGTCACCGGATCGGCGATGCGGTGCCACACTCCCGCAGTGGCCAAATCCGGGCTGCCCAGCCGGGGGATGAACGGCCAGAACACCCGCACCCCCAAGACGGCAAGCAGCGGCGGCAGCACGACCAGCACGAAAAGGGCCGCGACCACAAGCCCGCAGCTGCCCTGAACACCGAGGCTGCGGGTGCTCGGCGACGACGCGAACAGCAGCATCAGCAACGCCAGTACCACGGTGGCGTTGCTGGCCACGATCGCCGGGCCGGCGGTTCTGACCGCGGTGCGCAGCGCGGCGCGGTGCTGCCGGGTGCGGGCCAACTCCTCGCGATAGCGCGAGATCAGCAACAACGCGTAGTTGGTGCCGGCGCCGAACACCAGCACGCTGGTGATGCCCGCGGTGGCTCCGTCGACGGTCAGGCCGGCGTGCCGTGCGATCGCGGCGCCCACGACCGCTGAGACCCGGTCGGCGAAGCCGATCACCGTCAGCGGCACCACCCACAGGATCGGGGAGCGGTAGGTGACGATCAGCAGGAGCGCCACCACCAGCGTGGTGATCACCAGCAGCGCGATGTTGGCGTTGGTGAACGCGTTGGCGATGTCTGCGCCGAACGCCGGACCACCGGTGACGTGTGCGCGCAGGCCCCCCGGCAGCCCGGCTGCGGCGGCGCGGCGCAGCATCTGGACGGCGTCGCTGAGCGCGAAGCCGGAAAGACTGGCGCTCAACGGTATTGAAGCCAGCGCAACCTGCCGGTCACCGGAGACCACCAGCGCTGGTGCTGCAACCGGCTGACCCGCGGCCATCAGCATCCGCCGCCGGGCCTGAGCGGCCGCGTCAAGGTCCGCGGCGGAGAGGGCCGAGCCGTCGGTGCGGCGGACCACCAGGATGACCGGGATCCGGTCGCCACCGGGAAAAGCTGCGCGCGCGGTGTCGGCGTGTGCGGACTCGGCGGCGGGGGGCAGCGACACCGGTGAGCGATCGGCCGCGTCGCTGCTCCCGCTCACCGCGATGAACGTGCTCGCGACCAGGGTCACCGCGAGCGCCGCCATCCAGCAGCGCGGGCCAGTGACCGCGGCGGAGAATCGCTCCCAGCGGGGCAGCCGTTCAGTGTCCAGCCGGTGCACATCGGATACTATTTCAGAAATTGAAATATTCATCAAATTAAAATCCGGCAGCGTCGGGTTCCGGCGGCGTGCCGCGTCCCTCATCGACGCCCACCACGACACCATCGGGGTCGAGACGACCGCGTTGGTGAGCCGGCACCGGGACTCCGGCGGTGCGCGGATGACAGCGCCGGTGTCTCCGCACACCGGACCCGACGGTTCGTGGGTGATTCGGTTCTGCATGCCCACGCCCCACTAGGGTGGGCACGTGACCCACTACGACGTCGTTGTCCTTGGAGCCGGTCCCGGCGGGTATGTCGCGGCGATTCGTGCCGCTCAACTCGGTTTGAACACCGCAATCGTCGAACCCAGGTACTGGGGCGGGGTCTGCCTCAATGTCGGCTGCATCCCGTCCAAGGCCCTGCTGCGCAACGCCGAACTCGTCCACATTGTCACCAGGCAGGCCAAAACCTTCGGCATCAGCGGCGAGGTGACCTTCGACTACGGCGTGGCCTATGACCGCAGCCGCAAGGTGGCCGAGGGCCGTGTCGCCGGGGTGCACTTTTTGATGACGAAAAACAAGATCACCGAAATCCACGGGTATGGCCGCTTCACCGACGCCAACACCCTGTCGGTGCAGCTCAATGACGGCGGCACCGCCACCGTCACCTTCGACAACGCCATCATCGCCACCGGCAGCAGCACTCGGTTGATTCCGGGTACCTCACTGAGCCGGAACGTCGTCACCTACCAGGAGCTGATTCTGAGTCGGGACCTGCCGGAGTCGATCATCATCGCCGGCGCTGGCGCCATCGGCATGGAGTTCGGCTACGTGCTCAGCAATTACGGTGTCGACGTCACCATTGTGGAGTTCCTGCCGAGAGCGCTGCCCAACGAGGATGCCGAGGTGTCCACGGAGATCGAGCGGCAGTTCAAAAAGCTGGGTGTCAAAATCCTCACCGGAACCAAAGTGGAAGCCATCCGCGACGAAGGTACCGCGGTGACGGTGACCGTCAGCAAAAACGGCCAGCCCGAGGAGCTCAAGGCTGCAAAAGTCTTGCAGGCCATCGGATTCGCGCCCAATGTCGAGGGCTACGGGCTGGATCAGGCCGGGGTGGCGCTGACCGGGCAGAAGGCCATAGGCATCGACGACTACATGCGCACCAACGTGGGCCATATCTATGCGATTGGGGATGTAACCGGCAAGGCGATGCTGGCGCATGTTGCCGAAGCCCAGGCTGTGGTGGCCGCCGAAACCATAGCCGGCGCAGAGACGATGCCGCTCGGTGATTACCGCATGCTGCCCCGGGCGACATTCTGCCAGCCCCAGGTGGCCAGCTTCGGGCTCACCGAACAGCAGGCCCGCGACGAAGGTTATGACGTCAAGGTCGCCAAGTTTCCGTTCACCGCCAACGGCAAGGCGCACGGTCTCGGAGACCCCAGCGGCTTCGTCAAGCTGGTGGCCGACGCCAAATATGGCGAACTGCTCGGCGGACATCTGATCGGTCACGATGTCTCCGAGCTGTTGCCGGAGCTCACTGTGGCGCAGAAGTGGGATCTGACGGCGTATGAGTTGGCACGCAACGTCCATACTCACCCGACGATGTCGGAGGCCCTGCAGGAGTGTTTTCACGGTCTGGTCGGTCACATGATCAACTTCTGAAGCGGCTCATGATGATTCGCGGAGAGACGGTTCTGGGTGTGCTCGGCGGCGTGCTCATCGGCTATATGGGGTGGCTGGTGGCGATTTCTGTCGGAGAAGCTATGACGACGGTGAGCACCTGGAGCTGGGCCGTCTTGGCGTGGTCGGCCGTGCTGGCGATCTGCGCGGGCGCGTGGGGCTGGTGGCTTCGTCGACGCCGCAGCTATCCGTGGGCCGCCTTTACGTTCGCACTGCCGGTTCTGCCGGTGCTGCTCACGGTGGGTGTGCTGGCCGACACCTACCTGTGAGTGCACTTCTCACGTGTGTCGAACAACTCCGTCTTGGCCAGCTCGCCGGAAACCTGGTGCAGGAAATGGCGGCGCACCCACCGAGGAGAACCGCGAGCTCGCCCGGGTCGTCTGCGTGTGTGGCTGTCCCACCTGGTGGCCTGGCTCGGGCAGCGGGCCTCCCCGGCAGCAGTGCGCCGGCGCCTGGATGAGGCCGCCTGCTGGCGATCGACCCGGCGGATCCGGGCCGATGGTTCCGGCCTGAGCCCGCGGCTTCCCGCGATTCTCGGCGCGCGCCGGCGAGCGGCACCGCAACCGGTCGTTTCGCGTCCGCAGAAACAGTGCCGGTAGCACTACGCTACGTGCAGGACCGACGGTTTCATGACGGCAAATCATTAGCCAGGAGTGCACCTGCCGATGGCCGCAGCCAATCCGGGCGGAGAGCCGGCACCCGGGTTTGACGACATCGCCGATGACGACGTCGACCCGCGGAAACTCCGGTCTCGCGCGAGGTTATTGGACGCGGCCACGTCGTTACTGGTGAGCGGCGGGGTCGAAGCGGTCACCGTCGATGCGGTCACGCGCTTGTCCAGGGTGGCGCGCACCACGCTATATCGGCACTTCACCAGCACCACCCACCTGCTGGCCGCCGCCTTCGAGCGGCTGCTGCCCCAGGTCACGCCGCCGCCTGCCACCGGCGACCTGCGTCAACAGTTGATTGACCTGGTGCACCGCCAGGCCGCGCTGATCGACGAGGCGCCGCTGCACCTGACCGCGCTGGCCTGGCTCGCGTTGGGGCCCGGCGGTCCGGACAGCGACCGGCGCAAACCACTGGCGGGCCTCAGTAAACGTGTCATCGACCAGTACCGGCAACCGTTCGACACGCTGCTGACTAGTCCGAAGGCCCGTGCCGAACTCGGCGACATCGACATCACCCTGGCCATCATCCAGCTGGTCGGCCCCATCGTTTTCGCCAAACTCACCGGCATGAGAGCGCTGACCTCCCGCGACCGCGTCCACATCGTCGACGGTTTTTTGCGGGCGCACCGGCCGCGGCCGGAGCCGGGTCGGCGGCCCCGCGCCGGACACCCGGCAGCCAAGTAGTACTACCAGTATCGTTGCGATATCGCTAGTATCGCTTGGTCGGGGTGGAGGTGTCATGGCAGAGCAGCGCTTCCGTGCCGCCGGTGCGGCAATGGTGCCGCGGTTGCGGGACAAGCTCACGACGCGAGCCGAGCGCAGCGGTGAGTACAGCGCCGGGCTGGCCGCGCTGGCGCGCTTCACCGTTGCCCACAAAGCACTGGTGATCGGCGGATGGATCACGTTGGCGGCCGTCTTGGCAATGGTCTTTCCGCAGCTGGAAACCGTCGTCAAACGGCAATCGGTGGATTTGATCCCGCGCGATATTCCCTCGTTTCAGGCGCTGGATCGGATGAGCACGGCATTCGGCGAGCAAGGGTCGAAAACGACGGTCATCGTCGCGTTGGAAGACCCCGCCGGGCTGACGGCGGTGGCGCGCGCCCGGTACAACACACTGGTGTCGCGGTTGCGCGCCGACACCAAACACGTGCTGACCGTGCATGATCTGCTGGCTGATCCGGCGACCGCCGCGCAAGCGGTCAGCCACGACGGCAAAGCCTGGTATCTGCCCGTGGGTATCGCTGGGACACTGGGGGATCCGACCGCAGCCGCGTCGGTCCAGGCGGTCCGCCACCACGCTGCCCGGACCTTCGACGGCACGCCGACACGGGTGCGCGTCACCGGTCCACCAGCCACTTTCAACGACCAAATCGATTTCGTTGAAAAGGATCTCGCCGTCATCTCGGTCGCCACAGCGGTGTTGATCGCCGCGGTCTTGTTGGTGGTGTACCGGTCAGTGTTCACCGCCTTGCTGCCGCTGCTGGTCATCGGGTTGAGCCTGGCCGTCGGCCGCGGCGCGCTGTCCGCACTGGGCGAGCTGGGCATGCCGGTGTCGCAGTTCACCATCGCCTTCATGACCGTGATCCTGCTGGGCGCCGGCACCGACTACACCGTGTTCTTGATCAGCCGATACCACGAGCAGCGGCGGCGGGGTGTCGCCGCGGAGACCGCCGTCGTCAACGCGACCGCGACTATCGGGCGGGTGATCCTGGCATCGGCCGCTACCGTTGCATTCGCGCTCCTGGCAATGGTTTTCGCACGTCTGCCGGTATTCGCCGCGCTGGGGCCGGCGTGCGCAGTGGCGGTTTTCGCCGGATTCATGGCCACCGTGACGCTGCTTCCCCCGGTACTGGCACTGGCCGCCTGCCGCGGCATTGGTGAGCCCAAACCCGACCGGACCCGCCACTACTGGAACCGCATCGCTGTGGCGGTGGTCCGTCGGCCGGTATGCCTGCTGGCCGCCAGCCTGGCCGTGCTGTCGGCGTTGGGCTCGGTGGCTGTGACGATGCGCATCAGCTACGACGATCGCAAAGGCCAACCGGCTTCCACCGCCAGCAATGAGGGCTATCGACTGCTGGACAGGCACTTTCGCAAAGACGCCACCATCACGGAATTTCTGGTCGTCACCTCGCCGACCGATCTGCGCAGCGGCAAGGGGCTGGCCGACCTCGACGAGATGGCCTCGCGGGTCGCGCAGATACCCGGGGTCACCAAAGTATCGGGTGTGACCCGCCCCGGCGGTACCCGCCTCGAACAGGCTCAACTGTCCTGGCAGAACCGCCGAATCGGCGACAAGATCGCCGACGCGGTCGCCGACGGCCAAGCGCACCGCGGTGACCTGGCCACCTTGACCAGCGGCGCCGACCAGCTCGCCAGCGGGCTGGCCCGGCTCGACACGACGCTGCACGCTGTGCTCACGCCGCTGGCCGACACGCTGACCCACATGCAGCACGCCGGAGCACAGGCGCAGCGTTTCCGGCCGCTGCTGGGCCAACTCGGCGCCGCGGCGCCCGCCATCGACCAAGCGCTTCAGTCGGGTCCCGGACTGCGCCCGCTGGCTGAGCAGGCCAAAACGGCGATCGGCGCCATCGACCCCCTGGCGAAAACCCTTGACAGCACACCATGGTGTGCGACCACGCCGCACTGCGCACAGATCCGCGACCACATCCAGGCCCTCGTCGCCTTGCGCGATACCGGCTTTTTCGACGAAATCGCTTGTCTTTCCGATCAATTCAGCCAGAACGCCACTGTCGGGGCCACGGTGGCCGGGGTGCAGAACGCCGTCGGCGCGCTTGATGCGGCCTTCGGAGCTATCGGCGGCCCGACCGATGTGGCCGACAGCATGCACCGGCTGCAAAACGGTGTCAGCCAACTCGCCGCTGGAGCACAAGCACTGGCCAGCGGAGTCCACGCGTTGGCTGACAGCAATATTCAGCTGCTGGCCGGGATGAGCCAGATTGCCGCCCAGCTGCACAATGCGGCCCGTGCCAGTACCGGATCAGACTCCTCAACCGGGTTCTACCTGCCGGACAACGTCTTCGAGAACCGCCAATTCAGCGACGTCGCAAGCCAATTCCTATCAGAAGACGGCAAAACCGCTCGTTTCGCGATCGAATCCTCCTACGACCCCTACACCCGTGACGCGATGGCGCTCGCCCACACGATCACCGACGTCGCCAACGCGGCCCGGCCCAACACCTCGCTGGCCGACGCGACCGTGTCCATAGCCGGGTTTCCGGCCGTCAACTCCGACATTCAACGCTTACTTGCGGCCGACTTTCACCAGCTCGCTATCGCCACCCTCGTCATCGTCGGTGTCATCTTGGTCCTGCTGCTGCGCGCTGTCCTGGCCCCGCTTTATCTGCTGGGCACCGTGGTGCTCAACTACGCGGCCGCACTTGGCATCGGGGTGCTAGTTTTTCAATACGGGCTCGGGCAGCAGATCGCCTGGCCGGTGCCGCTGGTCGCGTTCATCATCTTGGTGGCAGTCGGCGCCGACTACAACATGTTGCTGGTTTCGCGGCTACGCGAGGAGTCGGCACGCAACATCCGTGTGGGTGTGCTGCGAACCGTGGCCAACACCGGCTCGGTGATCACCTCGGCCGGGCTCATCTTCGCCGCCAGCATGTTCGGCCTCATGGCCGGTTCGATCGCGATCATGATCCAGGCGGGACTGATCGTCGGGTGCGGACTGCTGCTCGACACTTTCGTGGTGCGCACGCTCACCGTCCCGGCGATCGCGACGCTGCTGCGCGATGCCAGTTGGTGGCCGCACCGGCGCTGGGCTGACCGGGCGTAGGCGGTGCACCGAGATGGTGCCGCCGCGCAACGCCGGGATCTTCGCCGGCGACAACCCCCCGGGGCATCGGGCGACGACGGGTCAGCCGCTGGTCTGGGCGGCACCGCCCGGTGCGGCGGTGCCCGTGTGACCGGACGCGCCGCTTGCGCCGGTGGCGCCGGTAACGGCACCGCTGCCGCCGCTTCCCCCGGGAGCGCCGATACCGGCGGCTCCGCCGGCTCCGCCGGCTCCGGCGTGGCCAACCTGTCCGGTGGTGGTGAGGGTGCCCGCGCCGCCGTCACCGCCGTCACCGCCGGTGCCGCCGGCTCCGCCGTGCCCGCCGGCCCCGCCGTCGCCGGAGTGCCCGGATCCGCCGGGTGCGACACCGCCGCCATCACCGCCGTTACCGCCGGGGCCGCCGGTGCCGCCGACACCGCCGCGCCCGCCTGGGCCGCCGTCACCGGTGGTGGCGGGATTACCGGCGCCGCCGTCACCGCCGGGGCCGCCGACACCGCCGCTGGCGCCGTTGCCGCCCGCGCCACCGTCACCGCCGTTGCCCGATATCGAGCCGCCCAGGCCGCCGTTACCGCCCGAGCCGCCCCGGCCACCGGATGCGCCGGTGCCACCGGTCAGGCCGGGCTGTCCGGGGCCGCCGGCCGCACCGGTGGCCCCCGTACCGCCGGGCGAACCATTGCCGCCCGCCCCGCCGTTGCCGCCGTTGCCGACATCGCCGCCGTTGCCGCCGTTGCCGCCGTCACCGCCGGGGAAGCCCGCTCCGTGGTAGCCCGGGGGGTTGACGGCGTTGGCGCCGTTGCCGCCGTCACCGCCGTTGCCGCCGCTGCCGGCCTGCCCGGCCGCACCGGGTGCACCGGCTGTACCGCCGGTTCCGCCGGTGCCGGCGGGCCCGCCGATCCCGCCCGCACCGGGGTCACCGACATTTCCGCCGTTCCCGCCGTAGCCGCCTTGCCCGGGAGCCCCGTTGGTGCCGATCACCGAGTCGCCGCCGGCTCCTCCGTTCCCGGCGTCACCGGCGTCACCGCCGCGCCCGCCGGCCCCGCCGTTGCCGTTGACCCCGGCCGTGGCGTCCCCGCCGGCCCCGCCCGCGCCACCGGCCCCGCCGTTGCCGCCGTTACCGCCGTTACCGCCGTTGTGGCCGTTGCCCAACAGAGTGGCGGTGCTGCCGTTGCTGCCAGCCCCGCCGTTACCGCCGTTCCCGCCGGCCCCGCCGGCCCCGCCCGCACCACCGTCACCGCCATTGCCCGAGATCGAGCCGCCCGCGCCCCCGGCCCCGCCGGCCCCGCCGGCCCCGCCGTTGGTGCCGTTGGTGCCGTTACCCCCGGCCGCCGGAGCGCTGCCGGCGCCGCCGGTGCTGCCGGCCATGCCGTCGGTGCCGGGCGCGCCGGGCCCGCCGGCCCCGCCGTTCCCGCCGTCGCCGACCGGACCGGCGTTGCCGCCGGCTCCGCCGGCCCCGCCGTTACCGCCGTTACCGAATGCCCCACCCAAACCGCCGGCTCCGCCGGCGCCGCCGGCGCCGCCATCGGGATGCGTGACGCTGCCGTTCGCACCGGCCCCGCCCGCCCCGCCGGTGCCGCCGTGACCATAGGCGCCACCCGCACCGCCGGCCCCGCCGGTGCCGCCGGCCACAGCAGGGTTGGTGGAACCCGCCCCGGCCCCGCCGTCCCCGCCGTTACCCCCGTGCGGCGTGGCGCCGGTCACACCCGCTGCGCCGTGGAAGGCGCCGCTGCCGCCACCCGGGCCGCCGGCCCCGGCGGCGCCGGGGTTGCCGCCCATGCCGCCGGTCCCGCCAGCGCCGGCGGCACCGGCCGTGGTGAAGACCCCCGGGCCGCCGGCTCCGCCGTTGCCGCCGGGCCCGGCTGCCCCACCGGCTCCGCCGACCCCGCCGAGGCCGTGGGCACCATCGACCGCCGCCCCGCCCGCACCCCCGGGCCCGCCCGCACCACCGGCCCCCCCGGCCCCGCCGGCGCCACCGGTACCGCCGGTCCCGCTGCCGGCCGGGTTGCCGGCCGCGCCGGCTCCACCGTTGCCGCCGGCCCCGCCGGGACCGCCCGCCCCGCCGGCCCCGCCGTGACCGCCGTAACCCCACTGCGAGCCGCCCGCGCCGCCGTTACCCCCGGCGCCGCCGTTCCCACCGGGGTGCCCAGCGGTCCCATTGGTGCCGGCCGCACCTAAGGTCGTCGGCGTGACACCGTCGGTACCGGCCTGCCCGGGCGCGCCCGCGCCGCCGTTGCCGCCGTTCCCACCGTTGCCGACCGCCCCGCCGGGCCCGCCGTTACCCCCATTCCCGGGCCCGACCGTGGCGGTGGCGTTAAACCCGTTACCCCCATTGCCGCCGTTACCCCCACTGGTGGCCATCACCCCGTCCCGGCCGGCTGCGCCGGGGCCGCCGAGCAGCCCGCCGGTCCCGCCGGCCCCACCCGGGCCGCCGTGACCACCCGGGTTGCCGCCCGCGCCGCCGTTACCGCCGTCAGGGTGCGCGGCGGTGCCCGCGGCACCGTTGCCGCCATTACCGCCGGCACCGCCATCCCCGCCGGCGCCCCCGGCGCCGCCGCTGCCGAACAGTCCCGTGGCGTTACCGCCGGCGCCGCCGGCGCCCCCATCGCCGCCGTTACTGCCCCCCGCGCCGCCATCACCGTTGCCGCCGTTGGCGAAACTGCCCGCCGCGCCGTCGACACCGTGGCCCCCGGCCCCGCCCGCACCGCCGGCACCGCCCACCCCGAACACCAGGCCCGGCGCGTTACCGCCGGCGCCGCCCACACCACCGGTACCACCGGAGCCCTGCACGCCCGCAGCAACACCGGCACCGCCCTCCCCGCCGGCCCCGCCCACACCCATCAACGATCCCCCCGCACCCCCGGCACCCCCGGCCGCGCCCACTCCGCCGGCCCCGCCGGGTCCACCATTTCCGATGAGACCGGCCGCTCCGCCGTGACCACCGGCCACCCCGGCCGTTGTGCTGTTCCAGCCCGCTCCGCCATCGCCGAACAACCACCCCGCGGCGCCGCCGTTGGGGTCAGCCGCTGTGCCGGGTGCGCCGTTGCCGATCACATACGAGCCCGCCACCTCATTGATGAACCCGTCGACCCGCTGACCGACCGGGCTGGAAATCCAGTCCTCAATACCGGTGTGCAGCGGGGTATACACCTCGCGGTCGAACACGCCGGTCAACCCCGAAACCAACGACCCCGACACCGCAGGCGCCACCTGATTAGCCCCGCCCGCCGGGCTCACCGTGATATCGACGGTGTGGGCGCTACCGGTGGAAACGATCACTAATTCCGGGGCATCGGGAGCCGACACCACCTGCCCACCAGTCACACTCACCTGATAGCCGTGCGGGAAGTCGATTGTCGGCACCGCGATGGTGGTCTGCGAGCCCACCGGGAAACTGCCCAGACCGTCAGCCCTTTCGGTGGAGTAGCTGAACTGGAAAACCCCATGGTCAAACGAAAACGAATTCGGGGTTCCCGAAATCGTCTGCGGATACGGCTCGGCGAGGGTGTCCAGGGTTGCGGTATTGACATTGGCGCCCACCGGCGGCTGGCTGGGGTTGTACACCAGCGACTCCAAACTCGAGGGAGACGACGTGGTCGTGATGTCCCCTTGGCCGGTGAACGCCCACTCCGACCAACCGATCAAATCCCGGTCGGCGGCGTGCACACCCTCGGCGTTGATGGTTTGGTTGTCGCCGGCACCGAATTCTTCCAACAGTGCCGGCATGTTGTGCGCGTCGGCGTACGCCACAGCATGATTCGCGACGGCGTCGGTGAGCGCCCCGCAACCGCTGGTAATGCCGAAAATACCGAGGACGCAGTAATCCTCGAAGCCGAAGACAATGTGCGGGTAGTTCACCGTGCCCTGGGTGATGGGAGTCAACCCGAGTTCGTAGAGCAGGTTGGGTTCGGTGAACACCGGGGTGGTCGGGTCGACGGCGCGCATCGCCGCGGTCACCTGATCGAAGAACGGAGTCAGCTCCTGGGCGCCGAAGGCCGGGCTGCCCAGCGGAATCAGCGGCCACGACAAGCCCGGCCACGGTTCGTCCATGATCTCGTAGCCGACGATGTCGGGGTTGCCGTTGAAGTAGTTGGCAACGTATTCCCACATCTGTGCGTAACTGTCCTCCAGCCCCACCCCATCCGGTGCTTTCGCGTTGGCAAAAAACGCAGACCAGGCGTAGAGGTTGGCGGGGTCGATCAAGTTGTTATACGGAAAACCGAAGTTGATATTGGGCAGCCCGCCGGTTTCGGTCGCCCAGGCCGGCGCACCTTCGCCCATGAACGTGCTGCTGAAGGAGTCCTCATCAGCGCCGCCGAGCAGCACGTAGATGTGGTGATCGGCCAGCATCTGGATGGTCTGGGCGACCGAGGCCAGGTAGGCCTCGTTGAAGACGCCGGGCTCGGGCTCGATCGCGGCCCAGTAAATAGCCAGCCGCACAAAGTTAAAGCCGTTGTCCTCCAAGAATTGTGCGTCTTGGGCGTTGAACCCGTCAGCGGATGGCTCGAACGGCGGCACCTTGACCGCCTGGTTGGTTCCGTGCAGCATCACGACCTGGCCGTCGCTGTTGGTCAGCCAGGTGCCGGTGGTGCTGATGGTCAGCACTCCGCTGCCGGTTTGGGCGCTCGACGCGGCGCCGGGCACGGTGCCCGGGTTGCCGACGGCGCCGTGGCTGCCCAACACGCCGAACACGCCGCCGGTGCCGCCGGCCCCACCCAGGGCGGGCAGCGCGGCGGGGTTGCTGCCGTCGCCGCCGGCGCCGCCGTTGCCGCCGTCGACGAATAACCCCGCGCCGGTGCCCCCGTCACCCCCGGCACCGCCGGCGCCGCCATTACCACCGGCACCGCCGTGACCGCCCACACCCAACACCCCGATGGCAGCACCGCCGGCCCCGCCGGTACCGCCGGCGGCACCAACCCCCCCGGCCCCGCCGGCGCCGCCGGGCCCGCCGTCGCCGACCAGAATCCCGCCCGCCCCGCCAGCGCCCCCGTCACCGCCGGCGACACCGGAGGTCGCAGCGTCGGCCCCGGCCCCGCCGGCCCCGCCGTTACCGAACAACCCTGCAGCCCCGCCGGCCCCGCCCTGACCGGCCGCGTCGGTAGCCCCGGCGCCCCCATCACCGAATAGCAACCCACCGGCACCACCATCGGCTTGGGCCAACGTTCCACCCCCAACACCGTTGGCGCCATTGCCGATCACAATGCCGGGACCACCGACGTCGTGCCAGAACCCGTTGAGCGCGGTATCGACCCGGGTGCCCAGCGGACTGTTGATCCAACCTTGTTCCAACGCGTGCAGCACCGTGGGAATCGTGGCCGCGGCAGAACTCGACGCTTCCGTCAGCGCCGAGTCCACCGCATCCGCACTCGCCCAATAGGTTTCGAGCAGATCGACCACGGTGTTGACCACGGCGTTTTCCGCGCCTGAACTGCTCAGATCCAACCCCGGCACGTTGGCGGCCGAATCCAAACCCGCCGCCGAATCGGTTAAACCCGCTAACGCCGCCTGCAGGGGTTCGATGATCGGATCGATGAACAGATCAATCACATCGGCGTGCGCCGGCCGCGTGACAGCCAACGCCGGCACCCCCCATGCCGCCACCATCGCCGCCGCTGCGGCTAACCGGCAAGCACACCTGTGCGCCCACACCACACCCACCAGCCCTGATGCTCCTTTGGATTCGGGCTCCATGTGTGATTTGCGTGGCGGCTCGATCAGTCTCACCAACGTGGCCGGAACCTGTCAAGAGCTCGCGTCGGCTCATCCATCATCCCTGGGTGCAGCCTGCCCAGCGGCCGGCACCACGAACATCCGCGCCAAGCTGTTGCCGTTGCCTGGCCACGAGCGGTCCGCAGGCGAACAGCGCCCACCGAAATATCACAGAAAACCATTGCATCGCTTTGCTTTTCGACTTACTGCCGCGGCCCCGGTTCTCGGTGGGGCGGTGGCGCGTCCAGCGTCGCGCCCGCGGGTGACACCGAAGACAGCGCACGGATGTGGCCACACTGTCAACAAACCCGCACGCCCACCGTGAAACGGGTTCAGAAGTTGACGCGGACTTCGGGTTAAACCCAAGTCTCGCAATACATCGTGGTTATCGAAGTGATCTGGCGTACGCCTGGTGCGGTGCCGGCAACGCCGACACGGGCCTCTACCCGTGACCCGGATGGTCCAACGGGATCTCGAGGGCCGACATTGTTGCGGCCAGACCGTCGTATTGGCCTGCGAGCATGCAGAATTCGATGAGCTGGCGCCGATCGAGATGATTTGAGAGTTGCTTCCACGCGTCCTCGCTGACCGACCGGGTGGTGACGAATTCGTCGGTGGCGGCCAACAGCGCCCGTTGTCTGGGGCTGAGGCTGCCGGAGCTGTGGGGCCAGCTGAAGATCGCGTCTTGGCTCGTGTCATCCAGCCCCCGGCGGCGGGCCATTCGGCGGTGATGCTGCAGCTCGTATTCGCAGCCCCGCAGATGCGCGACGCGCAGGATCACCAGCTCGGTGTCCGCGCGAGGCAGCCGGCCCCGCAGCAGCGCACCCGAGTAGGGCAGCCACAGCCAGAACAGTCGCTTGTGCTGACCCAGCGTGGTGAACAGGTGCATCTGCGGGGCGCGGACCGTCCGCGCGCCCAATTTCGCCAATATCCAGTTGACCAGCCCCAGCTCGCGCAGCCCCCCGGCCGGGATGCGGCCGGTCTGCTCGGCCTTTGAGGTGCCGGTCACGCCTGTTTCACCAGGTAGGGTGACACCGTACTGCGGTGCTCGTCGAGGTCTAGGGCGCGGCCCAACGCCGGAAACGCCCGCTGCGGGCAGTTGTCGCGTTCGCACACGCGGCAGCCCGCGCCGATGGGTGTGGCGTTACGCCCGGACAAGTCGAGTCCTTCCGAGTAGACCAGTCGGTGGGCGTGCCGCAACTCGCAGCCCAAACCGATGGCGAAGGTTTTGCCGGGCTGACCATACCGCGACGCGCGCCGCTCCACGGTGCGGGCCACCCACATGTAGTTGCGGCCGTCGGGCATCTGCGCGATCTGCACCAGGATCTTGCCCGGGTTGGCGAATGTCTCATAGACGTTCCACAGCGGGCACGTGCCGCCGGTCGAGGAGAAGTGAAAACCCGTTGCTGACTGGCGTTTGGACATATTTCCCGCCCGGTCGACCCGAACGAACGAAAACGGCACCCCCCGCAGTGACGGCCGCTGCAGCGTGGACAGCCGGTGACAGATGGTCTCGTAGCTGACCGAGTAGAACGCCGAGAGCCGCTCGATGTCGTAGCGGAAGTTCTCGGTGACATCGTGAAACTGCCGGTAGGGCAGTACGGTCGCCGCGGCGAAATAATTCGCCAGTCCCAGCCGGGCCAGGGTGCGTGACTCCTCGCTGGTGAAGTTGCCCTCCTCGACCATGCTGTTGATCAAATCACCGAATTCCAGGTAGGCCAGCTCGGCGGCCATCTTGAACACCTGCTGGCCCGGTGAGAGGTGACTGCTGATCTCCAGTGTTTTGGTGGCTGGGTCGTAGCGATGCAGAACGGTGTCGCCCAGATCGATGCGCTTGACGATGTGGACGCCGTGCACTTCGGTGAGTCGGCGCGACAATTCTCGGGCCAGGTCGCCCCGGTGCATGCGCATCCGCACGGTCAGATCCTCGGCAGCGGTATCGAGCTCGTGCAGGTAGTTCTGCCGTTCGTAGAAGTAGTCGCGCACCTCTTCGTGCGGCATGGTAATCGAGCCGCTGCCGCTACCGTCGGAGAACCGTTCTTCGGTCGCGGCCGCCAGTTGTGCGGTGATGATCCGGTGACGACGGTGCAAGTTGACCATCGCCCGGGCGAGTTTGGGATGCGCACTGACCATTTCGGTGATCTCGGGTAAGTCCACGTCCACGCCCAGATCGCGGTCCATCGTTACCTCCCGCAGCTCGGCAACCAGCCGGGTGTCCTCCTGGGAGGCAAAAAACGTGGCATCCACGCCGAACACTTCGGTGATCCGCAGCAATACCGCCACGGTCAACGGGCGCACGTCGTGTTCGATCTGGTTGAGGTAGCTCGGCGAGATCTCGAGCATCTGCGCTAGCGCAGCCTGGCTGTAACCGCGCTCGGTGCGCAGTTGGCGCAGCCGGGAACCGACGAAGGTCTTGCTCACCGAACCAGCGTACCCCGTTTTGCAAAGGTGACATTAGCAGACTTGGCAGAATCGCGGCGATTGGTGTTTCGCAGCCGGTATTTGGCATGATGCGCGGGAGGGGAGGGCGCAATGAGGAGCACAGGGGAGTAGCGCCGTGAGCCTGGACAAAGTAATGATGCCGGTGCCTGACGGCCACCCCGATGTTTTCGACCGCCAATGGCCGTTGCGGGTTGCCGACATCGATCGCGATGGCCGTTTGCGGTTGGATGCGGCTGCCCGCCACATCCAGGACATCGGCCAGGACCAGCTGCGCGAAATGGGTTTCGAGGAGACCCATCCGCTGTGGATCGTGCGGCGCACCATGGTCGACGTGATTCGCCCGATCACATTCAGCGACATGCTGCGGTTGCGCCGGTGGTGTTCCGGTACGTCTAACCGGTGGTGTGAGATGCGGGTTCGCATCGATGGGCGCAAAGGCGGCCTGATCGAATCGGAGGCGTTTTGGATCAACATCAATCGCGAGACCCAGATGCCGTCGCGCATCTCTGACGACTTTCTGGCCGGACTGCAGCGCACCACCAGTATCGACCGGCTGCGCTGGAAGGCGTACCTGACGGCGGGAAGCCGAGACGACGCACTCGAGATTCACGAGTTTCCGGTCCGCGTCACCGATATCGACCTGTTCGATCACATGAACAACGCCGTGTACTGGGCGGTGGTCGAGGATTATCTGGCCGCTCACCCGGCACTGCTCAAGGCGCCGCTGCGAGTGACTATCGAGCACGAGGCGCCGGTGGCTTTGGGCGATAAGCTCGAGATCCTCTCCCACGTGTATGCGCCGGGCACCTCCGATCGGTGCGGTCCCGGTCTCGCCGACCGTACTGTTACGACGCTCACATATGCGGTCGGCGACGAGATCAAAGCTGTCGCAGCCCTCTTTGCTCTCTAGCAAGTCACCGTACGCCGCGCGGCGCACCATATAGTGGCGCTGACCTGCGGATTTCCTGGTGCGGATCAGTACCCGCGGAGCGGGTCCGCGGCACCGTCTCTTCGCAAACTTTGCAAAATCCTCGAACAGCATTGCGAAAATTCGCATCTGAAAGACCTAGACCTGGGCTTCTGAACTGTGCCATCGTCGGATTAGCACATCAGCAAAGATTCGTGCAGTTAATACCGCTCCTGAGCGGTCCCAGTTAACACGTCAGCAATGACCCTGAGGAGAAGCTCGATGTCGACCGTTGGCATGCCCAAAAGTGTGGAGGAGCTCCAGCGGGATTGGGACACCAATCCGCGCTGGAAGGACATCACCCGCACCTACACCGCTGCGGATGTGGTGGCCCTGCAGGGCAGCGTGGTTGAGGAACACACACTGGCCCGGCGCGGTGCGGAAATCCTGTGGGCGCAGCTGCACGATCTGGAGTGGGTCAACGCGCTCGGCGCGCTGACCGGCAACCAGGCCGTGCAGCAGGTGCGTGCGGGCTTGAAGGCCATTTATCTGTCGGGCTGGCAGGTAGCCGGTGACGCCAACCTGGCCGCCCAGACCTACCCGGACCAGAGCCTGTACCCGGCCAATTCGGTGCCCCAGGTGGTGCGCCGGATCAACAACGCGCTGCTCCGCGCCGATCAGATCGCCAAGATCGAGGGCGACCGGTCGGTGCAGAATTGGCTTGCGCCCATCGTCGCCGACGCCGAAGCCGGTTTCGGGGGCGCGCTCAACGTCTTCGAATTACAAAAGGCGATGATCGCCGCGGGCGCTGCGGGCACGCACTGGGAAGATCAGCTGGCCTCGGAGAAGAAATGCGGCCATCTCGGCGGCAAGGTGCTCATTCCCACCCAGCAGCATATCCGCACGCTCACCTCGGCCCGGCTTGCTGCCGACGTGTGCGACGTCCCGACCGTCATCATCGCGCGCACTGATGCCGAAGCGGCGACGCTGATTACCTCCGACATCGACGAGCGCGACCGGCCGTTCATCACCGGCGAGCGCACCCGCGAAGGTTTCTACCGGGTCCGCAATGGGATCGAGCCATGCATTGCGCGGGCCAAGGCCTATGCGCCATTTGCCGACCTGATCTGGATGGAGACCGCGACACCGGACCTGGAGGTGGCGCGGACGTTCGCCGAAGCGGTCAAAGCCGAGTATCCCGACCAGATGCTCGCCTACAACTGCTCACCGTCGTTCAACTGGAAAAAGCATCTCGACGATGCCACCATCGCGAAGTTCCAGAAGGAGCTTGCCGCGATGGGTTTCAAGTTCCAGTTCATCACGCTGGCGGGCTTTCACGCGCTGAACTACTCGATGTTCGACCTGGCCTACGGCTATGCCCGTAACCAGATGACCGCCTACGTCGAGTTGCAGGAACGCGAGTTCGCCGCCGAGGAACGCGGCTACACCGCGACCAGGCACCAGCGCGAGGTTGGTGCAGGATACTTCGACCGCGTCGCTACCACGGTCGATCCGATGTCGTCGACGACGGCGCTGGCTGGCTCCACCGAAGAGGGCCAGTTCCACTGATAATCCACTCATAAGGCGGTTGTTCTCTGTTGCCGTCTGCTCATCGGATCCGGAGTTGACAGCACCGGCCCCGCCCAGCGAACCTGAGCGGGGCCCGTTGCTGTGCAAGAGAACTGGAGAGAACAGTGAGTGAGGGAGCGATTGAGCGGGTCGGGGTCGTCGGAGCCGGGCAGATGGGTGCCGGTATCGCCGAGGTCTCGGCGCGTGCGGGTGTTGATGTGACAGTGTTCGAGACCACCGAAGCGTTGATCGCCGCGGGACGCACCCGCATCGTCAAGTCGCTGGAGCGCGGGGTCAGCGCCGGCAAGGTGACCGAACGTGAACGCGACGGTGCCCTCAGCAAGCTGACCTTCACCACCGATTTGAAAGACTTCGCTGACCGCCAACTGGTGATCGAAGCCGTGGTCGAGGACGAGACTGTCAAAACGGAGATTTTCGCTGAACTCGACCGGATTATCACCGATCCCGACGCCGTGTTGGCGTCGAACACCTCCAGCATCCCCATCATGAAGATCGCTGCCGCCACGAAAAACCCTAAGCGAGTGCTGGGTCTGCATTTTTTCAATCCGGTGCCGGTACTGCCGCTGGTTGAGCTGGTCTTGACGCTGGTCACTGACCCGGCGGCGGCGGCGCGCACCGAAGAGTTTGCCAGCACGGTGTTAGGCAAACAGGTGGTGCGCTGCTCGGACCGATCCGGCTTCGTGGTGAATGCGCTGCTGGTCCCGTTTCTGTTGTCGGCGATCAGGATGGTCGAGAACCGCTTCGCCACTGTCGAAGACATCGACAAGGCGGTCGTGGCGGGGCTCTCGCACCCGATGGGGCCGCTGCGGCTCGCAGATCTGGTCGGACTTGACACCCTGAAATTGATTGCGGACAAGATGTTCGAGGAGTTCAAAGAGCACCAGTACGCGTCGCCGCCGTTGTTGGTGCGAATGGTCGAAGCCGGTCTGCTCGGCAAGAAATCCGGTCAAGGTTTTTACTCCTACTAATGCGGGCACTCCCGGCCCGTGATGTCACCGACTGCAAGGAGGTGAAGCCGTTATGCGCGATCGAGTCCCCGGAGTCGCAAGACAGCCGTTGCAGTGCCGGCCGTTTGTCGCGCCGACGGCGAGTCGTATTCTTAGTTGTTGAACAGACGTCAGCCGGTACGAGACCTGCGGTTCGACGTTTAATTTCTGACCCAGACGGCCAGTGGCAACAGGACGAACAGTGACGAAGACACCCGGTGACACGCAGAGCTTGACCCCGCCTTTCGATGACGTGCAAGCGCACTACGACCTGTCAGACGAATTTTTTCGGTTATTCCAAGACCCGACTCAGACCTACAGCTGCGCCTACTTCGAGCGCGACGACATGACTCTGGAGGAGGCGCAGATCGCCAAGATCGATCTCGCGCTTGGCAAACTCGGACTGCAGCCCGGAATGACGTTGCTCGACATTGGCTGTGGTTGGGGCTCAACAATGCGCCGGGCGATTGAGAAGTACGACGTCAATGTCATTGGCCTCACGCTCTCCAGAAACCAGCGGGCACACGTGCAGAGAATGTTCGATGAAATGGACACTCCGCGCAGCACGCGGGTGTTGCTGCAGGGGTGGGAGCAGTTCGACGAGCCGGTCGACCGGATCGTCAGCATCGAGGCGTTCGAGGCGTTCGGAAAAGACCGGTGGGCGCCATTCTTTGAGACGGCTTACCGTGTTCTGCCCGGTGACGGTCTGATGGTCCTGGAGACCATATTCACCCATCCGCCGACCTACTGGGCCCCCAGGGGCATCAAGCTCACGATGAGTGACTTGAGGTTCGGTCAATTCATCGCCCGGGAGATATTTCCAGGCGGCGCATTGCCGGCGCCGGAAGACATTGTCGACTACTCGCACAAGGCGGGGTTCTCGACCGGTCAAATTCAGTTGATGAACCCGCATTACGTGCGGACATTGGATATCTGGGCGGCAAACTTGAAGGCCCACAAGGATGAAGCTATCGCCGTCACCTCCGAAGAAGTGTACGAGCGCTATATGCACTACTTAACCGGGTGTGCTGACCGTTTCCGGCGCGGTATCACCGAAGTGGGACAGTTCACGCTGACGAAAGCGCCCAACGGCCGGGCCGGTGGTTGACCCCTGAACGCCTGAGCGCCGAAAGATATCATCGGTGATTCGCGTCGGGGCTCATGGGCGCGCCCGGGCCACGGCGGCGACGCCGATGGAGCGGATAATCTATACCTTTTCGCAGGTGAATTGGCAGACGTCGGTGTAGCCCTTGCGGAATAGCTCAGCGCATCCGGTCAGGTACTTCATGTATCTTTCGTAGACCTCTTCGGAGGTGATGGCGATAGCTTCATCCTTGTGGGCCTTCAAGTTTGCCGCCCACGTGTCCAGGGTGCGCGCGTAGTGCGGCTGCAGCGACTGGATCCGGGTCACAGTGAAACCGGCTTTGGTGGCGTGCTCCTCGACCAGCGGCACGCGTGGCAGCTCACCACCGGGAAAAATCTCGGTCAGGATGAACCGGATAAAACGGAACAACGACATTGTCAACGGCAGCCCGCGTCGCTTGACCTCTTCCTCGGTCGCCGTGCAGATGGTGTGCAGCAGCATCACACCGTCGTCGGGCATCAGGTCGTAGGCCATCTTGAAGTAGGCGTCGTAGCTGTCCCAGCCGAAATGCTCGAAAGCGCCGATCGACACAATCCGATCCACCGGCTCGTTGAACTCTTCCCACGGCTGTAAGAGCACCCGTCTGCTGCGGGGGCTGTCCAACTCAGCGAAGCGCTGCTCGACGTGCGCTTTCTGGTTTTCCGACAGCGTCAGGCCGATGACGTTGACGTCGTATTTCTCGATGGCGCGCAGCATCGTTGATCCCCAGCCGCAGCCGATGTCGAGCAGCGTCATACCGGGCTCTAGCCGCAATTTCCCAAGGGCGAGATCGATTTTGGCGATCTGCGCCTCTTCCAGCGTCATGTCGTCGCGCTCGAAGTAGGCGCAGCTGTAGGTCTGGGTGGGATCCTGCCACAACCGGAAAAATTCGTTGGACAGGTCGTAGTGCGACCGCACTTCGGCGTCGCTGGAACCCCACCGCCGGGCGCTCGGGGAGCGGCGGGACTGCACGGTCTGTGTCTCGCTGGAGGTCTCGGTCACTGGCAGATCCCCACGGTCGCAAACGGGCTGGTCACAGAGCAGAAGCCAGGGTAGGCGTCTGCCCTATGACACCATACACGCCGCAGCCTGGACAACACCGGCCCAGCACGGTGCCGTGCGCGCAGATCACACCGCGGGCGACTTTTCCAGCGTGAATTGGTGGACGTCGGTATACCTGTCGCGGAACAGCTGCGCGCAGCCGGTCAGATACTTCATGTAGCGGTCGTAGACCTCTTGGGACTGGATGGTGACGGCTTTGTCCCTGTTGGCTTGCAGTGCGGCCGCCCACATGTCGAGGGTGCGCGCGTAGTGCGGCTGCAGCGACTGGATCCGGGTCACCGTGAAACCGGCCTTGGTGGCGTGCCCGTGCACAATCGGCACCGACGGCAACCAGCCGCCCGGGAAGATCTCGTCGAGGATGAACTTGGCGAACTCAACCACTTCGCGGGTCAGCGCCAGGCCCATCTTCTTCCCCTCCGAGAACGTGGGCCGGGTGATGGTGTGCAGCAGCATCACCCCGTCTGCGGGCAACGCCTCGTAGGCCATCTTGAAGTAGCGGGGATAGCGCTGGTGGCCGAAGTGCTCGAACGCGCCGATGGACACGATGCGGTCGACGGGCTCGTGGAACTTTTCCCAGCCTTCCACCAACACCCGCCACGAGCGGTGGGTATCCATCTTCTCAAACACTGTCCGCACGTAGCCGGCCTGGTTCTCGGACAATGTCAGGCCGATGACGTTGACGTCGTATTTCTCGATGGCGCGCAGCATCGTTGATCCCCAGCCGCAGCCGATGTCGAGCAGCGTCATACCGGGCTCTAGCCGCAATTTCCCAAGGGCGAGATCGATTTTGGCGATCTGCGCCTGTTCCAGCGTCATGTCGTCGCGCTCGAAGTAGGCGCAGCTGTAGGTCTGCGTAGGGTCCAGGAACAGCCGGAAGAACTCGTCGGACAGGTCGTAGTGGGCCTGGACGTCGTCATAGAAGGGCGTCAGCGGCACAGTCATTACGGCATAAGCCTTTCTGTATTTCTCAGCACAGGCCGTTCATGAAGCTTCGTGAAGCTACGCCCGGCCCCCCGCGATGCATCTTTGCAGTCTAGTCGGTGCGGGCGGGTATTACCGGTCGCCGCGACCCGGGTGTCAAGGCGATGTGGCCCGAAAACGTTCGCTAGGAAGTGGCCAGGATAGCACCCATCGCGAGGCCCGCGACCAGCAGCGCGCCCGCCTGGCGCACGTGTACCCATGCCAGCGCCGCGTACCACAACGGCCAGACCGGGAAATCCGGAGGCGGCCGGTCTGGAGGCGGACGACGAAAGTACGGCCATACTTTCACCAGCCGCGGCAGCGCCACGGCGACCAGCAACGCCGGCCACGGCATCGCCTGCGCCACCACCGCCACCCCGACCAACAGGTAAAACCCGACCATCATCGCCAGCGTCACCAGCCGTGCGCGGGCGGCGCCGAAGATCACCGGCAGCGTGCGGATCCCGAGCGGCGCATCATAGGGGATTTTGTCGATGTGCTTGCCCATCAACACCGTCGTGCACAACAGCCCATAGGGGAGCGACGCGAGCACGATATGCCAGCTCAGTGTGCCAACCGCCGAAAAGTATGTTCCGCACACCATCAGTGGCCCCCAGACCAGGAAAACGTCGGGTTCGCCCAGGCCGCGTTTCTTCAGCCGCAGCGGCGGCGCGGTGTAGGCGACGCTCAGCACGAAGCCGGTCAGCGCGAACACCACTACCGGCCAGCCCCGCACCAACGCCAACACCACGAGGATTGCCAGGTCGGCCAGGTTCACCAGGAGAATCGCCGAGATGAGCGTGCGTCGGCTGACCAATCCGGACAGCACCGGATGCGGCGCGTACAGCGCGCGCGGGTAGTGGGCGCTGTCGGTGCCCACCTGGGTGTCGTACAGATCGTTCATCAGGTTATTGGCTATGTGAGCCAACGTGATTCCAACGACGGCGACTGTCAGCCAGCGCCAGTCCATCCCGCTTTGGCCAACCGCCAGCAGCGCGGCAACGAGGCCGGCGAACACGGTCATCGGCAGCACGGCGGCCCGGGTGACGACCAGCCAGCGGGTCAGGGTGTCGACGGGCCCGTCCGGCGGGGGGTTGGTGGTGCGCAGCGCGTACCTCCACGATCTGAGCCGCGAGCGCGCCGTCATCTCAGGCATCAGCGGCCCCTACGGCGTCCACGACGGCACGATCGGGGACGGGTGCGGCTGCGCGCGGAATTTCTCCAGCGACCCACCGGCCTCGACGATCCCGCACACCGCGCTCCAGCTCAGCATGGTCAAGTAGTCGATCAGCTCGTCGGCGCTCATCTGGGGGTCGGAGATCCACGAGTGGGTGGCGAGTTGGACACCGCCGACGATCATGTAGGCCCATGGTTCCACCCCGCCGGTGTCCATTCCGGCTTCCTGCATCCGGCGGCGCAGCATCACCGCGAGCATGCGCGCGATGATCCGCTCGGAGTCGGCGATCACTTTGCTCTTGGTCGGCGAACTGTTGGCCATCACGAACCGGTAGGGCTCGGGTTCCTCGGCCACGGTTTCGACGTAGACGCGGATGATCTCGCGGGTGAGCTCATAGCCGTCGAGGTTCGATGACAATGCCGCCGCCATGTTGGGAATCAGCGTGGTCTGTGCGAACCGCATCATGACCGCCGTGGTCAGATCGTTCTTGTCGACGAAATAGCGGTACAGCACCGTTTTGGAGACACCGATCTCAGCGGCGATCTCATCCATGCTCAGAAATCGGCCGTGCCGCCGGATCGCGGCAATGGTGCCGTCCACCAGCTCGTTGCGGCGCTCAACCTTGTGTTTGTGCCAGCGCCGTTTACGCCCATCGGTCTTTACTATCCCCGCCGGGAGATGCTCAGCCACGATTGCGGAATCCCATTCACTAGACGTTGTCGATAGTACGGCTCGTTACCCGCCTCATGCCCGATGCACGGCCGATCTCCCCCGCGCGGGGGACCCCGGCCTGCGGCGGGGACAGCGCAGAGGGAGCGGGACCTGTCGTCCCGGCCACTGTGCGCGCCCATGGCGGATGATGGTGCGGTGACCGCTAAACCCCAGTTGCCGGTCTGGCCCGCGTCGAAACCGGATCCGATGCCCGCGCCGACGGCCCGGCACCGCGCACGCCGGTCTCTGGCCGAATCGTTTGTGGCGGCCGATCCGGAGGCCGACGCCGAACGGCGGCGGGGTTTGCGGCGGATGAAGGCGGTGGCGCTGAGCTTTCTGGTCGGTGCCAGCGGGGTGTTTCTCGTGTGCCGGGGGGTCCAGGCCGGCGGCTCCCCCGCCGGGTGGGTGGGCTATCTCGGCGCCGCCGCGGAGGCGGGCATGGTCGGCGCTCTTGCGGACTGGTTCGCGGTCACCGCGCTGTTCAAGCATCCGCTGGGTCTGCCCATCCCGCACACCGCTATCGTCCGGCGGAAAAAGGACCAGCTCGGCCAGGGTTTGGGGACGTTTGTCCGGGAGAACTTCTTATCGCCGCCGGTGGTGGAGGCCAAGATCCGGGATGCGCAGGTGCCCGGCCGGCTGGGCAAGTGGCTCTCGGAGGAGCAGCATGCCCAACGGGTGGCCGCCGAGACGGCGACGGTGCTGCGCGTGATGGTGGAGTTGCTGCGCGACGAGGATGTCCAGCACGTCATCGACCACATGATCATCAAGCGCATCGCCGAACCCCAGTGGGGTCCGCCGGTGGGCCGGATGCTGGCGACCCTCCTGGCCGAAAACCGGCAGGAAGCATTGATCCAGTTACTCGCCGATCGTGCTTTTCACTGGTCGCTGAACGCGGGAGAGGTCATCCAGCGGGTGGTTGAGCGCGACTCCCCCAGCTGGTCACCGAGGTTCATCGACCATCTGGTCGGCGACCGCATCCACCGGGAGCTGATGGACTTCACCGATAAGGTCCGCCGCAACCCCGACCACGAGCTGCGTCGCTCGGCCACCCAGTTCCTGTTCGACTTCGCCGACGACTTGCAGCATGACCCGGCCACCATCGCCCGCGCTGAGGGGGTCAAGGAACAACTGCTGGCCCGCGACGAGATCACCGGTGCTGCGGCGACGGCCTGGCAGACGCTGAAGCGGCTGGTGCTCGAGGGTGTCGATGACCCGGGCAGCGTGCTGCGCAGCCGCATCGCCGGCGTGGTGGTTCGCGTCGGGGAGTCGCTGCGCGACGACTCCGACCTGCGCGACAAGGTCGACACCTGGATCGTGCGCGCAGTGCACCATCTGGTGTCGCAGTACGGAGTCGAGATCACCGCGATCATCACCGACACGATCGAGCGCTGGGACGCCGCCGAGGCCAGCCGGCGCATCGAGCTGCACGTCGGCCGCGACCTGCAGTTCATCCGGATTAATGGCACGGTGGTGGGTGCGCTGGCCGGGCTGGTGATCTACACCGTCGCGCAACTGATGTTCTGAACTGCGCAAACTAGTGCTTGCAAAAGTTAGCACTAGGACGTATGGTGACGCGTGTCAGCACCGAGCACCCGACGTATCGAAGGAATCACCGCATGCCGCAAGACGAAAAACTTGCTGCAGTCGTGTCCTCGGCGGCCTCAGACATCGGCAGTTTCATCAGGGCTCAGCGCGAAGCCGCGCAGGTCTCAGTTCGGCAGTTGGCCCAGAAGGC
The DNA here is from genome assembly GCF_010723305.1 of Mycobacterium botniense. NCBI lineage: Bacteria > Bacillati > Actinomycetota > Actinomycetes > Mycobacteriales > Mycobacteriaceae > Mycobacterium > Mycobacterium botniense. The sequence goes on along the minus strand of NZ_BLKW01000002.1, from coordinate 729,945 downwards.
CGGCGTCAGTAACCCCTACTTGTCCCAGATCGAGCGGGGATTGCGTAAACCGTCCGCCGACGTGCTCAACCAACTGGCCAAAGCGCTGCGAGTTTCCGCAGAAGTGCTCTACATTCGGGCTGGAATCCTCGAGCCCAGCGAGACCAGCCAGGTGCGGGACGCCATCATCACCGACACGGCAATCACCGAGCGGCAGAAGCAGGTTCTGCTCGATATTTACGCGTCGTTTGTCTCACAAAACCACCACGGCGATGTCGCACCGACTGAAGCGGGGGATGAGGACTCGACCTCCGGGTGACTCCTGACGCGTCGTGCCCGACCGACATTAACCCGCCAGAAAGGAAATCACCATGCCCGACAACCCGACTATCGAGGATCTAAAAGCGCCGTTACTTGCCGCCCTGGGAGCCGCCGATCTGGCTTTGGCCACGGTCAGCGACTTGCTCACTGAATTACGGGAACGCGCCGGCGAGGCCCGCAGCGACACCCGCAGCCGGGTCGAGGAGAGCCGTGCCCGGTTGGCCAGGTTTCAAGAAGAACTGCCTGAACAGCTGCGTGAGCAGCTGCGGGAGCTGCGCGAGAGGTTCACCGCCGAGGAACTGCGCTCCGCAGCCGAGGGCTATCTGGAAGCCGCGACCCATCGCTACAACGAGCTGGTCGAGCGGGGCGAACTCGCGTTGGAGCGGCTGCGCAGCCAGGGTCGTTTGGAGGAGGCATCGGCCCGCGCCGAAGGCTACGTCGATCAAGCCGTTGAGCTGACCCAGGAGGCGCTGGGCACGGTCGCCTCGCAGACCCGTGCGGTCGGTGAACGTGCCGCCAAGCTGGTTGGCATCGAGCTGCCCACCAAGGCGCAGCCAGCCAAGAAGGCCCCGGCGAAAAAGACGACCGCGAAAAAAGCCCCGGCCAAAAAAGCGCCGGCCAAGAAGGCCGCGGCCAAGAAGGTCACCCAGAAGTAAGCGCCGCCGGGTGTCCCCCGGCAGCCACCCCCACTCGATTCCGGGTTGCCGCCGGGCAACTCGGAGTCGACGGGTGGGCCGGTGCCCGCATAAGCTTGCCGTGTGATGCTTCAAGGCCTGGCACGTGACGTCTTGTTTGTCGTACAGATCGGCGTTTTCCTGACGGCGCTGTACGCGTTCGTGCACGCTGCTCTGCAACGACCCGACGCGTATACCGCCGCGGAGAAGTTGACCAAGCCGGTCTGGTTGGTGATTCTGGGCGTTGGCGTGGCCATGGCTTCGGTGCTGAGCTTTGTTTTCGGGGTGCTCGGTGTGGTGATCGCGGCCTGTGCAGCCGGCGTGTACCTAGTTGATGTGCGGCCCAAACTCCTTGAGATCCAGGGTAAATCGCGTTAGCGGCCAGGTGCGCCGGTGATTGTTGGGCTGTCGGCCGGGTGCGCGGTGCACGCGCCCGGCACCGGCGCGGCGGTCCCGCGCGAGCTGTTCAGCTGCCCGGGGCAGGCCGCTGAACTGGTGCGGCCCCGCACCACCTGCCGGAATCTCGAGCCTGGGCGGCCGGCCGTGGACTCGGTCCAGATGACCGGCTCCCACCCCGGCGGCGCCCACGACCCGTTCTAGTGCCGTCGCAACCTACCCGGGCCCAGGTGGCGGCGCTGGTCGACCATACCTTGCTGAGGCCCGAGGCCACTGCCGCCGACGTGGTGGCGCTGGTCGCCGAAGCCGCGGACCTCGGCGTGTACGCGGTGTGTGTGTCACCGTCGATGGTGCCCATCGCCGCACAGGCCGGAGCAACCCGGATCGCCGCGGTGGTGGGATTTCCGTCGGGCAAACACCTCTCAGCGGTTAAGGCGCACGAAGCGGCGTTGGCCGTCGCGTCGGGCGCGAGCGAGATCGATATGGTCATCGACGTCGGCGCCGCACTGGCTGACGACCTTGATGCGGTGCGCGCCGATATCGCGGGTGTGCGCGTCGCGGTGCCGGCGGCCGTGCTCAAGGTGATTGTGGAGTCGGCGGTCCTGGTGAGCCGGGCCGGTGACCAGAAGCTCGCCCAGGTTTGCCGGGCCGCCGAAGACGCCGGCGCGGACTTCGTGAAGACCTCGACCGGGTTTCACCCGGCGGGTGGGGCCTCGGTGCGTGCGGTCGCGCTGATGGCCGCGACCGTCGGCGGGCGGCTCGGGGTCAAGGCCAGTGGCGGGATCCGTACCGCCGCGGAGGCGGTGGCGATGCTCGAGGCGGGCGCCACCCGGCTGGGGCTGTCCGGCACCCGCGCCGTGCTGGACGGACTGCGCTAAACGCCCACGGGTTGCGGCTCACAGGTTGGCGAAGCAGGGATCCTGTCCCCCGCCGCTGCCTGAGGGGATGGTGGCATTCGTGGTGGAAAAGGTGGCCTGGATACCGTTGTCGGTGACCGTGACGTTGTCGGCGTGAATGCCCAGCGGGTAGTTCTGGGTCGCCCGCGAGGTGAGGTCATCGAGGTTTTTTTGCACCGTGTCCGTGGACAGCTTGGAGCCCAACGCTCTCAAGTCGACCACCTGCAGCGACAGCCCGTTGTTGACGATCTGGGGTTTGACGGTGGCGCTGTCCAGGAGTCCCTTCAGCTGAACGGTGCCGTTACCGGAGTTGGTGGTGACCGTGCTGGTCACGAAACTGCCCAGCAGCGGTATGGCGTCTTGGATGGACTGTTTGATACCCGCAGCTGACCAGTAGATGGTGCCGTTCAGCGCGCCGATAGTGCCCTTGGAGTTGTTGGTGTTGGCCAGCCGCACATTCTGGATGTCCAAGCTGATCCTCATACCCTTGGCGCTGCGCACCTGATTTCCGGCGGTCTGCACCGAGATATTGGTGTAGTGACCGGTGATGTACTGCCATAGCACCGGCGGTGTGGTGGCGAAGGACACGCTGGCCCCGTCCTGCACCTCGCACTCGACGGCTTTGGTGACCTTGCTGTCGGCGACATGCCGGGCGTAAAGCTCGGCACCGATCAGCCCGGCGACAATGAGCGCCACCACGATGATCAGGATCAGCACGACCGACACCGGGTCGCGCAACCAGCGGCGTGTGGCGTGCACCGGCCTGCCTTTCGGCTGGGGGGGAGATGACAGCGTGGTCGTGGCCTGATCGTGCGCGTTGGGCGCCGGGCCGGGCGGGTGTGGCTGCTGGCCCGGGCCAGGGCCTGGTAGCGGCGGTTGCCGAGTCGGTGGGGGCCCGGGCTGGCGCGGCGGCGGGTTGGGCGGCGGGCCGGGCTGCTGTCGCCCCGGGATGCGGCCAGTGGCGGGCATCCGGCGCGTCGGTGATTGGGATGGGGGAGGTGCCGACGGTGGCCGGGGCGAAGAGGGGCGGGCCCATTCCGAGGGGTTGCCGCGCGAGGGTCCTTGCGGATTTGTCACCAGCGCGATTGTGCCCTATCGAAGCCAACAACGTCCACGCGGTCAGCCGGGCGGTTGCACATCGGCTAGAGCTTGGCGAAGCACGGGTCAGACTGCGCGGACGGAATTGCGGCGTTGGTGGTCGAAAAATGTGCTGTTACACCGTTATCGGTAACCTGCACGCGATCGGCGTGGATACCGAGTGGAAAGTCGTTGATGAGTCTGGAAGCGAAAATATCCAGCGCCGATTGCGCGGTCTCGCTGGGCACCGGGGCACCCATCGCGGTAACTTTGACGACCGTCAACGCCAGCCCGTTGCCGGCAACCTCGGGTTTGACGGTGACACTGCCGAGGCCCAGTGCACCCTTGAGCTCGACAGTCCCGGCGCTGGGGTTGGTGGTCACGCTGTTGACCAGGCCGCCCACGATCGGGACCGAATCTTGCACGGTCTCTTTGATACCGTTCGACGTCCAGGTGATAGTGGCGTTCAGCGCGCCGATCGTGCCCTTCGAGTTGCCGTGGCCGTGTAAGTCGACATTGTCGACCTCGATGTCGGCCTTCATGCCCTTGGCGCTGCGGATCTGGTTGCCCGCGGTGCGGATCGAGATATCACGGTAATCGCCGGTGAAATGCTCCAGCAGGAACGGGGTGGGACCGAACGACACGCTGACCTTGTCCCGCACCACGCATTCCGCGGCTGCGGCCACGACGCTTTCGGCGCGGTGGCGCGCATACAGTTCGGCGGCGAGTACGCCGGCGGCCAGCAGCGCCACCACGATGATGACGGCCAGAACGACTGACATCGGGTCGCGGAGCAGGCGGCGTTTGGCTTTCACAGCGGCAGGCGTGTCCTCCGACGGTGGTGGACCGGACGGCGTGGCAGACCACTGCTCCGGCGGGTACGGCGGCGGAGCGGGGGGCGGACCCGGCTGGGGCTGTGCGGGGGGCGGAGCCTCAGCCGGGGCCACCGGCTGGGTGCGCTCGCCCGCAGCCGGGGCAGGCACCTGCTGGGTTTCCGGCTCGGACGCCCCCGCAGGCTGATCCGCGGGATTGTGGTTGCCCGGGCGAGCCCACACGGTGGGATCCTCTCGCGATGCGTCCGGCGGATTCGTCACCTGGGCGATTCTGCCTTATCCAGGTGAGCGAAGTCGGCCTGGTTGCGCAGAACGGCAATCGTGTCGCGGGCCGCGGCGACGCGACCCGGGTCAATATCGGCGATCAGCAGCTGGGGTTCGGCGCCGGCCGCGGCCATCACCTCGCCGAACGGCGAGACCACCGCGCTGCCGCCGACGCCGGTCGGCGCGCCCGACTCGGCAGGCCGGCAGCCGGGGTCGGCCTGGCCGGCTGCGGCGATATAGCTTGTCGAGTCCAGCGCCCGCGCGCGCGCCAACAGCGTCCACTGCTCCAATTTGCCGGGACCGGCACCCCACGAGGCGCAGACGGCGATCAGCTGAGCACCGCGGCGGGCCAGCTCGGTGTAAAGCCCGGGAAACCGGATGTCATAGCAGATGCTCAACCCCACCCGCACGCCGCTGACACTGATGACCACCGGCTCATGCCCCGGCGCGACGGTGCGTGATTCGGTAAACCCGAACGCGTCGTAGAGGTGGATTTTGTGGTAGTGCGCGTCGGTACCGGGTCCGGTCGCGATCAGCGTATTGGTGACCCGGCCGTCGCCGGCCGGGGTGAACATGCCGGCGATCACAGTGATCCCGGTGTCGGCGGCGATCCGGCGGACCTCGTTTGCCCAGGATCCGTCGAGCGGCTCGGCGATCCGCGCCAGCGGCACACCGAAACGGCACATGGTCGCCTCGGGAAATATCACCAGCGTGGCGCCCGCGTCGGCGGCTTGGCTGGTGTAATGCCGCACCAGCTGCAGATTGGCCGCCGGATCCGTGCCGCTGAGGATTTGCGCCACCGCGATCCGCATGGCCGTCAGCCTAAGGCGTGTCGAACTGACCGCCGTCGACAGGTGTTGACGCCGCGCCGAGGTGCCCGCCCCGCGGCCGCGGAACCGGGTTTCGGCATGCTCCCGGTCCCTGTCGAATCGAGCGGATGACCCGGGCGGTCCGTCAGGCGTTTTCCGCGATCCACATCGTGGTGAAACGCTGCTCGGCGATCAGCAACTCGACTAACTGGCTGCCGATCAAGTTCTCGATCTTGGCGCCGACAAGCGGGACACGGACCTCGACGGTGCCCCGGAAAGTCAGCCGGGCACCGCCGGAGTCGGTGCCCGGGGCCAGCACCGCCGTGCCGGTGAGCCCCACCGGCAGGTCGTGAATGGATCCGAGGACAGTGGCGTTGGCGGCGCCGCCGGTGATCGGACCCCATTTTTCGTCGCGCCGGATGCACAAGTCGCCGCGGTGGAATTGGCTGACCAGAGCCGGAAGCCGGTCGCTGCGCAGCACCTGCACGGTGACCACGTCAATACTGCCGTCCGCGCCGACCCGCATCGACTCCAGCGTCGCGTCGTCGGCACCCGAATCGGCCAGCCGGGCCAGCCAGTAGTGCTCGTCGCTGAAGGCGCGATGGACCTGTTCGACGGTGCCCTCATAGTCGGCGGACATGTCGAATGAACGGGGCATAGCAGGCCAGGCTACCGTTACGGCCCGTGGTCGGTTCGGTCTTCGCCGGTGCGCATGTCGCCGAGATGGTGCCATTGGCGCCGCTGACCACACTGCGTCTCGGCCCGGTCGCGCGGCGGGTCATCACCTGCACCACCACCGAACAAGTGGTGGCTGCGCTGCGTCACCTGGACGCGGAATCCCGCCACGAAGACGCTGGCCCCGTGCTGGTGATCGCCGGCGGCTCCAATGTGGTGATCGCTGACACGCTGACCGACCTGACTGTAGTGCGGTTGGCCAACAAGCGCATCAGCATCGAGGGCAATGTGGTGCGCGCGGAGGCCGGCGCGGTGTGGGACGACGTCGTGGTGGCCGCGATCGAGCACGGGCTCGGCGGGCTGGAATGCCTCTCCGGCATTCCCGGCTCGGCGGGCGCGACCCCGATCCAAAACGTCGGCGCCTATGGCGCAGAAGTAGCCGATACGCTCACCCGGGTCCGGCTGTTGGACCGGCGCAGCGGTGTGGTGCGCTGGGTGCCGGCCAGCGAGCTGGGCCTGGGCTATCGCCGCAGCATCTTCAAGCACGCCGGTGGGTTCGCGGTTCCCGCCGTGATTTTGGAGGTGGAGTTCGCGTTGGACGCGTCGGGCCGCAGCGCACCGCTGCGGTACGACGAGTTGACTGCCGCGCTGGACGCGACGGCCGGTCAGCGCGCCGACCCGGCAGTCGTGCGCGACGCGGTGCTGGGTCTGCGTGCCCGTAAGGGAATGGTGCTGGATGCGGCCGATCACGACACCTGGAGCGTGGGGTCGTTCTTCACCAACCCGATCGTCGCGCCCGGCGTCTATCAGCGGCTCGCCGCCGACTTTGGCAGCGTGCCGCACTGGCCGGCCCGCGACGGCATCAAGCTCGCCGCCGGCTGGCTGGTAGAGCGTGCCGGTTTCGGCAAAGGTTATCCGGACACCGGCACCGCCCGGTGCCGGCTGTCCAGCAAGCATGCGCTCGCCGTGACCAACCGTGGCGGGGCGACCGCCGCCGACGTGGTGGCGCTCGCTCGCACCATCCGCGACGGTGTGCGCACCGTGTTTGGTATCACACTTGAACCCGAGCCGGTGCTGGTCGGCTGCGTGTTGTAGCAGCCAATTTCATGATCCGGAGCCGGTGCCCGGTATCTTTGTGTGTCGTGAACACAGCCAGTGGCCCGCCGCCGATCACCCGGCGTCGGGCTTTGTCGGCGGTGGTGTTGGGGCTGTGCGCACCGAACGTGGTAGCCGCCTGCCTAGGCAGATCCAGCAAACAAGCGGAGAAACCGAAACCGCCGCCGGGGCCCACCGTGATCTTTCGCCCGGCCGATGCTGCCGTCGGGGTGGTCCCGACTGCACCCGTCAGTGTCGAGGTCCGTAACGGCTTCTTCCAGAAGGTGTCGTTGACCAACCCCAAAGGCAAGGTGGTGGCGGGGGTTTTCAACCACGACCGCACCGTCTACACGATCACTGAGCCGCTCGGCTATGACGCCGCCTACACCTGGAGCGGGTCGGTGATCGGCCACGACGGCAAGGCGCTCCCGGTTAAAGGCGGGTTCACCACCGTGACACCCACGAAGCTGATCGATGGCGGATTCCAGTTGGCCGACGGGCAGACCGTTGGGGTCGCCGCCCCGATCATCATTCAGTTCGACGCCCCGATTGCCGACAAGGCCGCTGTCGAGCGGGCATTGACCGTCACCACCGACCCGCCCGTCGAGGGCAGCTGGGCGTGGCTGCCCGATGAGGCGCAGGGATCACGGGTGCACTGGCGCACCCGCGAGTACTATCCCGCGGGCACCAAGGTCAACGTCGACGCCCGGTTCTACGGGGTGGCCTTCGGCGACGGCGCGTACGGCAAACAGGACATGACCTTGCGCTTCCAGGTCGGCCGGCGCCAGATCGTCAAGGCCGAAGTTTCCTCGCACCGCATCCAGGTGATCCGCGACGAAGGTGTCATCATGGATTTTCCCTGCAGTTACGGCGAGGCCGACAAGCCGCGCAACGTGACCCGCAACGGGATCCACGTGGTCACCGAAAAGTACGCCGACTTTTACATGTCTAACCCGGCGGCCGGTTACAGCAACGTCCATGAGCGCTGGGCGGTGAGAATTTCCAACAATGGTGAGTTCATTCACGCCAATCCGGCCAGTGCCGGCGCCCAGGGCAACACCAACGTCACCAACGGCTGCATCAACCTGTCCACCGAGGACGCCGAGCAGTACTACAACAGCGCTCTTTATGGTGACCCCGTCGAGGTGACCGGCAGTTCGATCCAGTTGTCGTACGCCGACGGCGACATCTGGGACTGGGCGGTGGACTGGGAGACCTGGGTGTCGATGTCGGCGTTGCCGCGCTCCGGCAAGAAACCGGCGACCCAGGTGCCCGTCACCGCGCCCATCACCCCGCCCAACGCGCCCACCGCGTCGGGCGTTCCGGCCGCGCCGCCGCACACGCCTAACGCCCGGCCGGGCGGGTGACTCTGCGGGTCGCGGTGGCTTGGTCACGCGGCCGGATCACGATCTGGTCCACGTTCACGTGCGGCGGGCGGGTGGCCACGAACCCGATCACCTCGGCGATATCGGTGGCCGTCAACGGAGTCATCCCCGCATACACTGCGTCGGCCCGCTGGCGATCGCCGTCAAAGCGGACCAGGGAGAACTCGGTGTGGACCATACCGGGTGCGATCTCGGTGAGCCGCACGGGCTTTCCCAGCAATTCGCCACGCAGCGTGCGGTGCAGCGCGCTTTGAGCGTGCTTGGCCGCGGTGTAACCGGATCCCCCGTCGTAGATCTCGAACGCCGCGATCGAGGTGACCGTGACGATCAGCCCATCACCGGAGGCGATCAGCTTGGGCAGTAGCGCCCGGGTCACCCGTAAGGTGCCCAGCACGTTGGTCTCCCACATCCAGCGCCAATGCTCAACATCGGCCTCGGCGACCGGTTCCAGTCCCTTGGCGCCTCCGGCGTTGTTGACCAGCACGTCGACCCGATGCAGTTGGCGGGCCAGCGCGTCCACCGCGCTCTCGTCGGTGACGTCGGCCACCACTGCGGTTCCGCCGATCTCGTCGGCCACCGCGGTGACGCGTTCCGCCCGCCGCGCCACAGCCACAACGTGAAAACCTTGGGCAGCAAGGGTTTTCGCGGTTGCCTCGCCGATGCCTGCACTGGCGCCGGTGACCACGGCAACGCGTTTTTGCGAATCGGATGTCATCACCGGATCACCTTAGTAAGTGTGCTAAATTTTTCCGCGTGTACCCGAGTCCCGTGCTCAGCCTGAGGGCTGCGTGCCTGTTCACGGACTGCGTGTGTCGTTGTCGCACACCCGGCCGCGCCTGACCGGCCTCGGATAGCCGGAGCCCGCGCGCGGCGATGCCCGGCCACTAGAACTCGGATAAGGACAACCGTGCGCTCGACCACTCTCACCAGTGCTTCCGATAGCCGCAAAGGCCGTTTACGCCAGCACGTGGTGGCACCCTCCCTGCACCTGTCAGACTCCGCTGCCGCCGCGGTTTTCCGGGCTGTGCGGCTGCGCGGTCCGGTCGGCCGTGATGTCATCGCCGGTGTCACATCGCTGAGCATCGCAACGGTCAACCGCCAAGTCATCGCTTTGCTGCACGCGGGTCTGCTGCGTGAGCGCGCCGACCTCGCCGTTTCCGGTGCGATCGGGCGTCCACGGGTACCCGTCGAGGTCAACCACGAGCCGTTTCTGACGCTGGGTCTGCATATCGGGGCGCGTACCACCAGCATCGTGGCCACCGACCTGTTCGGCCGCACACTCGATGTTGTCGAGACCCCGACACCGCGCAGTGCACAAGGGACCGCGCTCGCGTCGCTGGCCGAAGGCGCCCGCCGTTACCTCAGCCGGTGGCACCGGCGCCGCCCGTTGTGGGTCGGCGTGGCCATCGGCGGGGCGGTGGACGGCGCCAGCGGGCAGGTCGACCATGCGCGTCTGGGTTGGCGGCAGGCGCCGGTGGGTTCGGTGCTGGCCGAGGCGCTGGAGCTCCCGGTGTCGGTGGCGTCGCACGTGCATGCCATGGCCGGGGCCGAATTGTTGCTCGGGATGCGACGGTTCACACCGAACGCGACGACCAGCAGCCTGTATGTCTACGCCCGGGAGACCGTCGGCTATGCGCTGGTGATCGGCGGCCGGGTACACAGCCCGGCCAGCGGCCCGGGCACCATAGCCACTCTGCCGGCGGTCTCAGAGCTGCTGGGTGGCTCTGGGCAGCTGGAATCGACGGTCAGCGACGAAGCCGTGCTGGCAGCAGCGCGCAGGCTGCGTATCTTGCCGACCGCGCGCGGGTCCGTCACCGAGCTGGTGCGGGCCGCCCGCAAGGGTGATCAGCAGGCGAGAGAACTGCTGGCTGAGCGGGCCCGGGTACTCGGCGAGGCCGTCGCACTGCTGCGTGACCTGCTCAATCCCGACGATCTGGTGGTGGGCGGCCAGGCGTTCACCGAATACCCGGAGGCGATGGCACAGGTGGAAGCGGCGTTTAACGCGCGCTCGGTGTTGCCGCCGCGCGACATTCGGGTCACCATGTTCGGCAACCGGGTGCAGGAAGCGGGCGCGGGCATCGTCTCGCTGAGCAGACTCTACGCCGACCCGGTAGGTGCGATGCGGCGCGCCGGGGCGCTGGGGTCCCCGCTGCGGGTCGCCGGGGACGCGGCGCCGGAGTCGTCGGTTTGACCGGCTCCCATGTGCAGCGTCGGGGGCGCCGCCGGCGGTCCTGCAATGATGACGGGTGTGTCGCACACTGACGTCTCCCGGCGCGCGGTGTTCCGGGGTGAGGTGTCCGGCGTGGGTGGGCTGCGCCGGGTGGCGGTGTTGTCCGTGCACACCTCACCGCTGGCCCAGCCCGGTATCGGCGACGCCGGCGGCATGAATGTGTATGTGCTGCAAACCGCGCTGCACCTGGCTCGGCGGGGTATCGAGGTGGAGATTTTCACTCGGGCTACCTCGTCCGCCGACCCGCCGATAACCCGGGTGGCGCCCGGCGTGCTGGTCCGCAATGTCGTGGCCGGGCCGTTCGAAGGCCTGGACAAATACGATCTGCCCACCCAGCTGTGCGCGTTCGCGGCGGGCGTGCTGCGCGCCGAGGCCGCCCACGAACCCGGCTACTACGACATCGTGCACTCGCACTATTGGCTGTCCGGTCAGGTCGGCTGGCTGGCCCGCGACCGGTGGGCGGTACCGCTGGTGCATACCTCGCACACGCTGGCCGCGGTGAAAAACGCGGCGCTGGCCGACGGCGACACCCCCGAGCCGCCGCTGCGCACTGTCGGCGAACAGCAGGTCGTCGACGAAGCGGACCGGTTGATCGTCAACACCCACGACGAAGCCGGGCAGTTGGTGTCGATTCACGGCGCTGATCCAGCCAGGATCGACGTCGCCCACCCCGGGGTGGATCTGGAGGTGTTTCACCCCGGTGACCGCCGCGCCGCCCGGGCCGCGCTGGGCCTTCCGCTCGACGAACCCGTGGTGGCCTTCGTCGGCCGCATCCAGCCGCTGAAAGCGCCCGATATCGTGCTCCGCGCCGTCGCCAAACTGCCCCGGGCGCGCATCGTGGTCGCCGGCGGGCCGTCGGGCAGCGGCCTGGCCGCCCCCGATGGGCTGGTTCGGCTGGCCGGCGAACTGGGTATCACCGCCCGGGTGACCTTCCTCCCGCCGCAGTCCCGCGAAGATCTGGCGACCCTGTTCCAAGCCGCCGACCTGGTTGCGGTGCCAAGCTATTCGGAATCGTTCGGGCTGGTCGCCGTGGAGGCGCAAGCGTGCGGGACGCCGGTGGTGGCCGCTGCGGTGGGGGGGTTGCCGGTGGCGGTACGGGACGGGGTCAGCGGCATGCTGGTGTCCGGGCACGACGTCGATCAGTGGGCGCAGGCCATCGACAAGGTGCTGCGGCTCGGTTCTGGTCCGCGGGCGTGGGCCATGAGCCGGTCGGCCGCCGCGCACGCGGCGACCTTTTCCTGGGAGAACACGGTCGATGCGTTACTGGCCAGCTACCGCCGCGCCCTTGCGGACTTCAGCACCGCGCGGCGGCGGGTGCGCGACCTGGCAACGGCTCGCATAACCCGTCGCTGGACGCCGCGCCGGGAGGTGCGCCTATGACCTCGACCGTGCAGCAGGTGATCGAGGATGCGCTCAAAGCCAGTCAGTTGACCTATTCGCAGCATGCCGGCGCGCATGGCGGGCCGCCGGGGCTGATCGTGGAGTTGCCCGGGGAACGCAAACTCAAGACCAACACCATCTTGACGATCGGTGAGCACTCCGTGCGTGTCGAAGCGTTCGTCTGCCGCAAGCCCGATGAGAATCACGAAGGCGTCTACCGCTTCCTGTTGCAGCGCAACCGGCAGCTCTACGGGGTCGCGTACACGCTGGACAACGTGGGTGACATCTACCTGGTGGGACGGATGTCGCTCGCCTCGGTCGACGCCGACGAGATCGACCGGGTGTTGGGGCAGGTGCTCGAGGCGGTGGACTCCGATTTCAACACGCTGCTGGAGCTGGGTTTTCGCTCGTCGATTGAAAAAGAGTGGGAGTGGCGGTTATCGCGCGGCCAGTCGGTGAAAAACTTGCAGGCGTTCACTCACCTGCGCCCGCCGACGATGCAGAAAAAGCAGCGTTTGGCGGACGAGTCCGGTGATGGCACCTGAACTCGGCGCCCAGCAGGGCGGGTGGCGCCGCGCCGTGCGGCGCAGTGCACCATGAGAGACTTGCCCGCATGGGGAACGCTGGCACGCTGGTGCTGCTCCGCCACGGCGAGAGCGACTGGAATGCTCGTAACTTGTTCACCGGGTGGGTGGACGTCGACCTGACCGATCGCGGCCGGGCCGAGGCGGTGCGCAGCGGCGAGTTGATGGTCGAGCACAAGCTGCTCCCCGACGTGGCCTACACGTCGCTGCTGCGCCGGGCGATCACGACCGCCAACCTGGCGCTGGACACCGCCGACCGGCACTGGATCCCGGTGCGGCGCAGCTGGCGGCTCAACGAACGCCACTACGGGGCGCTGCAGGGCCTGAATAAGGCCGATATCAAGGCCCGCTATGGCGAGGAGCAGTTCATGGCGTGGCGCCGCAGCTACGACGTTCCCCCGCCGCCGATCGAGCGGGGCAGCCGGTTCAGCCAGGATATGGATCCCCGCTACGCCGACATCGGCGGAGGACCGCTGACCGAATGCCTCGCCGACGTGGTGGCCCGGTTTGTGCCGTACTACACCGATGTCATCATGCCGGATTTGCGCGTGGGTAAGACGGTGCTCGTCGCCGCGCACGGCAACTCGCTGCGTGCCCTGGTCAAATACCTCGACGACATGTCCGAGCAGGAGGTGGTGGGGCTGAACATCCCCACCGGCGTACCACTGCGTTACGACCTGAACGCGGAGCTGAAGCCGATCATGCGCGGCGGCAGCTATCTCGATCCGGAGGCCGCCGCCGCCGGTGCCGCCGCGGTGGCCAGCCAAGGCGCATAAGATCGGTCCGCGTCGGGCTGTTGCCTCGGCCGGAGCCGCGCCGGCCGGCTTCGCGGCGGCGGACATCACGGCAAACACTGGATGAACAGTGGCCGAATACTTTGCTGGCGCGCTGTGACATGCCCGGTTTTGGCCGCGCGGCGCTGGGTGGGCGTGCACCAGGATTTGTAGGATTTGCACGTGACTGTGTTCTCGGCGCTGTTGCTGGCCGGGGTTTCGTCTCTGCTGGCATTGGCCGTAGGTCTGGCCGCCGGAACCCGGTTGGCGCCGCGGATCGTCGAGCGACAGCAGCGGATGGCGGCCGAACGGGCCGGGATCACCGTCGGACAGATGTTGCAGCGCATCGTCGCGCTGATGCCGACCGGCACCGCGGTGGTGGATGCCCATCGTGACGTGGTCTACCTCAACGATCGCGCCCGGGAGCTGGGGTTGGTGCGCGACCGTCAGCTCGATGAGCAGGCCTGGAAAGCGGCGCAGCAGGCGTTGGCCGGCGACGATGTCGAATTCGACCTGTCGCCGGGTAAGCGCGGGGCCGCCGGCCGCTCCGGGTTGCTGGTCCACGGCCAAGCCCGACTGTTGAGCGAAGAAGACCGCCGGTTCGCCGTGGTTTTCGCCTACGACCAGTCCGAGTACGCCCGCATGGAGGCGACGCGGCGTGATTTCGTGGCCAATGTCAGCCACGAGCTCAAGACACCGGTCGGCGCCATGGCCGTGCTCGCTGAAGCGCTGCTGGCATCCGCGGACGATCCCGACACCGTGCGTCACTTCGGTGAAAAAGTGCTCGTCGAAGCCAACCGGCTGGGCGGGATGGTTGGCGAACTGATCGAACTGTCTCGCCTGCAGGGCGCGGAGCGACTGCCCGATATGACCGACGTGGATGTCGACACCGTTGTTTCGGAAGCGATTTCGCGCCACAAGGTGGCCGCTGACAATGCCGATATCGAGGTGCGCACAGATGCACCGAGCGGTTTGCGGGTGCTGGGCAATCAAAGCTTGCTGGTGACCGCGTTGGCCAACCTGGTGTCCAACGCGATCGCGTATTCGCCGCGCGGGTCGTTGGTGACGATCAGCCGCCGCCGGCGCGGCGACTTCGTCGAGATCGCGGTCACCGATCGGGGTATCGGCATTGCCCGCGAAGACCAGGAGCGGGTGTTCGAGCGTTTCTTCCGGGGAGACAAGGCGCGTTCGCGAGCCACCGGCGGCAGTGGGCTGGGCTTGGCGATCGTCAAACACGTCGCCGCCAACCACAACGGCAGCATCGGGCTGTGGAGCCAGCCGGGGACCGGGTCGACGTTCACCTTGTCCATCCCGGTGTATCCGGAGGTCGCTGAGGAAGCCGACCAGCCTTCGGAGCGCGATCTGCGGCCTGTCAGCTCGCAACGAGAGGAAGAACTAAGCCGATGACGACGCAGAGGCGAAGCGATGAAAAGGAGTGGCGCCGATGACCCGCGCCAACGACGATGCAGAGCGAAGCGATGAAAAGGAGTGGCGCCGATGACCAACGTGCTGATCGTGGAGGACGAGGAGTCGCTGGCTGATCCGCTGGCATTTCTGCTGCGCAAGGAGGGCTTTGAGGCCACGGTGGTGACGGACGGGCCGTCCGCGCTTGCCGAGTTCGACCGGTCCGGCGCCGACATCGTGCTGCTCGACTTGATGCTGCCGGGCATGTCGGGTACCGACGTGTGCAAACAGCTGCGTGCCCGGTCCAGCGTGCCGGTGATCATGGTGACCGCCCGGGACAGTGAGATCGACAAGGTGGTCGGCCTGGAGCTGGGTGCCGACGACTATGTGACCAAGCCGTATTCGGCGCGCGAACTGATCGCCCGGATTCGCGCGGTGCTGCGCCGCGGCGGGGAGGACGACTCTGACGTCGCTGACGGGATCCTGGAATCCGGGCCGGTGCGCATGGATGTTGAGCGGCATACCGTCTCAGTGAATGGAAAGCCGATTATGTTGCCGCTCAAGGAATTCGACCTTCTCGAATACCTGATGCGCAACAGTGGGCGGGTGCTGACGCGCGGGCAGCTGATCGATCGGGTGTGGGGCGCGGACTACGTCGGCGACACGAAGACACTCGACGTGCACGTCAAGCGGCTGCGGTCCAAGATCGAAGCGGACCCGGCTAACCCGGTGCACCTGGTGACGGTGCGCGGGCTGGGCTACAAGCTGGAGGGCTAGGCGCTCAGCAGAGCGGCGACGCTTATGAAACGGCCGGTCCCGGCGTCGCCGGTTATCCTGCGCGTGCGGCGACCACGTCGTCACCGACTGCCAAGGCCAGCGCCATGATCGACATCTGCGGGTTGACCTCGGGGCAGCTGGGCAAAATCGACGCGTCGGCGACCCATACTCCGTCCGCGCCGCGCAGCCGGCCACTCTCGTCGACCGGGCAGCGTTGCTCATCGGCGCCAGCGGCCGCGGTGCCGGTGGGATGGAAAGCCGCGAGGTGCAAGCTGTTCGGGTTTGTCCGGCGCAGCACGTCTCGCAGCGCCGGCAGCGACGTCACCGTCGGCGCCGCGGGCAGGCCGGTGAGCACTTCGACCGCACCGGCGGCGAACAGCAGCTGACCCATGGCCTCGATCGCGGTCATGAGCTTGGCCCGGTCGGCGGGGGTGATGTTGTAGAACAGCAGGGTGTCGCCGCGGACGGTGACCACCCGGCCGACACCGCGGTCGGCCACCATCGCACCGACTGTCGCGACCTGTGCCGCCCGATCCAGCCATCCCAGCAACTCGGCGCCGTAGCCGGGGAAAACGATGGACCCCATACCCGGCGGAGTGGAGGTTGCCTCGATCAACACGCCGTGGGACTCGTGTAACTCGTCGACGGCCGCGCTCTGGAGCACCCCGCGCCACGCGTAGACGTCGTCGTCGAAGCGCCCGGCGACTGCGACCGCCGGATGCAGCGCCAGGTTGCGTCCCAGCCGTGGATGCGTGCCTAAACCGCTGCGCCGCAACAGTCCCGGCGTCTGGGTCGCTCCCGCGGCGACCACGACCGTGTCGGCGAGCACGTCGAGCGCGGTGCCGTCGGGCCGCCGCGCCCGCACACCGCGGGCGCGGCCGCTGTCGTGCAGCACCCGTTCGACGCGGGCTTCCGAGATGATGCGGGCGCCGGCCGTGCACGCCTGCGGCAGCGCGTTGAGGTGCACACCGAATTTGGCGTTGCGCGGACAGCCGATCGCGCACTGGCAGCACGCGTCGCAGCCGGGAGCGTTGCGCGGGATCGGTGCTGAGCGCCAGTTCAGCGCGGCCGCGCCGTCGAGCAGTAGACGCCCGTTGCGGCCCATGATCTCCAGCGGCACCGGGGCGACCTGCAGGGTGTGTGCGACCTCGTCAAGGTAGCCGCCCAGCCGGGCCGGATCGGCCAGTGCCAGCCCGAACTGGTCGCGCCAGCGCTGCTGAACGCTTCGCGGCGGCCGGTAGCAGGTGCCGGAGTTGACGACGGTGCTCCCGCCAACAGCCCGGCCGATGGGCAGCACGACCGCCGGGCGGCCCAGTGCGACGGTGGCCCCGCCCCCGCGGTACAGCCCGGCGTAGCGGTCGATGGGGTGGCGGGTGCGGAACTCCTCGACGGTCCAGCGCCGGCCCTCCTCGAGCACGACGGTGCGCATGCCCGCGCGGGCCAGGGTGCGGGCTGCCATCGCGCCCCCGGCGCCGGAGCCGACGATCACCGCATCGGCGGTCAGCACCGACGGGACCGCCGCCGACGCAACCACATCCAGCGTCGCGTCGGGACGGGCGACGTCGTGCTCTTGGGCGCGGGCAAGCAGTTCCGGCGCGTAGGTATCGGCGCCGTTAGCCAGCAGCACAAGGGCTTTGAGTCCCTCAACAGCCGCGCCGGCATCCGGGCCGAGTGAGGCTACCCGGCCCAGCAGCTTCACGCGTGCCTCCGGGCTCAGCCGCCGAAGCGACCGTCCGGTTGTCAGATAGCTGGCGGCCGCCAACGACAGCAATCCGGCGCGCACCGCAGCCCGGGACGTCGCCGGCAGCTGTGTCAGGTAGCGATCGACCCGCTGCGCGAGCTGATCCGGGTGCGGGCCGCCATATTCCTGGGGCAGCAGCGCGGCGCCGAACGCGCCGGTGAGCCGGTCGACGAGCCGGCTCATGGCTGGGACGCGAATCGGCGCCCGATCCGGCGGCCCAGCTTGAGGAAAAACGGGTAGGTCGCGAAGATCGTGCCCGCCAACGCATGCATCGGCCAGCCGAGGTTATCGGTGTTCACACCGAAAACTCCGCTGTTCCACATGAAGTCGCGCCCGTTGCGGGCGCGGAACGGCCGCCACAGCAGCCCGAGACCGGGCACGTTGTGGTACAACCCGAACGAGCTGCCGAAGAACACGCCGAGGGTGGCGGCCTCGGCGACGTCGCGCTGCTCTTCGGGCAGGGCACGTTCGATGAGCACGCCGGAGGCAACGAGCATCGGCGGATCGAACAGAAAACTCATGCCGGAGTCCTTTCATTGATGGCGGGCGCCTCGGTCCCGCGCAGGCCGACTTCGGCGTGGCCGGTGCCGAGCACCGACCAGCGCCGGTCGCCGATTTCGATGTGAATGTCGGCCTGTTCGGTGTTGGTGCAGACCGCACTGGCGCCGTCGGGGTCAGTGTATCCCAAACTCACACAACGATTTTCGGGCTGATCAACGCGGATGAGCGCATGACGTCTGCCGATCCGCCCTTCCAGTTGCCAGTGCCGGAGCCCCAGCGTTGTTCGTATCCGCGGTGACGGCAAACCCATTTCCGGCCAGTCATTTCCGTCGATGCGGAATCGGACGAACGGTATCGGCGTCAGCCGCCGGAGCCCCGGGGTGTGCGACACCGCGGTGACCACCTCCAGCACATCACCGCCCCCGAGGTCGGCGTGAATCCATCCCCAACGTTTGGCGTTGCCCCGCCCGTAGATGTGCGCGACACCGCCGCGCCATCCGCTGACCCGGTGGGTGAGCTCACCCACGGTCACCGACCCGGTGAAATCGGCGGTCGGAGCGATCACGACCTGAGCGCCCGGCAGCAGCTGACGCTCCCAGGCAACCCGCGGAAACGTCCACAGCGGCGCGGTGGGGTCCCGCCAGCGCAGCTGCCAGGATAGCGACCCCGCCTGCCCAACCAGTTCCTCGGGCCCGGCCCGCACGCCCGCGGCGCTGAACCACATGGGGCCGGTCGCGGGGCGGGTGGGCTCGGGACCGAAACGCTCGGTGCGCGGCGGGCCATCGGCGGGAAACCAGGTGACCCAGCCGTGCGCGTAGGGAGACTTTCCCACCGTCGGGATGGGTGCCACCGTTTCGCAGTGCACCCACAGCCCGGCCCGGGTCAGCGGGTCTGACACGGTGGCGTACCAGACTTCCAGGCGGCCGAATTCACCCCGCCAGCACGGCGCGGCGGCCAGATCGACATCGCCACGCATTCAGTGACCTCCGCTCGCGCGTCGCTGTCTCGGACGAACGGTCGACGCGTCCCACACCCGCTCACTATATTGGTTGAGCCAATGAACCAGTCAAGCCCGATTCGGCGACCTGAGCGCCAGCGTCTGGATGAACAGATCGCGGCCTCGCTCGCCGACGCCATCCTCGACGGCCACTTCCCGCCCGGTTCGACGCTGCCGCCGGAACGGGAGCTGGCCGAGTGGCTCGGCGTTAACCGCACCTCGTTGCGGCAGGGTCTGGCCCGGTTGCAGCACATGGGGCTGATCGAAGCTCGCCAGGGCAGCGGCAACGTCGTGCGTGACCCCCAGCGTCTTACTCATCCCGCGGTGGTGGAGACGCTGGTGCGCAAATTAGGCCCCGACTTTCTCACCGAGTTGCTGGAGATCCGCACGGCGTTCGGCGCCCTGATCGGGCGGTTGGCCGCCGAGCGAAGCACTCTCGACGACGCCCGCGCCTTGCGCGAGGCGCTGGACGCCGCCCAGTCCGCGGACACGTCCGCGGCACGGCAGGCCGCCGACCTCGCCTTCTTCGGTGTACTCATCCATGCCACCCGCAACCGCGCCCTCGGGTTGCTCTACCGCTGGGTCGAACAGGCTTTCGGCGGACGTGAGCATGAGCTCACCGGGGCCTACGACGACGCGGACGCGGTGGTGGCCGAGCTGCGCGCGATCAGCGAGGCTGTGACGGCGGGGGACGCCGCCGCGGCCACGGCGGCGGTCGAGGCATACCTGCAGGCCAGCGCGCTGCGCATGGTCGAGTCCTATCAACGCGCCTCCGGCGCGTGATATCGCATGAGCTACCGCTTCGGGGGTGCATAGACTCCGGCGAACCCCGTGCTGATGTGGCTCACGGCGTGCACCCCGGTGCCCGACGGTGCGCCACCGGACGCAGCCGCGACGATGCGCTATCCGGCCGCCCGAGTCGCCGGATGAACCGCGACGAGCCCTAAGGCGCTGCGCCGCTTGCACATCGCCGCCAGTTCGGCGTAGGCCTTCTCACCGATCAGCTCGGTGAGTTCGGCGGCCAGGCTTTCCCACACCTGCTTGGCGCCACTGTGGGCGGCCGGATCACCGGTGCAGTACCAGTGCAAGTCAGCCCCCCCTGCACCCCAGCTGCGGCGGTCGTATTCGGTAATGGTGGTCTTGAGGATTTCGCTGCCGTCGGGTCGAGTCACCCATTCCTGGCTGCGCCGCAGCGGCAATTGCCAGCAGACGTCAGGTTTCATGGTCAGCGGGTGCACACCGAGCCGAAGTGCTGCGGTATGCAGCGCACAGCCGGGACCTGCCTTGAACCCGGGCCGATTCAAGAAAATGCATGCCCCCTGGTATTTGCGTGTGCGCCACTGGGATTGACCTTCGTACTCGTCGAGTTCCAGATAACCCTTGCGCCCCAGACCTTTATCGCGGAATTGCCAATCATCCTCGGTCAGCTGCGCCACGGCGTCGTCGAGGCGGGCACGGTCGTCGTCGTCGGACAAAAACGCGCCATGGGAGCAACACCCGTCATGCGGCCGCCCGGCGACCGTGCCGCGGCAGGCCGGCGTGCCGAACACACATGTCCAGCGGGACAGCAGCCACGTGAGGTCGGCGGCGATCAGGTGCTCGGGATTGTCGGGGTCGTAGAACTCCACCCATTCGCGAGCGAAATCCAATTCGACCTCTCGCGGCGGGTCGGGCTGCGGGGTTGCCACAATGCCCCACGGTAGACCAGTGTGAGGCCGGCGGCCCGCTCGACCCGAGCTACGTTTCCGCTACCCCCAACCCCAGCCGTAAGGTGGTGTTTCGTGCGACTAGGCGTGCTCGACGTGGGCAGTAACACAGTCAATCTGCTGGTGGTCGACGCCCGCCGCGGGGGTCATCCGACGCCGATGAGTTCGACGAAAGCAACGCTGCGGCTGGCCGAAACCATCGACAGCTCCGGCAAGATCACACGGCGCTGGGCGGACAAACTGATCGCGACGATCGACGAGTTCGCCACCATCGCGGTCAGCTCGGGCTGCGCCGAGCTGATGGCCTTCGCTACGTCCGCAGTTCGTGACGCGACGAACGCCGAGGAGGTCTTGGCCCGGGTGCGCGCCGAGACCGGAGTCGACCTGCAGGTGCTGGGCGGTGTCGATGAGTCGCGGCTGACGTTTCTGGCCGTGCGCCGCTGGTATGGATGGAGCGCGGGGCGAATCCTCAACCTGGACATTGGCGGCGGCTCGCTGGAGTTGTCCAGTGGTGTCGACGAGGAGCCCGAGGTGGCGCTGTCGCTGCCATTGGGGGCTGGACGCCTGACCCGGGAGTGGCTGCCCGACGATCCGCCCGGCCGACGTCGGGTCGCCATGCTGCGGGACTGGCTCGACACCGAGCTGGCCGACGCCGCCGCGACCGTGCTGAAAGCCGGCAGCCCCGAACTCGCGGTGGCGACGTCGAAGACCTTCCGGTCACTGGCGCGTCTCACCGGCGCGGCGCCGTCGGCGGCGGGTCCCCGCGTGAAAAGGACATTAACCGCCAGCGGCCTCAGACAACTCATATCTTTCATCTCTAGGATGACGACCGCTGACCGTGCAGAACTGGAAGGGGTGAGCGCCGAGCGGGCGCCACAGATCGTGGCGGGTGCTTTGGTGGCAGAGGCAAGTATGCGAGCGCTGTCGTTAGAAACAGTCGAGATCTGCCCGTGGGCCCTGCGGGAGGGTCTCATCTTGCGCAAACTCGACAGCGAAGCTGACGGAAACGCCCTCGTGGAGACTTCCATGCGCGATGCTGGAAGCCAAGTTGTTGATCGGACCGCGGTTGACCGATCGAGAGGCGACAAACGATGACTGGACCCGATTCCGACACCCAGACCTCCACCACCCGGCCGATTTCGGTGGCTGAGTTACTGGCCAGGAACGGAACAATCGGCGCTCCCCCGGTGACCGGGCGGCGGCGTCGGCGGCGCGGCAACAGCGATGCGGTGACGGTCGCCGAACTGACCGGCGAAATCCCGGTCGTCGGCCGCGAGGATCACCATGACGAGACCACCCGGCCGGGCCCGGCTGCGCATAGCCACCGCGCCAACGGGGCTCCCCGGCTCGCCGAACCGGTGCCCGACGAGCGTCCCGAACCGGTGCCGGATCCCGACCACTCCGAGAGCGGGGGATGGCCCGAATCCCAGTCGCGCTGGACCGAATCGACGCCGGCGGGAGCCGACTCCGGTCTGCTGCGCAGTCGTTACCTGCGGTCGCTGCCGCTGGGCGCGGAGCCGGACGATGATCGTGACGACGAGCCGCCATCGGGTGCTGAGCGGATGAGTCCTGACCCGCTGGAGAATTACGCCGACATCCCGGTGGATGTGATGGACACGGACGTGCGCGAAGCCGAACCGGCCACCGAGGATTCGGCCTACGTGCGCTCCTACTTGCGCGCTCCGGTAGGTCGGCTGTTGGGTGGTATCGGGGGCACCGGTCGCATCCGCCTGGGAGCCGCCGACAAGCTTGCGGACACCGAGGAACTGGCCGCCGACGCCGACGTGGACCACGGCGACAGCGGCGGCGATGTCGAGGGTGTCTACGAATGGCCCAGCAGAACCGAAACACTGTTGCGCGGTGGCCTGATCGTGCTGCAGTCGATTCTGGCGGTGGCGTTCGGCGCAGGCTTGTTCATCGCCTTTGACCAACTGTGGCGATGGAACAACATTGTGGCGCTGGTGCTTTCGGTGCTGGTCATCCTTGGCCTGGTGGTCGGGGTGCGAATAGTGCGCAGAACCGAAGACATCGCCAGCACGTTGATCGCGGTAGCAGTGGGGGCGTTGGTCACATTGGGGCCGTTGGCGCTGCTGCAGTCGGGCTGATCGCCCGCGTAGCGCAGTGCGTCCAGCGATCAAGGTCGGCCTGTCGACGGCCTCGGTCTATCCCCTGAGGGCCGAGGCCGCTTTTGAGTACGCCGCCCGGCTCGGCTACGACGGGGTCGAGCTGATGGTGTGGGGAGAATCCGCCAGCCAGGACATCGGTGCCGTCAAGAAGTTGTCGCGGCGCTACAACGTGCCGGTGTTGTCGGTGCATGCGCCGTGTCTGCTGATCTCGCAGCGGGTCTGGGGCTCCAATCCGATCCCCAAGCTGGAGCGCAGTGTGCGCGCCGCTGAACAGCTGGGCGCCCAGACCGTCGTGGTGCATCCGCCGTTTCGGTGGCAGCGCCGCTACGCGGAGGGATTCACTGAGCAGGTAGCCGCGCTGGAAGCCTCCAGTGACGTACTGGTGGCAGTGGAAAACATGTTCCCGTTTCGGGCCGACCGGTTTTTCCGGGCCGGGCAGTCCAGGGAACGGATGCGCAAGCGGGGCGGCGGTCCGGGCCCGGCGATTTCGGCGTTCGCGCCGTCCTACGACCCGCTCGACGGCAACCACGCGCACTACACGCTTGATCTGTCGCATACCGCAACAGCGGGCACTGATGCACTGGACATGGCCGCGCGGATGGGTTCGGGACTGGTGCATCTGCACCTCTGCGACGGCAGCGGGCTGCCGGTCGACGAACACCTGGTACCGGGACGCGGCACGCAGCCCACTGTCGAAGTGTGCCAGCTGCTGGCCACCGGCGATTTCACCGGCCACGTGATCTTGGAGGTAAGTACCTCTAGCGCTCGGTCGGCGCGGGAACGCGAAGCCATGCTGGCCGAGTCGCTGCAGTTCGCCCGCACCCATCTGATGCGCTGAGGAGCCCGATGTACCCGTTGTTCACCACGGCGATGGCGTTGCGTGAGGTCGACCCAGGTGCGGGCAGCGCCGACGCCGTCTTCGACGCGGAGCTCAACGAACACTGGACCATTGGGCCCAAGGTGCATGGCGGCGCCATGCTGGCATTGTGCGCAAACGCCGCCCGGACAGCCTACGCCCGCGCACCCGGTGACGCCGCGGGCCGGGTCGCATCCGCAGCGGGGGCCGGGCAATCAGGCCCGGGTGCTGCAGGAGTGCAACCGGTTGCGGTGTCGGCAAGCTTTTTGTGGGCGCCCGATCCCGGCCCGATGCGGCTGGCGACGTCGATGCGCAAACGGGGGCGGCGGATCAGCGTGGTGGATGTCGAACTCACACAGGGCGGGCGAACCGCGGTGCACGCGGTGGTCACGCTCGGTGAACCAGAGCATTTCGGTCCGCGTGACGACGCCGGCCCGCAAACCACCCGAGCTGGGCTTCCGGGCCGGCTGCACCGGGCGGGGCACCCGGCCCGCGGGCCCTTGTTGGCGGCCAACCCGGTGGTGGATTTGATGCCACCGGATCCGCCCGACGAGGTCGCCCCAATCGGCCCCGGTCACCCGATGTCCGGCCTGGTGCATCTGGCCGCCGGCTGCGATGTGCGCCCGGTGGTGTCGACGCTGCAGCCCAGTACCGACGGGCGCCCGCCGATGATCCAGATGTGGGTGCGCCCGCGCGGCGTGGCGCCGGATGCACTGTTCGCGTTGATGTGCGGCGACGTGTCAGCGCCGGTGAGCTTCGCGGTGGGCCGTACCGGCTGGGCGCCGACCGTGCAGCTCACCGCATATCTGCGCGCACTGCCGGCCGACGGCTGGCTGCGGGTGGTGTGCACATGCTTGCAGATCGGGCAGGACTGGTTCGACGAAGATCACATTGTGGTCGACTGTGACGGGCGCCTGGTTGTGCAGACCCGGCAGCTGGCGATGGTGCCGCCTCGCTAACCGCGGGTGGTGGCGGGCGACCCGCGGCGCGCGGCTGCGCCGCGCTTGCGATCGCCCGGGATCCGTCTGCGATGCTTGCCGGCATGGCCAGAATCGCGATCATCGGCGGCGGCAGTATCGGTGAGGCCCTGCTCTCGGGTCTGCTGCGATCCGGGCGGCAGGTCAAAGACCTGGTGGTGGCCGAACGGGTGGCCGATCGTGCCCGGTACCTGGCGCAAACCTACTCGGTGCGAGTGACAGCGGTGGGCGATGCGGTGGAGAATGCGGCGTTCGTCATCGTGGCGGTCAAGCCCTCCGATGTGGAATCGGTGATCGGGGAGATCGCCGACGCGGCCGCCCAGGCCGACGACGAACAGGTCTACATCACCGTCGTGGCAGGTGTCACCACGGCATACTTCGAGTCCAAGCTGCCGGCCGGGACGGCGGTGGTGCGGGCGATGCCCAATGCGCCGATCCTGGTCGGCGCAGGAGTGACCGCCCTGGCTAAGGGCCGCTTCGCGACTTCTGAGCAGCTCAACGATGTGTGTGCCCTGTTTGAGGCCGTTGGCGACGTGCTGACGGTGGCGGAATCACAACTGGATGCCGTAACGGCGGTATCCGGCTCCGGTCCGGCGTACTTTTTTCTGATGGTTGAAGCGCTGATCGACGCCGCTGTCGGGGTCGGTCTGAGCCGGCGGGTGGCCACTGAACTGGTTGCGCAGACCCTGGCGGGGTCGGCCGCGATGCTGCTGGAGCGGATGGAACAGCAATCCCCTGGTGACGCGCCGCCGGGCCCCGGCATAGACACCACCGCGACTCAGCTGCGCGCGACCGTCACCTCACCAGCCGGGACGACCGCCGCCGGGCTGCGCGAACTCGAACGCGGCGGTTTTCGTGCGACGATCGACGCTGCTGTTCGGGCCGCAAAAATGCGGTCCGAGGAGCTGAGAATTACATCGGAGTAATTCACAAAATTTGTACAGATTATTCCCCCACCCGTCGCAATAACCCCACGAGTCCCGCTATTCTCCAGGTTGTATGCGCGTATAGGTGCCAGCGGAGGGGAAGCCGCTGGGATGTGCGTGCCTGATTGGAATGGGTTGCGATGACGTCTACGAACGGGCCATCGGGGCGAGATTCTTCCGGCGGTAAAACGGCGCGGGACACCAGTTCTGCTGACGGCCAGCCAACAAGAACACAGTTTCTCACCGTGGCAGAGGTGGCGGCGTTGATGAGGGTCTCCAAGATGACGGTGTATCGGCTGGTGCACAGCGGGGAACTGCCGGCAGTTCGTGTCGGGCGGTCCTTCCGGGTGCACGCCAAGGCCGTGCACGACATGCTGGAGACCTCCTATTTCGACGCGGGCTGAGCCACGGGGGCGCGGTCGGTTGGCGGGACCGCCCCGAAGCTCTGCTCGTCACGTGCACATCAGGTCCACGGTGCGGCTCGGCGACTACCGTCGCCGGGCGTTTTGGTGTTGCAGCTGGGAGGCCAGGTAAAGTGACCGGGTCATTTCCACGAGCCGGCCACAGTTCAGGTAGCGGAGTCTATGGGTTCAGTCATCAAGAAGCGCCGTAAACGCATGTCGAAGAAGAAACACCGCAAACTGCTGCGCCGCACCCGGGTGCAGCGCAGAAAACTCGGTAAGTAACCTCTGCACGCGTCTGTCACTCGGCGGTAACGAGGTTGTTTCTCCTCGCCGGTACGCTATCGAGATGGGTTTGTCGGGTGAACAGACGGGTAATGGGACCGGCGGCCACACGGACAGCGCTCACCACCCCAAAGTCGTGCTGGTCACCGGGGCGTGCCGGTTTCTCGGCGGTTACCTGACGGCGCGGCTCGCGCAAAACCCGCTGATCAACCGGGTGATTGCGGTGGACGCGGTCGCGCCGAGCAAAGACATGATGCGTCGCATGGGCCGTGCCGAGTTTGTCCGGGCGGATATTCGGAATCCCTTTATCCTCAAGGTAATTCGAAACAATAACGTGGATACCGTGGTGCACGCCGCGGCGGCGTCGTATGCGCCGCGGGCCGGTAGCGGCGCGGCGCTGAAAGAACTCAACGTGATGGGCGCGATGCAGCTGTTCGCGGCCTGCCACAAGGCGCCGTCGGTGCGCCGCGTGGTGCTCAAGTCGACCTCGGAGGTCTACGGCTCGAGCGCCCGCGATCCGGTGGTGTTCACCGAGGACAGCAGCAGTCGGCGCCCGTTTCGCCAGGGTTTTCCCAAAGACAGCCTCGATATCGAAGGCTATGCGCGTGGGCTGGGCCGGCGCCGGCCTGACATCGCGGTGACCATTCTGCGGCTGGCCAACATGATCGGCCCGGCGATGGACACCACCTTGTCGCGTTACCTGGCCGGGCCGCTGGTCCCGACGATCGTCGGGCGCGACGCGCGGTTGCAGTTGCTCCACGAACAAGATGCGCTGGGCGCCCTGGAGCGCGCTGTTATGGCCGGCAAGTCCGGGACGTTCAACATCGGCGCTGACGGCATCATCATGCTGTCGCAGGCGATCCGGCGTGCGGGCCGCATCCCCTTGCCGATACCCGGGTTCGCGGTCTGGGCGCTTGATTCGCTGAGACGGGCTAATCGCTATACCGAGATCAACCGCGACCAGCTCGACTATTTGAGTTTCGGCCGGGTGATGGATACCACCCGGATGCGGGAAGAGCTTGGCTACCACCCGAAGTGGACGACGGCCGAGGCCTTCGACGATTATGTTCGCGGTCGAGGTCTGACTCCCATAATCGACCCGCAGTGGGTACGATCCTTGGAGGGTCGGGCGGTGGCGGCAGCGCAACGCTGGGAGCGCCGAAAACCAATGCTATGGGGCGGGGTTAGGTAAATAATCGTGGCTGGCGAGACCAGAGCCAAAGTTATTCCGTTACACACGAATTCAGGGCGTGCGGCGGCGCAGCGGCGCGCGAGTCAACGTGCCGACGCGTCGCGCCGTCATCCTTCTCTGCTCTCCGATCCCGATGGCCGCGCCTCCACTGAGCAAATCGCTGCGGTGGTGCACGAGATCGATCAGCGCCGGCAGGCGGTATCGGCGACCGGGGCAGCCGGCAACGACGTGGCTGCGCACGTGGCTGTGGTTGCCGAATTCTTACGGCGCCGACTGACCGGCGACTACAGCGTCGATGAGTTTGGGTTCGATCCGCACTTCAACAACGCCATCGTGCGCCCTTTGCTGAGGTTCTTCTTCAAGTCCTGGTTCCGTGTCGAAGTCAGCGGTGTGGAGAACCTGCCCGACACCGGTGCTGCCCTGGTGGTGGCCAACCACGCCGGGGTCCTGCCGCTGGATGGGCTGATGGTCTCGGTGGCGGTCCACGACGAACATCCGGCGCACCGCGACCTGCGGCTGCTGGCTGCCGATATGGTGTTCGACCTACCCGTCATCGGCGAAACCGCCCGCAAGGCCGGCCACACCCTGGCATGCGCGACCGATGCGCACCGGCTGTTGGCCGCGGGCGAGCTGACGGCGGTGTTCCCGGAGGGCTACAAGGGCTTGGGTAAACACTTCAAAGACCGCTACCGGCTCCAGCGATTCGGCCGGGGCGGGTTTGTGTCGGCTGCGCTGCGCACCGGGGCGCCGATCGTGCCGTGTTCGATCGTGGGCTCCGAAGAGATTTATCCGATGCTCGCCGATGTCAAGCTCCTGGCGCGGCTGTTCGGGCTGCCCTACTTCCCGATCACCCCACTGTTTCCACTCGCCGGTCCGGCCGGGTTGGTGCCGCTGCCGTCGAAGTGGTACATCGCTTTCGGTGAGCCGATTTCCACCGCGAGTTACCAGCCCGGCGACGCCGAGGATCCGATGGTCACCTTCGAGTTGACCGATCAGGTCCGGGAGACCATCCAGCAGACGCTCTATCGGTTACTGGCTAATCGGCGCAACATTTTCCTCGGCTGATTTCTCCGTCCGGACAGCGTTCGGCCGCGTTCAGGCTGCGGGCTTTTTCACCAAGGTGAACTGGCAGACATCGGTGTAGCCCGTGCGGAACAGGTCAGCGCAGCCGGTCAGGTATTTCATGTAGCGCTCATAGACCTCTTCGGACTGGATCGCGATCGCTTGATCCTTGTGTGCCCGCAATGAAGCAGCCCAGCAGTCCAGGGTGCGGGCGTAGTGCAACCGCAGCGGCTGCACTCTGGCGACCTCGAAACCGGCTCTGGTCGCGTGCTCGGTGACCAGCGACACCTGCGGCAAGCGCCCGCCGGGGAAGATCTCGTCCATGATGAATTTGACGAACCGCAGCAGGCTCATCGTCATTTTCAGCTGACGCTGCTCGACCTCTGCGGAGCTGGCCAGCACGATCGTATGCAGCAGCATGACGCCGTCGGCCGGCAGCACCTGATAGGCCATCGTGAAGAAGTCGTCGTAGCGGTCATAGCCGAAGTGCTCGAACGCGCCGATCGAGACGATCCGGTCAACGGGTTCGTGGAACTGCTCCCATCCCTGGAGCCGGACCTGCCTGGTGCGAGGCGTATCCATCTCGTCGAACATCTTCTGCACGTGCTGCGCCTGGTTTTTACTCAACGTCAGGCCAATCACGTTGACGTCGTAGCGTTCTACGGCGCGTTTCAGCGTGGCCCCCCAACCGCAGCCGACATCCAGCAGGGTCATCCCCGGCCGCAGCCCCAGCTTGCCCAGCGACAAATCGATCTTGGCCAGCTGGGCCTCTTCAAGGCTCATATCGTCACGCTCGAAGTATGCGCAACTGTAGGTCTGGGTCGGATCCAAAAAAAGCCGGTAGAACTCGTCGGACAAGTCGTAATGTGACTGAACGTCTTCGAAGTGCGGTCTGAGTTGGGTCCCTGGTTGAGCAGCCCGCTGTGCCATAGCGGCCGACCTTAGGCGCCGCTGCGGATCGACGCAATCGCGGCCGCCGTCGTCGCAGCGTCGGCCTCCTGGCCGGCTGCTTCCCCGATCATGGTGACGACGCTGGTCACCACCGCCTTACCGTCGGCGTCGGTGACCTCGCTGCGGATTTCAGCGATGACGGTGCCATGGGATTGGATGACCGAGTCGAGGTAGGCGTCAAAGTACAGCCTGTCGCGCGCCAAAATCGGCCGGTGGAACTTTAACTTCTGGTCGCGATGGAACACCCGGGCGATGTTGATCGGAATGTTGAACTTGGTGAACAGCTCCAGCTGGACACGTCGCCCGGCGATGGCCAGGAAGGTCAGCGGGGCCACCAGCGCGGGATAACCCGCCTCGGCCGCAGCAGCTTCGTCGTAGTGTGCCGGGTGGTCGTTTTTGACTGCCCGCGCGAACTCACGGATCTTTTCGCGCCCAACGTCGAAGTGGTCGGGGTGGCGGTAATGCTTGCCGATGAGATCTCGGGCTTCTGCTGGGACGGTCATGCAGGTGATCTCCGCTCGCGTGGGGGCTCAGCCGGGCAGCTTATCAGCGCTTGATGGGCAACGGGGTTGGATGCGGTCGGTGCGCCACTCGCGCGTCAGCCGCGCTCGTGGCGACGCGACACGGCTGCAGCCAGGGCACCGCCTGCGGCGCCCAGCGCCAGCGCCGAGGGCACCCCGATCCGCGCGGCCTTGCGGGCGGTCCGGAAGTCGCGGATCTCCCAGCCGCGTTCGCGCGCCAGGCTGCGCAGGCGAGCGTCGGGGTTGACGGCCACAGCGGTGCCCACGATCGACAGCAGCGGCACATCGTTGTAACTGTCGGAGTAGGCGCTACAGCGTTTGAGGTTGAGCCCCTCGCGGATCGCCAGCGATCGCACGGCGTGGGCCTTTCCGGGCCCGTGCAGGATGTCGCCGACCAGCCTGCCGGTAAACACTCCGTTCACCGATTCGGCGACGGTGCCCAGCGCCCCGGTCAGCCCGAGCCGGCGCGCGATGGTCACCGCAAGCTCATACGGCGTGGCGGTGACCAGCCACACCTGCTGGCCGGCGTCAAGATGCATCTGCGCCAGCTCGCGGGTACCGGCCCAGATTTTGTCAGCGATGATCTCGTCGTAAATCTCCTCACCGAGCGCTTGGAGTTCGGCGGTGGAGCGTCCCTCGATGAACGCCAGCGCCTTGCGCCGGCCCGCGGCGACGTCATCGCTGTTTTCCCCCAGGAGCTGAAACTTGGCCTGAGCGTAGAGGAATCGGAGGACATCGCGATAGTTGAAGTACTTGCGCGCCGCCAGCCCGCGGCCGAAATGGATCAGCGACGAGCCTTGAACGAGCGTGTTGTCCACATCGAAAAACGCCGCCGCGGTCAGGTCGACCGGCGGCTGCGGACCGCTGCCCTCGCCGGCGGGTTGCACATCGTGAAGCGCCCGGTCAGCGCTGGCGGAGCCGGCAAGCGATTCGAGGTCAACACGCCCGGGCTCTGGGCGGCCCGGCTCGATGCCGCCGGCGGACTGCCCGCTTTCGGGGTGGGTGGACGCCATCACGGACCTCCTTCCGCCGTGTCGCCGGTGCTCGTTTCGCGGCCAGTTCAACCCTATCTGGCCAGGTGGAAACCGGCTGCGCGTCACCAGTGCCACACTGGTCACCATGAGCCGGCCACATGTGGAGCTACTGACCCGCGCCGGGTGTCTGATCTGTACCCGGGTGGGAGCCCGGCTGGCCGAACTGGCCACCGAACTGGGTTTCGACCTGTCCATCACCGACGTCGATGACGCTGCGGCGGCAGGTAATCCCCGGCTGCGGGCCGAATTCGGCGACCGCCTGCCGGTGGTCCTGCTCGACGGTCGTGAGCACAGCTACTGGGAAGTCGACGAGGCCCGGCTGCGCGCGGACCTGGCGGCACGATGAGCACGCACACGTTTTGGTAGCCCGTCTGAAAACGTCTACCGTAGACAGCAGTCCATCGGTGCGAGCAAGGGAGCAGGCCAGGTGATGCTGCCGTGAGTGTCCTGCTCTTCGGGGTTTCGCACCGTAGTGCGCCGGTGTCGGTTTTGGAACAACTGAGTACCGACGAATCCGATCAGATCAAGATCGTCGACCGGGTGCTGCAGTCCCCGCTGGTCACCGAGGCGATGATGTTGTCGACGTGTAACCGGGTCGAGGTCTACGCCGTCGTGGAGGCATTCCATGGCGGCCTCTCGGTGATCGGGCAGGTGCTCTCCGAGCATTCCGGCATGAGCATGGCCGACCTCACCAAACACGCCTATGTGCGCTACGCGGAGGCTGCTGTCGAGCACCTGTTCGCCGTCGCCAGCGGTTTGGACTCCGCAGTGATCGGCGAGCAGCAGGTGCTGGGACAGGTGCGGCGAGCCTACGCCACCGCCGAGGCCCACCGCACCGTGGGCCGGGTGCTGCACGAGCTGGCCCAACGGGCCCTGGCCGTGGGCAAACGGGTGCACTCGGAAACCGCGATCGACGCTGCCGGTGCCTCGGTGGTCTCGGTCGCGCTGGGGATGGCCGCCGCCAGGATGGCCGGGCTGGACGGCAAGACGGCGACGGTGATCGGTGCCGGCTCGATGGGCGCGTTATCGGCGGCGCACCTGAGCCGCGCCGGTGTCAGCCACATCCACGTCGTCAACCGGTCGCTGCCACGGGCGCAGCGGCTGGCCCGCAAGATCCGCGAATCGGGTACCAGAGCCGAGGCGCTGAGCCTCGACCGGCTGCCCGCCGCGCTCGCCGCCGCCGATGTGGTGGTCAGCTGTACCGGCGCCGTGCGCCCGGTCGTGTCGCTGGCCGATGTGCACTACGCGCTGGCGACAGCGCGCCGTGACGAAGCAGTCCAGCCGCTGGCGATCTGCGACCTGGGTATGCCACGTGATGTCGATCCGGCGGTGGCCGGCCTGCCCGGGGTGTGGGTTATCGACATGGAGCGCATCCAGCACGAGCCGTCCGCACGCGCCGCGGCCACCGATGTCGACGCCGCGCGCCACATCGTGGCCGCTGAGGTCGCGACCTACCTGGCCGGGCAGCGGATGGCCGAGGTGACCCCCACGGTCACCGCGCTACGTCAGCGCGCCGCCGAGGTGGTAGAAGCCGAGCTGCTGCGCCTGCAAAACCGGCTGCCCGGGCTGGACAACGCCCAGCGCGACGAGGTGGCCCGCACCGTGCACAGGGTGGTCGACAAGCTGCTGCACGCGCCCACCGTCCGGATCAAACAGCTGGCCAGCTCACCCGGCGGAGACAGCTACGCCGAAGCCCTGCGTGAACTTTTCGAACTCGACCAGACCGCTGTCGATGCCGTCGCCACCGCGGGTGAATTGCCGCTTGCAGCAACCGAATTCGACGCTTCAACCCGTGTGCGCAGCAGAAAACACAGCGCCGCTGAGTAGCCGCTCGGCCGACGTGATCCGCATCGGGACCCGGGGCAGTCTGCTGGCCACCACCCAAGCCGCCGCTGTCAGAGACGCCCTGATCGCCAAGGGCCACCCCGCGCAACTGGTCACCATCACCACCGCGGGCGACCGGTCATCGGCACCAGTGGCCATGCTTGGCGTGGGTGTTTTCACCACCGCGCTGCGGGCGGCCATCGACGAGGGCCGGGTCGACGCGGCAGTGCACTCCCACAAAGATCTGCCCACCGCCGAGGATCCCCGCTTCACCATCGCGGCGATACCACCGCGAGACGACCCCCGCGACGCGGTGGTGGCGCGGGACGGTTTGGCGCTGGCGCAGTTGCCCCCCGGCGCGGTGGTGGGGACTTCGTCGCCGCGGCGGGTGGCACAGCTTAGAGCATTGGGTCTCGGTTTGGAAATCCGCCCCCTACGAGGCAACCTAGATACCAGGTTGAACAAGGTACGCAGCGGTGATCTCGACGCAATCGTGGTGGCCCGGGCGGGTTTGGCCCGACTGGGCCGTCTCAATGATGTCACCGAGACGCTGGATCCGGTGCAGATGCTGCCCGCCCCGGCCCAAGGTGCGCTCGCGGTCGAATGCCGTGCCGGTGATACCGACCTGGCGGCGGTGTTGGCGGAACTCGACGACCCGGACAGCCGCGCGGCGGTCACCGCGGAGCGGGCCCTGCTCGCCGAACTGGAGGCCGGTTGCTCCGCACCGGTGGGCGCGATCGCCGAAGTGGTCGAGTCCATCGACGAAGACGGCCGCGTCTTCGAGGAGCTGTCGCTACGCGGCTGCGTCGCGGCGCTGGACGGATCTGACGTGATCCGCGCATCCGGCACCGGCACTCCCGGCCGGGCGCGAGAGCTGGGGCTCTCGGTCGCTGCGGAGCTGTTCGCACTGGGTGCACGGGAGCTCATGTCGAGCGCGCGGCAACACCCCGCGCGGGAAGGTGACTGGGAGTAAACAGATGACTCGCCAAGTGAACACGCGAGGGCGTAAGCCGAAGCCGGGTCGTATCACATTCGTGGGTTCCGGTCCGGGCGATCCGGGTCTGCTGACCACGCGGGCGGCCGCGGTGCTCGCGCAGGCCGAGCTGGTGTTCACTGACCCCGATGTGCCTGACACCGTGCTGGCGCTGATCGGCACCGAACTGGCCCCGGTCTCCGGCCCGGCGCCGGCCGGCCACCACAGCGCCGACAGCGCTGCCGGCGACCATGACACCGCGGAAACCCCGGCAGTAATGCCGCCGGGCGGGCCCGATATCCGCCCCGCCCTGGGGGAGCCGGGTGAGGTGGCCAAGATACTCGCCGCGGAAGCCCGTTCGGGCGTCGACGTGGTGCGCTTGGTGGCCGGCGACCCGCTGTCGGTCGACGCGGTCATCACCGAGCTGAACGCCGTCGCGCGCAGCCATCTGCCGTTTGAGATCGTGCCCGGGCTGGCCCCCTCCAGCGCGGTCCCGACCTACGCGGGCCTTCCGCTGGGCTCATCGCATACGGTTGCCGACGTGCGCGGCGACGTGGACTGGGCAGCACTGGCCGCCGCCCCGGGCCCGCTGATTCTGCAGGCCACCGCGTCGCATCTGCCCGAGGCGGCGCGCACCCTGATCGACTACGGGCTGGCCGAAACCACACCCTGTGTGGTGACCGCACACGGCACCACCTGCCAGCAGCGTTCGGTAGAGACCACCCTGCACGGATTAACCGATTCGGCCGCCGTCGGCGGCACCGATCCCGCGGGGCCACTGACCGGACCGCTGGTGGTGACCATCGGGAAGACCGTGGCCAGCCGGGCCAAGTTGAACTGGTGGGAAAGCCGGCCCCTGTATGGCTGGACGGTGCTGGTGCCGCGCACTAAAGAGCAGGCCGGGGAGATGAGCGAGCGGTTGGTGTCCTATGGCGCGATCCCGGTCGAAGTGCCCACCATCGCGGTCGAGCCGCCGCGCAGTCCCGCGCAGATGGAGCGTGCGGTCAAGGGTCTGGTGGATGGGCGCTTCCAGTGGGTGGTGTTCACCTCCACCAACGCGGTGCGTGCGGTGTGGGAGAAGTTCAGCGAGTTCGGGCTCGACGCGCGCGCGTTCTCCGGTGTGAAGATCGCCTGCGTGGGTGAGGCGACCGCCGACCGGGTGCGTGCGTTCGGGGTCAGCCCCGAGCTGGTGCCGTCCGGGGAGCAGTCCTCGCTGGGGTTACTGGACGAATTCCCGCCCTACGACAGTGTTTTCGACCCGGTGAACCGGGTGCTGCTGCCGCGCGCCGACATCGCGACCGAAACCCTGGCCGAAGGTCTGCGCGAACGCGGCTGGGAGATCGAAGACGTCACCGCCTACCGGACGGTGCGAGCCGCCCCGCCGCCGGCGGAGACCCGGGAAATGATCAAGACCGGCGGATTCGATGCGGTGTGCTTCACGTCCAGCTCCACCGTGCGCAACCTGGTCGGCATCGCCGGTAAGCCGCACGCGCGCACCATCGTCGCGTGCATCGGCCCCAAGACGGCCGAGACCGCCGCCGAATTCGGCCTGCGGGTGGACGTGCAGCCCGAGGTGGCCGCGGTGGGGCCGCTGATCGACGCGCTGGCAGAGCACGCTGCCCGGCTGCGCGCCGAAGGCGCGCTTCCCCCGCCGCGCAAAAAGAGCCGCAGGCGCTAGTGGCGGAGATAAGCACGGCGGAACCGGGTGCAGCGGGTCGTCACTCGATGACAGTCAGCGGGTATCCCTCCCAGCGTCCACGTCGGCTTCGTTCGACTCCGGCGATGCGCCGACTGGTGGCGCAAACCTCGCTGGAGCCAAGGCATTTGGTGCTCCCGATGTTCGTCGCGGACGGTATCGACCAGCCGCACCCGATCGCATCGATGCCCGGCGTGGTGCAGCACACCCGCGATTCGCTGCGCGCCGCGGCTGCCGACGCCGTCGCCGCCGGAGTGGGTGGGCTGATGCTGTTCGGGGTGCCCCGCGCACAGGACAAGGACGCCGTCGGCTCGGCCGGAACCGATCCCGACGGCATCCTCAACGTCGCGCTGCGGGACCTGGCCAAGGACCTGGGTGATGCCACCGTGCTGATGGCCGACACCTGTTTGGACGAGTTCACCGACCACGGGCATTGCGGGGTGCTCGACGAGCAGGGCCGCGTCGACAACGACGCTACCCTGGCTAGGTATGTCGAATTGGCTGTGGCGCAAGCTGAATCGGGCGCGCATGTGGTTTCGCCGAGCGGGATGATGGATGGGCAGGTGGGTGCTATCCGCTGCGGCCTGGACGCCGCCGGGTACACCGATGTGGTAATCCTGGCCTATGCCGCGAAGTTCGCCTCGGCGTTCTACGGCCCGTTCCGGGATGCGGTGGCCTGCAGCCTCTCCGGTGACCGGCGCACCTATCAGCAAGACCCGGGCAACGCCCGCGAAGCTCTGCGCGAGATCGAGCTGGATCTCGCCGAAGGCGCCGACATCGTGATGGTCAAACCGGCGCTGGGATATCTAGACGTGGTGGCCGCGGCGGCGGAGATCTCGCCGGTGCCGGTGGCGGCCTACCAGGTGTCGGGGGAGTACGCGATGATTTCCGCCGCGGCAGCCAACGGCTGGATCGATGAGCGCGCCGCCGCTGTGGAGTCGTTGACCAGCATTCGGCGCGCCGGAGCCGACATCGTCCTCACGTACTGGGCCGCTTCGGCGGCGGGC